>NZ_CP100454.1:3000000-3300000 GCF_024228315.1 Halomarina pelagica
CCAGCGCCGCCGCGAGGATGATACCCGCGAGGACGCCGGGGACGAGTTCGAGCGTGAGCAGGGGCATCACCTTGTTCTGCCCGAGGTTCGCGCCCTGGCCGAACACGACGAGGGCGTACAGCCCCACCAGCACCGCGCCGACGTACGCGACGAACATGAACAGCTGAGCGACGAGCGCCGCCAGCCGGACGTTCTTCACGCGGTCGATCCCCATGAACCGCACCATGATGTGTGGGTTTCCGGGGACGCCCAGCCCGATCGCGGCGTAGCTCACGATGGCGAAGACGGCGGCCCATCCGGTCAGCCCGGCGGTGACGCTCGTGAGCGACCCGCTGCCCATCCGCGCGAGTTCCTCGAACGGGAGCCCGTAGTTCGTGAACGCGATCACCGGCAGGATGATGAACGCGACGAGGATGACCGCGCCCTGGAAGTAGTCGGTCCACGCGACGGCGAAGTAGCCCCCGAGCATCGTGTACCCGACGACGATGACGCCGCCGACGAGGATGCCGACCGAGTCGTCGACCCCCGTGAGCACCTGGAGCAGGACGCCCGCGGCGACGATCTGCGCGCCGACGTACCCCCCTTCGAAGAGCATCAGCACGACCGACGAGATGCCCTTGACGTACCCCGTCTCGTCGCCGAGCCGGGTCTCGAAGAACGTGGGGAGCGTGACCGAGCGGACGATCTCCGTGTACTTGCGCAGGCGCTTCGCGATGCCGGCCCACGCGAGCAGGTCGGCGGGGATCATCCCCAGGCCGTTGTAGAACGCGATGATCCCCGAGCTGAACGCGTCGGCGGGGACGCCGAGCGTCAGCCAGCCGCTCATCTCGGAGGCGCGCTCCGAGAAGCCGGTCACGACCGGCCCGATCTGCCGCCCCCCGATGACGTAGTCGCCCACGTCGTCCATGAATCGGGAGGACCAGAGTCCGATGCCGACGAGCACGACGAGGTACGCGCCGAACGTGACGAGCACCCAGGTGCCCGCGGTCCCCGCGATGCCGCTACCTTGCATCGTCCCCCCCGTACTCCCGCCGGAGCCGTCGCTCGCGTCGTCCCTCGAGCACGTAGTACGCGATCAGCATCAGGAAGAACAGGACGTACGGCCCGATCAACCCGATCCAGTCGATGACGCTCATCTGCATACCGCGCCAGTCCGAAACACACCACTAAAAATCACTCGCTTGGTACTGTGAGTTTATCCCGACAGACGCGACGGGCGAACGTTCGTCTCCCCCGACCGGTTCGAGGACGCGCGGTCGGTACTGCCCGGAGGTGCCACGGCCGACCTCGGCGTCCGTCGATCGACGGGCCGGCCGTACCTCCTCGGGATCGCGTCGTAGCCCCCGGCAATGCTTGTTGGGAATACTTCGTAAACACTTAATGCCCAAAAGTAATACGCCGTGACGATGGAGCGCGAACGATTCACGCCGTATCGGTACGACGAGGTCGACCCGGACCACCGCCCGTCGCTGGGCGCGGCGCTGTTGCCGGTGGTCGCCCTCGTCGCCTTCCTGGGGATCGGGTCGGCCCTGCTCGGGCTCGACCCGCACGTCCCGCTCGTGTGGAGCATCGTCTTCGTGGGGCTGCTCGGTCGCTACGTCCTCGGCTGGTCGTGGGACCACCTCTACGAGGGGATCGCCCGGAGCCTGCGGATGGGCCTCCAGGCGATCCTCATCCTGTTCGTCATCTACGGGCTCATCGCCACGTGGATCAGCGCCGGGACGATCCCCTCGCTGATGTACTACGGCCTCGAACTGCTCTCGCCGCGGGTGTTCCTCCCGGTGACGGCGCTGCTGGCCGCGGTCGTGGCCTTCGCCATCGGGTCGTCGTGGACCACGATGGGGACGCTCGGCGTCGCGTTCGTCGGTATCGGATCCGGCCTCGGCATCCCCGCGCCGATGACCGTCGGCGCGATCCTGTCGGGGGCGTACGCGGGCGACAAGCAGTCGCCGCTCTCGGACACGACGAACCTCGCCGCCGCCGTCACCAACACCGACCTCTACGAGCACATCCGGGCGATGCGCGCCGGAACCGCCGTCGCCTTCGGCCTCGCCGTGCTCGGGTACGTCGCCCTCGGTCTGGGATTCGGCGGGTCGATCCCCGCCGGACGGGTCGCCGGGATCCAGAGCGCCCTCGCGGGGACGTACGCGATCACGCCGCTCGCGTTCCTCCCGCTCGCCGTCACCTTCGGCCTCGCGCTCTACGGCGTCCCGGCGCTCCCGACGCTCCTCGCCGGCGTCTTCGCCGGCGTCGGAACGACCGTGCTCCTCCAGGGGCGGTCGTTCGTCGACGCCTGGACCGTCTTCATGTCCGGCACGTCGCCGGAGACGGGGACGAAACTCGTCACCGACCTCCTGGCGAGCGGCGGGCTCTCGGGGTCGGCGTGGACCGTCGCGGTCGTCGTCGCGGCGCTCTCGCTCGGCGGCCTCCTCGAATCGACGGGCGTGCTCGCGGTGCTCGCCCGGCGGCTCTCGCGGGGGATCGAGAGCGCGAGCGGCCTCGTCGTCGCGACGGGCGTGGGCGCGCTCGCGACGAACGCGCTCACCGCCCAGCAGTACATGAGCATCGTCGTCCCCGGGATGACCCTCCGGAACGTCTACGACGAACTCGGCCTCGGATCGAGCGACCTCTCCAGCGCGATCGAGTCCGCCGGGACGCCCACCGGCGCGCTCTTCCCGTGGCACGCCGGAGCGGTGTTCGTCCTCGGCGTCACGGGCGTCGAAACGCTGGCATACGCCCCGTACTACTTCTTCGGGATCCTCTCGCCGCTGGTGCTGTTCGCCGCGGCGCTCCGGGGCATCCGCCCGGCGGCCGTGGGGAGGGAAGACGGGGCGTCGACCGCGGACTGACCCGCCTCACCGCCTCAGTCAGCGTCCACCAGCGGTGATCGCTCGCGCCCCGCTCCGACGAGCGCCCGCAGTACGAGGAGCGCGCCCGCGGTCAGCGCGAGCCTGAACTCGAACGCCAGCGAGATCCCCGCCAGCGAGACGAGGTTCGTGAGGAGGGTGAACCCGAGGAACGCGGGCAGCACCCAGGCGACGAGCGCGCGCCACGGGTCGGCGAGCGCGCCGACGGTCGGCCCCGTCCCGGAGCGGAACTCCTCGACCGCGTCCCGACCCAGCACCCACCCGACGAAGACGACGAACGCGAGCAGGCCGACCGTGAGCGCGAGGTTCGCGAGCGTCCCGGCGAGGAGTCCGAACAGGTCGGGGTTCAGCGCCGTGAGCGAACCCGTCGCCGCGAGGAGCGCGCCGACGCCGAGCGTGGCGGGCCGCCGGTCGACGCCGCGCTCGTCGACGAGGTAGGCGACGGGCGCTTCGAGCATGCTGATCGCGCTCGACACTGCGGCGAGCAGGACGACGACGAAGAACAGCGGCGCGACGAGCGTCCCCGCGGGGAGGGAGTCGAACGCCTCCGCGAGCGCGTAGAACAGCGCCCCCTGGCCGCCGCTGCCCGGCGCGATGCCGGCGGAGAACAGCAGCGGGAAGACGACCAGCCCGGTGAGCACGCCGATCGCCGTGTTCGCCACCGCGATGACGGTGGCGTCGCCCGGGAGGGACTCGTCGCGCCCGAGGTAGGAGGCGTAGGTCAGCATCGACCCCGCGCCGACCGAGAGGGTGAACAGCGCCTGCCCCGCGGCGGGGCCGAGCACGTCGAAGAAGTTGTTCCGGAGCGTCGCGACGTCGAACGCGAGGAAGAACTCGTAGCCGCCGCCCGCCCCCGGCAGAGTGAACGCCCACGCCGCCAGCCCGAGGAGCATGAGGGCGATGGCGGGCATCATCGCCTTCGAGGAGCGTTCGATGCCGTCGCCGACGCCCGCGGCGATGATCGCGCCGACGATCGCGAGGAACGCCAGGTGCGCCACTACCGCCTCGGGACCGAAGGCGATCCGGCCGAAGTACGCCTGCGGGTCCGCGAAGTACGCCCCGGTGACGCTCCCGACCGCGTACCGGAGGATCCACCCGCCGACGACGGAGTAGAAGGTGAGGATGAGCATCGTCGTCCCGACGGCGTAGACGCCGACGAACGGCCACCACCGCGAGTCCGACAGCGCGCGGAACGCCCCGACCGGATCGCGGTGCCCGCGCCGACCGATCACGAACTCCGCGACGAGACCGGGGACCCCTATCAGCGCGACCAGCGCGAGGTAGACGACGAGGAAGGCGCTCCCCCCGTTCTCGGCGGTGAGCCACGGGAACCGCCAGATGTTGCCCAACCCGACCGCGCTCCCGATCGCCGCGAGCACGAACCCCAGGTTGGTCGACCACGTCTCTCGTTCGCTCATTGTCGTCGGATTCAGCGGGACGTATTTGAGTCCCCCGAAATCTGTGTCACGTGTTGTTATAGACCATCATCGTTTCTCGCTGTGATGTGTTTTCGAGTGAGAGGAAGGCGGATGGAGAAACGACGGCCGCGACGAATTCCAACGGGGTCAGTCCTCGCGCGCGACCTCGTACAGCGCGTTTCGAACCGTCCCGTGTTCGGAGGCGTGGGGCCTGCCGTCGGCGTCGGCGTAGCCGTAGTCGAGCATCCGGTTGCGGTTGAGACAGAGCTTCGTGAACTCCGGTCGGAGCAGATCGAAGAGGGCGAATCGCTCCTCCAGTTCGGGGAAGCGCGCCTGGTAGTCCTCGACCGCTCCCCGGACCTGCGTCCAGAACCGGGCGTCCTCGTAGCCGTGATGTTCGGTGAGGATCGCGGAGAGGTAGCGGAAGACGCCGATAAACAGCCCCGCGACGACGAACTGACAGAGTCCCTCCGGCGGCTCCGTCCGGAGCACGGCGTCGAGGTCCGGCGGCAGGTCGGCGAGTTCAGGTATCGGATACTCGCTCACGTTCACGTCGTCCACGAAGTCCTTGACCGCGAGGCGGGTCGGGACGCACTCGTCGTCGAGCACGAGGATGGCGTTCTCGCCGTGCGGGGAGAACGCCGTCCCGTAGCGATACAGGTAGTGCAGCAGCGGCGGGAGGACGACGCCGAACAGTTCGTCGAGCCACTCCTCGACGGAGAGGCCCGACCGCTCGACGAGCTTCGAGACGAAGGGCGTCCCGTCGGCGTCCACGTGGAGCAGCGCGGCGAGCGTCACGGGGCGCTCGTCGTCGCGGACGAGCGACTCGACGCTCTCGCGCCAGACGCAGCCCAGTAACTCGTCGTACTGGTACGGCGACCCATCGATCGCCGCGAAGTCGGGGTGGTCGTAGTTGAGCCCCGCCACCTCGCCCGGCAGGATCAGCTCGCACTCCTCGCGGAGGAACGGGTCGTCGTCGCGGACGCGCTTCACGTACTCGGTGACGAGCGGCGCGGCCTCGGTGCGCTCGCCCGGTAACCCGCGGTAGACGAGCGTGTTGAGGATGCGCATGGGGAGCTTCACGTTGCGCTTCTCGGGGTTCGATACGTTGACGAACGTCCGAATCGACTGCATCGGGAGGTACTCGTCCGGCCCCTCGCCCAGCGGAACGATGTCACCCGCCGCGATCTGCGCCGGGAAGAGCTGGACGACGCTGTTCTCCCACTGCCAGTCGTGGACCGGCAGGAGGTAGTACTCCTCGGGATCGCGGCCAGCGCGTTCGAGTTTCCGGACGAACTCGTCGTACGTCTCTCCCAGTTCCTCGCGGACGAGCGTCCCGTAGTCGAGGTCGGAGACGGCCGCGAACGTCGCCTCCGAGCGCCGGACGGCGAGCCACGAGAGGCGCACGCGCCGCTTGCGCTCGGGGGCGTACCGCCGGTAGTCGTCGTAGCTCCACCCGATGCGGCCCTTGTTGTACGTGATCCACGGGTGGCCGCCCATCTCGCCCTCCAGTTCGGCGTAGCTCAGATCGAGGAGGTCCGCCTCGCGCTCGCGCCGACGCGCCTCGATGTGGGCGTCCGCGAGGAGCGTGTGGTTGTACTCGCGGACGAGGTGGCCGGCCGTCATCCCGTCCATGCCGATGCGCTCGCGCGCGTCGCGGACGAACCGGACGGGATCGGTCGCCGACTCCCACGACTCGCCGTCGTAGCGCTCGACCGAGCCGGGGAGGACGCGGTAGCCGTCGAACAGCCGACGCTCGGCGCGGAAGCGGTAGGACGCGCGGTCGAGCGTCAGGCGGTAGGTGCGGATCTCGCCGCGGTCGTCGTTCCCGTCGCGGTCGTCCCCGTGCTGGTCCTCGCCCTCCTCGCCCGCGCGTCCGACGACGGTCGGGTCGATCAGCCCCTCGTAGGCGAACTCCGCCAGCATCTTCTCGAGCAGGTTCGTCCCGACGGTCTCCCACACGTCGGGGTCGAGCGCGTCCGCGAGTGGTTCGGGCAGCGGGTCGTCGGTTTCGGGGATCTGTGCGTCGGATTCCGTCTCGGGCGTGTGCGCGTCTGACATCTCGGGTTAGTCCTCCTGTATCGGGTGGTCGGTTCGCCCCTCTACGGGGGAGTCTGACAGGAACTGCTCGACGCCGAAGTCCTGGAACACGGTGTCCCGGTCGACGGGATAGACCGCCTCGCCGAGCAGCTGCTCCACGATGACGCTGTTGCGGTAGGTGCCGAGGCCGAGGTCGGGCGCGCCGACGCCGTGGGTGTGGAGTTCGGCGTTCTGGACGAACACCCGCCCGGCCACGTCGTCGAGTTCGACGCGGTAGTCCTCGGTGATCCGGAGGCGGTCGCGCTCGTCGCGGCGGATGCGCGGTTCGAGCGGCGCGAGGAACTCGGGCGTCGGCCGGTGGTAGCCCGTGCCCAGGACGACGACGTCCGCGCCGTGCTCGAAGCGCGTCGCCTCCTGGCGCTGCTCGCAGGCGAGGCGGTAGCGGTGCGGGCCGTCGGCCGACGGCTCGATCCCCCGCACCTCGGTCATCGCCAGCAGGCCCACGTCGGGGTCGCGCTCGATCGAGTGCTCGTACAGGGTCTCGTAGATGCGGTCGTTCGTCTCGGGGTCGATCCCCTTGTACAGCAGGTCCTGCTCGGGGAGCACCTCGTCGCGGGTCTCCTGCGGGAGCGAGTTGAAGTACCGCGCGTACTCCGGCGTGAAGTGCTGGAGGCCGAGCTTCGAGTACTCCATCGGGAAGAAGCCGTCCGATCGCGTGAGCCAGTCGAGGCGGTAGTCGCGCTCGGGCTGGCGTTCGAGCAGGTCGAGGAACACCTCCGCCGCGCTCTGGCCCGACCCGACGACGGTGATCGCGTCGGCGTCCAGGCAGCGTTCGCGACGGTCGAGGTAGGACGCCGTGTGGAACACGTCGGCGTCGGGGAGGTCGCGGAACGCCTCCGGGACGTAGGGGACGCTCCCCACGCCGAGTACGAGGTCGCGGGCGAGGTAGCGGTGGCGTTCGCCCGTCTCGGGGTTCCGGGCGCGCACCTCGAACACCTCGCGCTCGTCGTCGTACTCGACGGCGGTCACCTCTCGCGAGAACCGACAGGAGTCGAGGCGCTCGGCGACCCACCGCATGTACGCGTCGTACTCGCGCCGTGGGATCTGGAACGTCTCGTAGAAGTAGAACTCGTACAGCCGGTCGCGCTCCCGGAGGTAGTTGAGGTAGCTGTGGGGGCTGGTGGGGTCCGCGAGCGTCACGAGGTCCGCGAGGAACGGGACTTCGAGGGTGGTCCCCTCGATGAGCATCCCGCCGTGCCAGCGGAACTCGGGCTTCCGGTCGAGGAAGACGGCGTCCGCGTCGGCGTCCGCGCCGTCGAGCAGCGCGGCCAGCCCGAGGTCGAACGGGCCGATCCCGACGCCCACGAGGTCCCGAACGGGTTCGGCGGCGCTCATCCGAGCACCTCCTCGAACCGCTCGCGCTCGCAGACCATCAGGAGCGCGTCCTTGTCCTCCTCCTCGAACCGGAACTCGCGGACCGGCTCGAAGCCGCAGCGCTCGAAGCAGTGGATCGCCGCCTCGTTGCGCGCGTCCGGTTCGGTGACGATCCGGTCCGTCTCGTGGTGGGTGAACTGGAACTCGGTCATGGCGCGGAGGAGCGGGATCGCGTACCCCCGCCCGAGGTACTCCGGCGGACCGATCAGCAGGTGGATCCCCTGGTCGGTCGGGTCGGCGTCGTAGTACGAGGCGAGCGCGTCGTCTGCCGCCCAGTAGGACTCCCAGTAGCTCATCGGGACGTGATCGAGGCAGCCGACGTACGGCGTGAGGTGGTCGTCGGCCAGCTTCTCGACCAGCGCGTCGCGGAAGCGCGGGAGCGGGTGGTTCAGTTGCCAGTACGGCAGGACGTGGGGCTCGTTGAGCCAGGCGTGGAGCCGCCCGAGGTCGCGGTCGAGCGCCGCCCGCCGGAACGAGATCGTCCGCCCGATCGCCTCCTCGCGGCGCTGGAAGTCGTAGGCCGCGGCCACCGTGGCGCGCGGGTCGGTCATTCGGCGGTCACCTCGGGTTCCGTCACGAGCGGGTTCTCGATCTCGGCGTACACCGACTGGTCGTCGAGCGACCCGACGAGTTCGTCCATGTCGTGGAACCGGGTGAGCAGGTTCGCCTTGCACGGCACCGTCGGCTCCGAGAGCAGGCTCGTCACCAGCGAGGAGGTGGGACGGTCGTACTCGGTCGCCCGCTCCAGTTCCTCGCGGAGAGCGGCCAGCAGGTGGCGCTCGTCCGCGCCCGCCACGCCGAGCGCGTTCGCGACGCCGAAGGCGTTGTTCAGCACGACGTAGTAGCGGATCCGCTCGTCGGCGACGGCGTCCGGACAGATCGTGTCGGCGCGCTCGCCGACGCCCGGCAGGAGCCGATCCACCTCGTCGTACCTCGCCTCGGGGAAGTAGTACCCCTGGTTGTCGCGGTAGTAGAACGCCTCGGGATAGCCGTCGTCGAGCCGAAGGAGGCTGTTCTGCTGGTGGGCCTCGAGGCCGATCCCGCGCTCGAGGTAGAGCCAGAGCAGCGGGCGCACCGAGATCGCGAGGTAGCGGCGGAACCACTCCTCGGCGACGGCGTCGAACGACCGGCCCTCTCGGTCGGCGAGCGCGGCGACGACCGCCCCCAGCCGGGAGCGCCCCTCGCCGATTCGGTCCTGGCAGAGCGCGACGACCGGCGCGACGTTCCGCGCGTCGTCCCCCCGGAAGGGGTTCTCCCGGAGGACGACCTCGAAGCCGGATTCGGGGGCGTCGGTCGCGCCGTCCCCGTCGTTCCCTCCTCCCGCGTCGCGTCCGTCGTCCACGTCGAGGGTGAGGTACGCGGGGTCGCGCACCACGTCGAAGTCGGGGAACTCGCGGGCGAGGTCGTCGCCGAGTGCCGTCTCCAGCAGCTCTGAGACGGCGACCCCGCGGTCCAGTTCGGGGCGCTTGTTCACCCGCCGGGAGTTGGTGATGCGCACGTCGAGCGACCCCTTCGCCATGAACGAGGCGTCGGGGTGATAGAGCGTGCGCACCGACGTGGTGGGGGCGAACTCGCGGCCCACCTCGCCGAGCGGTTCGAGCCGCCCCGCCTCGATCAGCTCGCGCACCGCGGGCCGGTCGAGCAGGCGGCGGGCCTGCCAGGGATGCAGCGGGAGGAGCGCGTCGCCGCTCTCGACGTGCGCCGCGACGAAGTCGTCGGGGACCTCGGGATCCGCGCGGAGTTCGCGCTTCACCCACTCGACGGCGCTCTCGTCGCGCGCCGCGTCGTGGACGACGAGGTCGGGGTCGGCGCGGACGTAGTAGAGCGGGAAGCGCCCGCGGAGTTCCGGGGCGTAGCGCCCCTCCTCGCGGGGGGACATCCCCTGTCGGCTCTTCGGCGTGGGGTGCAGCAGGTGGCCGAAGACGAGCGACTGCTCGGCGTCGAGCAGGTCGAAGTCGAGCCCGTAGAGGCGCTCCTCGTCGTCCCTTCGCGCCTCGACGAAGCGCTCGACGTTCCGGCAGCTGAGGAGCACGCGGCGGAGCAGTTCGTCGCCGTCGCCGTCGCGCGCGAGCGAGAGGTCGCGGACGACGAGCGCGGCGAGCGTCGCATAGTCGCACTCGACCGGATCGCCGCCGCCGAAGCGCGCGCGGGTGGGGCCGTCGAAGAGGTGGCGACCCGTCGGCGATCGGTAGGCCACCGGCGTCAGCAGTTCGACGCCCAGTTCGTCGAGCGCGCACCGGGCCACGAGGCCGCTCTCGGGGGCGTCGATCGGCGTCCCCTCCGCGGCGACGAACTCGCCGCCCGCCTCGCGGAGGTAGCAGTCGAGGAAGGCGGTGCGGGTCGCCTCGCGCGCGACTTCTGCGGCGTCGACGCTCGTCGCCCCGGACGCGGTCGTCGGTTCCTCGCCCGCGCCCGTCGTCTCTCCGGCCTCGCCGCTCATCGGCCCACCTCCGCGGCGTCGAGGTCGCGGCCGAGCGCCGTCACCCGACTGAGGATCCCCTCCGCGTGCTCGACCGTCGTCCGCGGGTTGAGCAGGGTGAACTTGAGGTGGGTTCGCCCGTCGACCTCGGTGCGCGCGAGCACGGCGTCGCCCTCGGCGAGCAGCGCGTCGCGGATCGCCTCGTTGATGCGATCGGCCCGACCGCCGTCGCCGCCGTCGGCGGCTGACGACGGGACGTAGCGGAAGACGACGGCGTTGAGCGCCGGTTCGGTCACCAGTTCGAGGTCCGGATCGGCCGCGATCCGGGCGGCCACCTCGGTCGCGAGGTCGAGGGTGTGCTCGACGAGCGCGGCGAGGCGTCGGCGGCCGAGCGTGCGGAACGCGACGAGCGGCTTCAGCGCGTCGAACCGGCGGGTGGTCTGGGTCGACTTCGAGACGAGGTTCGGGACGCCCGCCGCGTCGTCGCCCTCCGGGTTGAGGTAGGCCGCGTTGCGCGCCACGTGGCGGTAGTCGTCGCCGTCGCGCAGGAGGAACAGCCCGCAGCTGATCGGCTGGTAGAACAGCTTGTGGAAGTCCACCGCAAGGGAGTCCGCCCGCTCGATCCCCGACAGCCGATCGCGGTGGCGGTCGCTGAGCGCGAGCGCGCCGCCGTAGGCCGCGTCGACGTGGAACCAGAGCCCGCGCTCGTCGGCGCGGTCCGCCAGCGCGTCGAGCGGATCGACGCTCCCGAAGTCCGTCGTGCCGGCGGTGCCGACGAGCGCGAACGGCTCCCGGCCGTCGTCGTCGAGGCGGGAGAGCGCCTCGTCGAGCGCCGCGGGCGACAGCCGGAAGTCGTCGTCCGTCTCGACCTCGACGACCGCCCGCTCGCCCAGCCCGAGGTGGGCGGCGGCCTGCGCCGCCGTGAAGTGCGCCGCCTCGGAGGAGAGGATTCTGAGGTCGGCCGCCTCCGGCGGGAGGCCGTCGCGCCGTGCGTCGCGGTCGTGCTCCTCGGCGAGGTGGCGGTTGCGCGCCAGCAGCAGGCCGAGGAAGTTGGACGCCGTCCCGCCGCTCGTGAAGACGCCGTCGGCGTCCTCGCCGTAGCCGAACAGCGCCGCGAGCCGGCCGACGAAGCGCTCCTCGAGCACCGACGCCGCGGGGCTCTGGTCCCAGGAGTCGAGCGACTGGTTCGTCGCGGTCAGCATCGCCTCCGCCGCGAGCGAGGGGACGAGCGGCGGGCACTGCAGGTGGGCGGCGCAGGCCGGGTGCGAGACGTTCACCGAGTCCGCGAGCACGAGGTCAGCGACCTGGCGAACCGTCCGCTCGAAGCCGACGCCCTCCTCGGGGAGACACTCGAGGTCCGCGAGTCGGTCGCGCAGTCGCTCCGGCGAGCGGCCGGAGTAGGGGGCGTCGCCCTCCACGACCGTCTCGACGACGGCCTCTTCGGCGAGGCGCATCGCCGCCCGGTAGCTCTCCGCGCTCCCCTCGCCGCCGAGGAAGAGCGTTTCGGCGGTCGTGCGACCGTCGGCGTACGCCGGGACGCCGCTCATGCGGGTACCTCCGTCGCCACGGCCGCCTCGACCGCCTCGTCGAACCGGTCGGCGATGGCGTCCACGTCCTCGCGCGTGACGATCAGCGGCGGGAGGAAGCGGGCGGTCGCGCCGTGGCGGCCGCCGAGTTCGACGATCAGTCCGCGGTCGAAGCACTCCGCCCGCACCCGCTCCGCGAGGTCGCCGTCGGCGGGGTAGCTCCCGATCCCGTCGGGTTCGGCGGTCGGGTCGACGAACTCGACGCCGAGCATCAGCCCGCGACCGCGCACGTCGCCCACGGCGTCGTGCCTCTCGGAGACGGCGTCGAGGCGGTCGCGCAGGCGCGCGCCCATCGCGGCCGCGCGCTCGTGCAGGTCGTGTTCGAGGACGTACTCGATCGTGGCCTCCCCCGCGGCCATGGCGAGCTGGTTGCCGCGGAAGGTGCCGGCGTGCGCCCCCGGCTCCCACACGTCGAGGCGCTCGTCGTAGACCACGACGGCGAGCGGGAGGCCGCCGCCGACGGCCTTCGAGAGGGTGACCACGTCGGGCGTGATGCCCGCGTGCTCGAAGGCGTACAGCTCGCCCGTCCGCCCGAGGCCGGTCTGGATCTCGTCGACGACGAGCGGGACGCCGTGCTCGCGGGTGATCCGGCGGAGTTCCCGCGTCCAGCCGTCCGGCGCGGGGATCGCGCCCCCCTCGCCCTGGACGAGTTCGACCACCGCCCCGGCGGGGTCGGTGACGCCGCGTTCGGGGTCGTCGAGGAGGCGATCGACGTAGCGCGCAGCGGTGCGCGCGCCCTCGTCGCCGCCGATCCCGAACGGACAGCGGTAGTCGTAGGGATACGGGAGGTGCTGGACGCCCGGCATGAGCCCGGAGACGGGTTCCTTCGGGTCGGTGTCGCCCATCAGGCCCAGCGCGCCGTTGGTCATCCCGTGGTAACCGCCGCGGAAGGCGAGGACGCTCTCCCGCCCCGTGGCGGTCTTCACGAGCTTGAGGGCGGCCTCGACCGCGTCCGTCCCGGCCGGACCGCAGAACTGCACGCGGGCGCGCTCGGCGAACTCGTCGGGGAGGCTCTCGAAGAGCCGATCGACGAACGCCTCCTTCGCCGGGGTGGTGATGTCGAGGGTGTGGAGCGCGCGGCGCTCCTCGAGCACGCGCTCCATCGCCTCGACGGCGACGGGGTGGTTGTGCCCGAGCGCGAGCGTCCCCGCGCCCGCGAGACAGTCGTAGTACTCCTCGCCGTCCATGTCGACGACGGTGACCCCCCGCGCCTCCCGGATGGCGAGCGGCAGGTGCCGCGGGTACGTTCGCGCGTTGGACTCCCGGCGCGCCTGCTGGTCGAGCAGTCGCGCGTTCGACGCCTCGCCGTAGCTCACGCGAGGACACCTCCGCTCGAAACTACCGCGACGGGTATCGTATCTCCGTGTTCCGGCATACGCGTTTTAGGCTAGCCTAAAACACTGAAAAGGGTATCGGTTTTAGGATGGCCTAAAAATTAACGCGCCCCCTATCCGTATGATTCTTACTATCGTGCGCCCCGGCGAAGAAAGATCTCGCGGAGGGCAGTAACGTGGCTCTGACAGCCGGCGCTCGGCGCTTCGTCTAGGTGGGCCTAAAGTCCTTCTACTCCGAACGGGTTCGATCGGGCGGTCGCGGAGGCGAGTAGTCGGTCGCGGAGGTGGGTGGTCGGTCGTCGACGGGACGCGCTCCGCCCCGTAGCGCTCCACCGGTCACTCCCCCTCCACCGGTCACTCCTCGTCCGGGGAGCCGTACCGCCGCGCCCAGAACAGCTGGAGGGGGGCGATGAGCAACGGGACGAGGTAGGCCGCATCGAGGCTCACCGCGCTGACGCCGATCGAGAGGGCGAACACGGCGGGGTTGATCAATCCGCGAAGGGTGAGGAGGCGCTCGGCGCGGGGAGTGATCTCGTCGGCGACGTACCCGCTCGACGCGGCGTACTGCCAGACGGCGGTCATGGAGATCCCCATCGCGATGAAGTTGAGCGCGTAGAGCGTCCACGCGAGGCGCGTGCCGTAGGTTCCGGTGAGTTCCGTCGGGAACGGCATGAACGACACCGAGAGGAGAAACAGGAGGTTGAGATACAGGAGGACGCGGTCGTGTCGGACGATCAGCCGAAACAGGTTGTGGTGGACGACCCAGTAAACGCCGACGACGAAGAAGCTCAGGAGGTAGCTGACGAACAGCGGTCGCATCGCGCGCAGCGCGCCCCCGAGTTCCGACGGGGGGACCTCGGGGACCTCGAACTGGAGGACGAGCAGCGTCAGCACGATGGCGAATACGCCGTCGCTGATGGCGTTGAGCCGATCGACCCCCTCGCCGCCGACGGTCCGCAGGCGTGGCATGTACCCGCGTTCGACGGTCCGAAACTTAAAACGAAATCCGTCCGCGGTACACCTGGTTCCCGGTCCGCGGCGACGGGACGTCGCGCGGTCGAAGAGCGATCGCGGGTGTGCGGGGTCGCCCCGTCGAGGGTCAGTTCGAGGCGAGGTGCGACCTCAGGCGTCCGTCGGGAAGTAGCGATCGTACCACGGGTTCGCCTCCTCGTACGCCGCCGACGCTTCGAGCACCAGTTCGTCGTCGAGGTGACCGCCGACGATCTGCAACCCGACGGGTAGGTCGTCGTCGGTCCACCCCGCCGGTACCGTCGCCGCCGGCTGTCCGGTCAGGTTGATCGTGAAGGTGAACGAGAGCCAGTGGAACAACTCGACCCGGCGGCCGTCGATGGTGGTCGGGCCGGGGCTCCCGACCTCGAATGGCGGGACGGCGAGCGTCGGCGTGAGGACGAGATCGTACTCCTCCGTGAACCGCCGCATCTCGACGTTCACCGCCTGTCGGACCTTGTAGGCCTCGGTGAAGTCCGTCGCGGTCCACTCCGTCTCCAGGATGTCGACCAGGACCGGTTCCATCTCGCCGCTGTGTTCGTGGAGTTCCTTCCGCAGTTCCTTGAGGTCGGTGCTCTGCGCGACGATCGCCGTGAACGCGTCCAGGGGGTCGGGGAAGACGGGCGTCGCTCGCTCGACGGTACAGCCGAGTTCGTCCTCGAAGATCCGCGCGGCCTCCGCGGTGATCTCGCGGACGGACGGATCGACGGCGGCGTACCCCCAGTCCGGCGTGTACGCGACCGTCAGGCCGTCGACGTCCGGCTCCCGTACGGCCCCGAGGTAATCGGTCCCGTCGTCCGGGAGCGAGTGGCGGTCCATGTGGTGGGGACCGGCTATCACGTCGAGCAGCAGCGCGCTGTCCTCGACCGTGCGGCTCATCGGTCCGACGTGTTCGACCGACTCCCACGCGTTCGTCCCGGGGAGTTCCGGATCGCGGTGCTCCGGGAACAGGGGGACGCGACCGAACGAGGCCTTCATCCCGTACAGACCGCAGAAACTCGACGGGATGCGGATCGAACCGCCGCCGTCGGAGCCGAGCGCGAGCGGAACCATCCCCGCCGCGAGCGCGGCTCCGGAGCCGCCGCTCGAGCCGCCCGGCGTCCGATCCGGGTCCCAGGGGTTCCTGGTCGGTCCGAAGACGGCGTTGTCGGTGATCCCCTGGTAGCCGAACTCGGGAACGTTCGTCTTGCCGAGGACGATCCCGCCGGCGTCCCTGATCCGTTCCACGACGACGCTGTCCCGGTCCGGCACGAAGTCCCCGTAGAGTTTCGACCCGAACGTGGAGCGAATTCCCTTCGTCGCGATCAGGTCCTTTATCCCGACGGGCACGCCGTGGAGCGGACCGACGTCGGCACCGTCCTCGATCGCCCTCTCGGCCTCCCTCGCGGCCTCCATGGCCTCTTCGTCCGCCAGGGTGCAGAACGCGTTGAGCGTCGAGTCGAGTCGCTCGATGCGATCCAGCGACGCCTCGACCGCGTCCACCGGGGAGATCGCCCCCTCCCTGATGAGCCGGGCCTGTCGAGCGCCGCTCATCTCGCAGATCTCGTCGGTCGTGAACGAACTCACGATTTCACCGAAGTCCGGCGCTCTTTGATAGTTGGTAGCATTTGTCACGACACTCCTCGTCGGGATCCTTAGCTCTTTCTGCGCTCTCGCGACCGGTCGTCTCGCTCCCGGGTCCGGTTTACCGGCGGCTAGCCTCCGCTCCTCGTCGGCGCACATTCGGGCCGCGATGGCGGCCGAACCGTGGCGGGAGCCCGTCTCCGACTCCATCCGTTCGGCGATCGATCCGCCGCCCCGACCTCCCGCTATCGTTCCAAAAATCTATTTGAGCTATACCTTTACCACGCAGGACACCTATCTGCGGGTATGAGCGAAAGCGAGGCGGAGTCGAGCATTCAGGAGTGCTCTGACTGCGTCGCCCCGGCGGAGGCGTTCTCCATCGTCGCGAACGAGACGCGCCTCTCGATCCTGGAGGCGCTGTGGCGCGCGGAGGAGCGACCGGTGCGGTTCTCCCGGCTGCGCGAGATGGTCGGGATGCGCGACAGCGCGCAGTTCAACTACCACCTCGGGAAGCTGACCGACCAGTTCGTCCGGCGCACGGACGACGGCTACGACCTTCGTCACGCCGGGACGAAGGTGGTGCAGGCGGTCCTCGCGGGGTCGTTCAACGAGCATCCACACGTCGAGCCGTTCCCGGTCGAGGGATCGTGTCTCTGGTGCGGCGGTCCCGTCGAAGCCCGCTACGACGACGAGATGCTCGCCGTCGTCTGCACCGACTGCGAGCGGCGACACGGGAAGTACTCCTTCCCGCCGGGGGGCCTGAACGACCGGACGGACGAGGAGATCGCGCGGGCGTTCGACCAGCGCGTGCGCCACCTCCACTGCCTCGCGGCGGACGGCGTCTGTCCGGAGTGCAGCGGCCGAATGGAGACCGTCCTCGTGAGCGAGGGGGACTGCTGTCTGGGCGACGGACTGCGCGCGGACCACGTCTGTGCGCAGTGCAACCACCGGCTCTGCTCGGCGGTCGGCCTGCGCCTGCTCGATCAGTCCGACGTCGTCGCGTTCCACCGCGACCACGGGATCGACCTCGGAGTGACGCCCTACTGGACGCTCGACTGGTGCGTCTCCGACGAGGCGGTCACCGTCCTGGAGACGGACCCGTGGCGCGTCGAGGTGGCGATCACGCTCGACGGCGAGACCCTTCGGGTCACGATGGACGGTGACCTCCGGGTACTCGGGGTCGAGCGCTGACCTGATCTGCATCCTACAGAAGAGACGTTCAGTACGATCGCCTACAGAAATGGATTTCAGATTACACTTTTGCGTCCGGGGACCGTCTCTCCATCCGTGATGAGATCGCCCCGATCCCCCGTCGGCCGAACCGATACGCCGTACCCACCGATCCCGGAGACGCCGGACGCCCGCACCCTCCTCGTCGCCTTCGCGGTGGCGCTCGCGGTGCCCGTCGCCCTGTGGGTGGTGAGTTACCCGACGCTCGCGGCGCTCGCCGCGGTGAGTTTCTCGGCGGGCGTCGTCGCGGTCCGCGTGGCGGCGGCCCGCCGCCGGAGAGCGACCGGGCGCACGACGATCCGCGTGCCCGGCGTCGGCGTCCGGTTCGACCTGTAATTCGACAGGGGTGACGATAATTATTCCAGAGTAATTCTCGTAATATCATCTTCTCTGGGTTACTTATACGCTATAGCGAATATTGCCGCAAGCTACCGATTCGTGACAGGTGAACGTCACCACTTGCGCACATTCACCGTGCTGTACTATGACATACAGTTATACGATTGAGGTCCGTTGGTGGTTCTGTAGGGCGATTACCGTGCCCGTGTCGTACATCGGCATGATGTATGTACACTCGCCAAAATATACTAGGCGATATTAGGACAAGGCTTTCATCGAGGTCGTCGTGACCTCGAACTAACGGCGCGCACGTTTACCATCGTTCCCGGTTCCGGGCACCCGGGGCGACCAGGGGGTCGTGCATGCGCGGTCGACAATAAAGGCAAAACAATGACACTATCGACACAGACCTGCGTCGTCACCGGCGCGTCACGTGGCATCGGACGGGGTATCGCGATCGAACTCGGCGAACAGGGCGCGGACGTCGTCGTCAACTACCGCTCCTCGGAGGCGGAGGCCTACGACGTCGTCGAGGAGATCGAGGACGCGGGCGGACGGGCGATCGCGGTACAGGCCGACGTGAGCGACCTCGACTCGGTGGAGGGGATGGCCGAGGACGTCGAGCGGGCGTTCGGCGGCGTCGACGTACTCGTGAACAACGCCGGACTGACCGTCGATCGCAAGTTCGCGAACATGACACGGGAGGACTGGGACCGCGTGATGGACGTGAACCTCGGTGGGGTGTTCAACTGTACGAAGGTCTTCTTCGACGACCTGCTCGAGGCCGAACACGGCCGGCTCGTCAACATCTCGAGCGTGGTCGGCCAGCAGGGCAACTACGGCCAGGCCAACTACGCCACCACCAAGAGCGGCCTGTTCGGGTTCACGCGGACGATCGCGCTGGAGATGGCCCGCTCGGGCTCGACCGCCAACTGCGTCGCGCCGGGGTTCGTCCAGACCGACATGCTCGAGGACGTCCCCGAGCGCGTTCAGGAGAAGATCGTCGGCCGGATCCCGCTCGGCCGGTTCGCGCAGGTGGACGACGTCTGCGGGATCGTCCGCTTTCTGGCGGGTGAGGAGTCGAGCTACATGACCGGCCAGATCCTCGCCGTCAACGGCGGCATGGAGTGGTGAGATGAGCCAGGAGGTCCCGCGTACCGAACCCGACGACCCCGTCGAGGAGCTTCGGCGACGGCGCGAGGTCGCCCGACTCGGCGGGGGTCAGGAGCGCATCGACCGCCAGCACTCGAAGGGGAAGCTGACCGCCCACGAGCGCGTCGAGTACTTCCTCGACGAGGGAACGTTCCGCGAGCTGGACGCCTTCGTCGAGCACCAGTCGACGAACTTCGACATGGCGGAGAAGCGATACCCGGGCGACGCGGTCGTGACCGGCCGCGGCGAGGTGAACGGCCGCCCGGTGTTCGTGTTCGCCCACGACTTCACCGTCCTCGGCGGGTCGGTCGGCGAGGCCGTCGCCGACAAGATCTGCAAGGCGATGGACATGGCGATGGACGCGGGCGTCCCCATCGTGGGGTTGAACGACTCCGCGGGCGCGCGCATCCAGGAGGGCGTCGACTCCCTCGTCGGCTTCGCGCGAATCTTCCGGCGCAACACGGAGGCAAGCGGCGTCGTCCCGCAGCTCTCTGCCATCATGGGCCCGTGCGCCGGCGGGGCGACCTACTCGCCCGCGCTGACGGACTTCACCGTCATGGTGGACGACACCAGCCACATGATGATCACCGGCCCGGACGTCATCGAGACGGTCACCGGCGAGCAGATCTCGAAGGACGAACTCGGCGGCGCGCGCCCGCACGCCTCGAAGAGCGGCGTCGCGCACGTCACCTGTCCCTCGGAGGAGGACGCGCTCGACGACGTCCGACACCTGCTGTCGTACCTGCCCGCGAACCACCTCGAGGACCCCCCGCGGGTCGACCCGCACGACGACCGCGACCGGCCGTGCGACGCGCTCGACGACATCGTCCCGAACGCGCCGAAGAAGCCCTACGACGTGACGAACGTCGTGGACGAACTGACCGACCGGGGGACGTTCTTCGAGATCCACGGCGACTACGCGCGCAACCTCGTCGTCGGCTTCGCCCGCCTCGACGGCCACTCGGTGGGGATCGTGGCGAACCAGCCGCGGGCGAACGCGGGGACGCTCGACATCGAAGCGAGCCAGAAGGGCGCGCGGTTCGTGCGCTTCTGCGACGCGTTCAACGTCCCGATCGTGACGCTCGTGGACGTTCCCGGCTTCATGCCCGGCACCGACCAGGAGCACAACGGCATCATCAAACACGGCGCGAAGCTCATCTACGCCTACGCGGAGGCGACGGTCCCGCTGCTCACCGTCATCACGCGCAAGGCCTACGGCGGCGCGTACATCGTGATGGGGTCGAAGGAACTCGGCGCGGACGTGAACTACGCCTGGCCGGGCGCTGAGATGGCCGTCCTCGGACCGCGCGGCGCGGTGAACATCCTCTACCGCGACGAACTCGGCGCGGCCGAGGACACCGAGGCCCGCCGACAGGAGCTGATGGACGAGTACCGCGAGGAGTTCGCCAACCCGTACAAACCGGCCCAGCGGGGCTACCTCGACGACGTCATCGAACCGGCACAGACGCGACGGCGGCTGATCGAGGACCTCGAACTGCTCGACCGGAAGCGGGCGGACCGCCCGCCGAAGGACCACGGCAACATCCCCCTGTAACCATGTCTACGCACACCCACACCAGCGTCGAATTCGACGTCGAGACCCACAGCTGGAGCATCGACATCCGGACGGACGCCGGGGAGACGACGGTGACGATCCCGGAGACGGCCACCGACCGGGAGGCGGCGGCGCTCGCGTGCGCCGTCGGCGCGCACCTCGAGGACGAGCGCGCGGCGGCGGCCGCGCGGGACGACGGGCCTCGCTCCGCCGATCGGTGGGCGCTCGCCGGCCGCTACGGCTGTCGCAGTCGGTCCGACCTCCCGCGATCGGTGGAGCGCGGCGAGGAGTGGAAGATGGCGGGCCGGGCGCGGCGGCTGCGGTAGCTCCCGCCCGTCGCTGCCAACACTTATCACGATACGAACTGCATCACCGCCTCGCGAAGAACACCATGAGCGATCGGAAGACGACACCGAACCGAGACGCACCGTCTCCCTCTCCCGGAGGAGAACCATGATCCGCGTGACAGTCCTCGCCTCCGACGGTACGCCGTCGCGAGAGGCGGCGGGGGGTCGGCGATGAGCGACGTAGCCCTCATCGGTGCGTCGATGACCCAGTTCGGCCAGCGCGAGGAGTGGGTCCTCGAACTCCTCTCGCAGGCCGGCAAGGCGTGTCTCGACGACGCCGGGGTCGCCCCGCACGACCTCGACCACGTCTACGTCTCGAACATGGCGAGCGGCGAGTTCGAGGGGCAGACGGGGGTCATGAACGCCCTCGCGCACGACCTCGGCGCGCTCCCGGCGTACACCCAGCGCGTGGATCAGACCTCCTCCTCCGGCGGCGCGGGGATGTACGCGGCCTGGCAGTCGGTCGCGAGCGGGGCGAGCGACATGACGCTGCTCGTCGGCGGGGAGAAGATGACCCACCGGTCGACCGGCGAGGCGACCGACGTCATCGCCTCGATCACCCACCCCGTCGAGTACAAGCAGGGCGTCACCCTGCCGAGCTTCGCGGGGCTGACCGCACGCCTCTACCTGGACACGTACGACGCGCCGCGCGAGAGCCTGGCGAAGGTCGCCGTGAAGAACCACAGAAACGGCGTGGACAACCCCCACGCGCAGTTCCGGAAGGAGGTCGACCTCGAGACCGTCCTCGACTCACCGATCGTGGCCGACCCCCTCCGGCTGTACGACTTCTGTCCCATCACCGACGGGAGCGCGGCGCTGCTGTTCTGCCCCGTCGAGGTGGCCGAGGAGTACACCGACGACTACGTCCGGATCGCGGGGATCGGCGGCGCGACGGACACGCACGTCGTCCACGAGCGCGCCGACCCGACCACCATGGGCGGCGTCGTCGACAGCGGCGAGATCGCCTACGAGATGTCGGGCTACGGGCCGGAGGACGTCGACGTGGCGGAACTCCACGACATGTTCACCATCCTCGAGTTCCTCCAGAGCGAGGACCTCGGCTTCTTCGAGAAGGGCCACGCGTGGGAGGCCGTAGAGGAGGGCGTCACCGAGCGCGACGGCGACCTCCCGATCAACACCTCTGGCGGCCTGAAGTCGAAGGGCCACCCCCTCGGCGCGAGCGGCGTGGCCCAGGGCTACGAGATCTACCAGCAACTCCTCGGCGAGGCCGGCCCCCGGCAGGTCGACGCCGAGGTCGGCCTCTGCTGTAACGTGGGTGGGTTCGGCAACTGCGTCATCACCACGATCATGGAGGTGGCGGGATGACGATGGAGGCGACTCGCTACGCCGACGGCAGCATCAGCTACCCGAGTCACCCCGTCGGCCCCGACGGCAGCGAGCCGGTCGAGACGGTCGACCTGAGCGAGTACACCGCGACGGTCGTCACGTGGACGACGAGCACCGCCACCCCGCCGGGCGTACGCGCGCCCAATCACCTCGCGATCGTCGAGTTCGACGTGGACGGCGAACCCGTCCGCGCGCTCGGCCAGCTCACCACCGACGAGGTGGACATCGGCGACGAGGTCCGGCCGGTGTACGTCGAGGAACTGCGCGAACCGGGCGCGGGGATCCGCGAGCCGGCGAGCCAGGCGTGGGACGGCTACCGGTTCGAGCCCGTGCAGTAGCGCGTTCCCGGAGGGGCTCCGAGCGCGACGGGGGCGGTCAGCCCCCGTCGCCGTCGTCTCGCGGACGCCGTCCGCTCGACCGGTTCGAGTCGTCCCCGGACGCATCGTCGTCCTCGTCCGGACGGACGTCCCGCCTGATCGCGTCGAGTTCGGCGTCCACGTCGACCTCGGACGCGGCGGACGCCTCCCCGTCGGTCTCGTCCTCGTCGTCCGCCGTCTCGTCGGTCACGGCGATGGAGATCGGGTCGGTCGAGTCGCGTCGCGGTCGTCGGTCGCGGCCACGGTCGCGATCGCGGTAGGCCCGCGCGGTGCGAGCGTCCCGGTCGATCGTGCGCCCGGCGATCGCGTCGTCGATCTCCCGGCGGAGCGCGCGCGCGTCATCGAACAGGGTGCGGGCGTTCTCGTCGGTGGGCCGTCCCTCGAAGGCGTCCTGCAGGTCGTCGAGGACGGCGTCGACGCCATCGAGCGCGCGTCGGCCGGCCGTCGCGACGCGCTCGTTCTCGCGGTCGGTCGCGGGGAGCCCCCGCCCGCCGGCCAGTCGGAGCACGCCGCGCAGGAGTTCGAGCGCGCGGACGTTCGCCTCCAGAAAGGCGATAAGCGTCGGGATGGTGTACTCCTCCGTGAAGCGCACGAACTCGCCGGGACGCGGTGGCGTCGGACGCCGCGGCATAGGATCGCGGGCCGGAACCCCGCGATCAGCGCGTCGCGTCCGTCGCTCGGTCGCGTCCTCCGCGTCGAGTTCCTCGCGGAGGGCGTCGAGCGTGTCCGCGAGGTCGTCGAGAAGCGCGAGGAGGTCGTCCTCTGGGTCGCTCATGGGTGACGTTGGTCGCCGCTCGGCAAACCTGTGTCGACCCGCGGCGTCGTGTAATGCGGTGCGAGTGTCCGGAACCATGCCAGAAGGCTTATTATATCCTCCCTGCGAATATACGAAAGAATAGGTATGACAACGGAGACCGGGGCAGGTGCGTTTGCACAGGCGCTCGCAGCGATGAAGCGCCGCGGGAGCAGTCTGCTCGTCGTCGGTTCGGCCTGCGGCCGGTCGCACCTCCTGGCGTGTCGACGGCTCCTCGGCGAGGACGGGGACGGGGAACGGCGGCGGGTGGTCGTACTCACCGACGGGACGGCCGACCTGGACGCGCGCGTTCCGTCGGACAGCCGCGAGACGGGGACGTTCGAACTCTTCGACCGGCGTCCGGCGGTGCGCAGTGCGGCGGCCGCGACCCCCACCGCACCGGGGCTTCCGGCGACCCTCGGGACGCTCGAAGCGGAGGTACGCGAGTCGATCGACGAGTTCGACGCCGCGACGGGCGGACTCGATCCCGCGGAGTTGCGCGTGTGCGTCGACTCGCTCCGTCCCCTGCTCGAGCGGTACGACGAGGAGGACGTGGTGTCGTTCGTCGAGAGTACGGTCGACGCAACGCTCGAGGTGGGCGGGATGTGTCACGTCCACCTCCCCGTCGACGCGAACAACTCGGTGGTCGAACGCCTCGAACCGCTGTTCGACGCCACCATCGAACTGCGCGAACTACACGTCCCTCCCACCGACGGCGAGGAACCGCGCACGGCGACGGAACAGTGCTGGCACCTCCACGAGGCGGACGTCACCACCGACTGGCTTCCGCTCTAGGCCGACCAAAATCTTTTAGTCTTTAGGCACACCTAATCCGATCGATGGCAGCACCGGCATCGCGCTCGGAATCAGTCGATCGATACGTGACGGCGCACTGTACCTCCCCCGAACGGACGGTCTTCACCGAATCGAAAAACCCGGACGGGTGGATTGCGACCGACCTGATCGTCGACGTGGAACGGTAACCGTCCCCCTCTCTCCCGGCCAGTCCCTCTCTTCCTCCTCCGGAGCGCTCGCGGCGCTCGCGAGCGCGTATCGGTGTCGTCCGCCCCTGACGCGCCTCGCGATCGGTGTCGCTCGCGCTCGGCGAGCGGTCGATAAAAGAACGGGGGTGAACGCGAGGCGTTAGTGCGTCGCTTCCTCGAGCACCAGCGTGTCGTCCTCGAGGTAGTGTTCGATGTGGTGGGCGTCCTCCTCGAGGCCGACCAGGATCTCGCGGAGTCGCTCCTCGGTCGTGTAGTCGCCGAGGTTGTTGGTGAGTTCGATGTGGTCGCGCATCGACTCGATGATGTCCCCGTAGATCGCCAGGTCGTTCTCGAGGGAGGTGCGGATGTCGTAGACGTCCTCGCCCTCGAACTCGACGGTGGCGCGCTCCTCCTGGTTGGACGGTCCCGCGATCGGGACGCCGCCCAGCGCCTGCGCGCGCTCCGCGATCACGTCGGCACCCTCCTCGACGGTCTCGTAGGCCTCCTCGAGGAACAGGTGCATGTCGAGGAACTCCGCCCCTTCGACGTTCCAGTGGTGCTTCTTGAGCTGGTGATAGAGGACGTACGCGTTCGCGAGGTCCGTGTTGAGCGCGTCGATGATCTGCTCCGAACGGTCCTTGTCGATGCGCAGCGCGTTCTCCTCCACCTCGTCCGCCGGCTGTCGTATCGCTTCCTTCTGGGTGCTCATCTCGGTTCTAGCCTCGCGCGCGTCCCACTTAAACCTTGCCGTCGGGAGAAGATTATTTTGGGAAGCCAAAAACAGCTTTCTCGAAAACGCACATCCTTGCTCGTTCGAGAAAACCCTGGCCCGATCTGGGAAGCGGAGTCCGGCCGCTCAGGGTCGAACTCGCGGTCGAGCGCATCGGGCATACGCCCCGTTCGTCGTACCGAACCAAGAATCAGCGCCGTGGCGACCCGCCGCGTCGCGGTCACCCGGCGTGCTGCCGTCGCCGATCGCCGCGCCCACCGGGTCGGCCGGTCGTCGCCCGCCCGCCCGTCACTGTTCGCCGGTTATCGCCCGCCCGTCAGTCCCACACGCCCGTCACCGCCCGTCACCGCCGTCACCGCTCGCCGGTCGCCACCTGCTCGCCGTGGTGCGTCACGACGACGCGCTGTGGGACCTCCCCGCCGAACGTGAACGACGCCTGGTACTCGATGTCGACGATGCACTGGCTACAGGTCGCGTTCTTCATCTGCTCGGGGACGTACGTCTGAACGGGCACGGTGAGCGTCCCGCCTTCGAGGCTGACGTCGCCGAGGCGGGCGCTGTGGCAGGCGTTCTTACCGCTTATGACGCCCGTCACCTTCACCTGGTCGCCGCCGGGGAACGTCACGGAGGCGCTCTCCTTCCCCTGGCCGCAGTTCGACGACTGCGCCTGGAACTGCTCTCCGGTGATCGAGGAGGCTCCCCCGTCGGTGGCGTTCGTGTCGTTCGTCGCGTTCGTCGCGTTCGTGTCGTTCGTGCCGTTCGTCCCGTTACCGCCGGTTCCGTTCGTGTCGTTCGTGCCGTTCGTCGCGTTCGTGTCATCTGTCCCATTCGAGCCCGTTCCGTTCTCGTCGTTATCTCCGCCGGAGTCGTCCCCGCCGAGGCATCCGGTGAGCGCGACCGTCAGGCCGCCCGCAACCGCGCCGAGGACCGTTCGTCGGTTCATACCGCGCGGTCAACGTCCAGCATAAAACCCCTTGCGGCGGATCAAACGGTCGTTGTATGCTATCGACTGCGGGCCCGCATCCCTCGTCGTACAGCGGGCGCTGCCGACGGCCCGTCCGTTACGGCTATGTCGCTGGCGGTCGCCGGACGGCCCATGCACCCGCGCGCCGAGGAGTTCAGGAACTGCGCCCGAGAGCGACACGGCTTCGATCCGGAGGTTCACGAGTTCGAGGACGGAACGAAGACCGCGGCGGACGCCGCGAGGGCGGTCGGCTGCGACGTCGCGCAGATCGCGAGCGCCATCGCCGTTCGCGCGGGCGACGACCTCGTCGTCTGCGTGACGAGCGGCGCGAACCGCGTCGACATGGAGAAGGTCGCGGCCCTCCGGAGCGCGGACCCGTCGGCGACCGGGATGGCCGACCCCGACGCCATTCGGGAGACGCTCGGGTGGTCCATCGGCGGGGTCCCACCGTTCTGTCACGACGAGGCGGTCCCCGTCTACCTGGACGAGACGCTCGTCGATCACGGGACGGTGTGGGCCGCGGCGGGGACGCCCGACGCGGTCTTCCCGATCGCTCCCGAGACGCTCCGGGAGCTAGCGGACGCGGCGGTCGTCGACCTGGCGGAGGAGTGAGGTCGCCCGTTCGGGGACGCCGATCCAGGCGGCGGCCGCGGCGACCGCGAACACCCCGATGGCGACGAGGACGATGATGCCGCTCTCCTGGAGGCCGAAGTAGTACGAGACGACGATGCCCGAGACGACGGCGAGTTCGGCGGCGACGACCGAGAGGGCGAGCGACTGGCGGAAGCTCGTCGCGACCTGCGCCGCCGCGGCGACCGGGACGACGAGCATCCCCGCGACGAGGATGACGCCCATGATCTGCATCGCGGCGACGACGACGAGCGCGGTGAGAACGACCAGCAGGCGCTCGTGGCGGCGGACGTTCACGCCCGCGACGCGCGCCGCCGTCTCGTCGAACGTGAGATAGACGAGCGGTCGGTAGGCGATCGCGACCGCGGCGACCACGATCAGCGTGAGGACGACCAGCAGGCCGACGTTCGCGCGGGTGACGAGCGAGAGGCTTCCGAAGAGGTAGTCGGTGACGCCGACCGAGAGGCCGCCGCTGTCGAGGCTCATCAGGACGGTCCCGAGCGCGAACCCGCCCGACAGGACGATCGCCATCGCCACGTCGCCGTAGGCGTCCGTGTACTCCGCGATGGCCTGCACGAGCAGCGCCGAGAGGACCGCGACGACGAGCGCGGCGGCGTAGGGCGAGACGGGCGCGTCGAGGCTCGCGCCCAGGAACAGGCCGACGGCGACGCCCGCGAACGCCGTGTGCGCGAGCGTGTCGCCGATGAACGCCAGCCGCCGGTGGACGAGAAACGTCCCGACGAGCGGCGCGACGACGCCGACGCAGAGGCCCGCGAGCAGCGCCTGCTGCATGTAGCCCGCGCAGAAGATGTCGCCGCCGATCGCGACGCGGCCGGCGGCGCACGACGCCCCGCCGAACAGCGACAGCGCCCGGTCGAACAGCGTCTCCAGGGGACCGACGACGGCGACGGTGACGACGACGAGCGCCGCGAGGAGCGTCGACGCAGTCACGGGTGATCGTGGTGGAGCCGCCGCTGGTTCGCCCCGTAGGCGTTCGCGAGCGCGTCGCTGTCGGCGAAGCCGTCCGGGTCGCCGTGGAAGAACACCCGCCGGTTGATGCAGGCCACGCGCGAGGCACGCTCGGTGACGACGCCGAGGTCGTGCTCGATGAGGATCACCGTCATCCCGCCGTCGTTGAGGTCGGCTAGGAGATCGTAGAAGGCGTCCCGCGAGTCGGCGTCGACGCCCACCGCGGGCTCGTCGAGCGCGAGCAGGTCGGCCTCCGAGGCGAGCGCCCGCGCGATGAACACCCGCTGGCGCTGGCCGCCCGAGAGGTCGCCCACGCGACGGCTCGCGAGGTCGGCCACCCCGACCGTCGCCATCGCGTCCTCGATCGCCCGGCGGTCGTCCGCGCCGAGGCGACGAAGCCCCGCGTGGGGGTACCGCCCCATGCGAACGACCTCGCGGACCGTGATCGGCAGTTCGTCCGCACCGCGGGTGGTCTGCTGGGCGACGTATCCGATGCGCGTCCCGTCGTCGAACTCGCGGGCGGGTTCGCCGAACAGTCGAACCGTCCCGCGGTCGGGGCGGAGGAGTCCGAGCACGAGTTCGAGGAGGGTGCTCTTTCCCGATCCGTTCGGTCCGACGAGGCCGAGGAACTCGCCGTCCTCGACGGTCAGCGACACGTCGTCGATGACGGGCCGCTCGCCGTAGGCGAACGTGACGGAGTCGACCTCGACCGCGTTCATGCCCCGAGTGCGGTCCGAAGGCTCTCGAGGTTGATCTCTCGCATGATCTCCACATACCCCCACTCCTTCTCCTTCCACTCCTCCCTGTACCCCGCGAGGGCCGTGATCGGGAGCACCTCCGTCGCGTCCGTCTCGGCGACGAGCTGTTTCGCCGCCCGATCGGACTCGAACACCGGCGCGAGGACGTGCTCGATGCCGTCCGCCTCGATGATCTCCTGAGCGCGCCGCACGTCACTCGTCGTCGGGCTGTCGTCCGGCGAGAGGTCGGTCAGCGCGTGGACCGCGAAGCCGTAGCGCTCGCCGAGGTACTGGAAGGCGTTGTGCCCGGCCACGAGGACGGCCTCCTTCGATCGACCGGACAGCGCCTCCTCGAACTCGGCGTCGAGGTCCCGGAGTTCGGCGGCGAAGCCGTCCGCGTTCTCGCGGAAGGTCGCCTCCTCGTCGGGCGCGAGGCCTACGAACCCGTCGCGGATGGTCTCGACGGCGGTCGCCGCCCGGGTCGGGTCGAGCCAGAAGTGGGGGTCCTTGCCGCCGTGGTCGTGCCCGTCGTCCCCCTCGTCACCCCCCTCGCGGCGGGACTCGTTCTCCCCGTGCTCTCCCTCGTGGGTGTCGTTTCCATGGGTGTCGTTTTCGCCCCCGTGATCGTGTTCGCCCTCGTGATCGTGCCCCTCGTCGTGGGACTCGGATCCGTTCTCGTCTTCGTGCGTGTCGTTCTCGTCCCCGTGATCGTGGTCGTGGTCGTGACCGCCGTGTCCGGCCGCGTCGATGAGATCGACGTTCTCGCGAGCGGCGATGACCGCCACGTCGGTGCCGTCCTCCTCCAGACTGCGGACCACGTCGTCGGCCCAGGGCTGGAACCCCTCGCCCATGTAGAGGAACGCCCGCGCCACGCGGACGCGCCGCTGGAGGTCCGCGGAGGGCTGCCAGCCGTGGCCGTGCTGTCCGAACGGCACCAGCGTGCCGACGCCGAGGGCGTCGCCCCCGACGCGGCCCCCGAAGTCCCCGAGCACGTAGAACGACGCCTCGACCTCGTTCCCGTTCGACCCCGCGGCGGGGTCGACGCTTCCGAGACACCCGGCGAGCGCTCCGACCGTGACCGCCGCCCCGGACGCCAGCAGCGACCGTCGTGTGAGTTTCGACATCTGATACTAAAACTAGTGCCGATCTTAATAAAAGGTGCTATCTCGGATGGTGGTGTTGTTATACCGATCGGGGGACGTACCGCCCGCCGATCGCCGCGAGTTTCACCGACCGAGAACGGTCGGCACGTATTTCGGACGCGCCGGTGTAGTCCCACGCGACGAATGGGACTGGAAACGTTGTTCAGCCCGAGGTGCGTCGCCGTCGTCGGCGCGACCGAGCGCGAGGGGTCGGTCGGTCGGGCCGTGATGACGAACATGCTCGACTCGTTCGAGGGCGAGACGGTGCCGGTGAACCCCAACGCCGAGTCGGTGCTCGGCAGGGAGGCGTACCCCGACGTCGCGTCCGTTCCCGGCGAGGTCGACCTCGCGGTCGTCGTCGTCCCCGGCCGGGTCGCGGTGGACGTCGTCCGCGGGATCGCCGAGGCGGGCGTCGAGAACGTGGTGGTCATCACCGCGGGGTTCGGCGAGACCGGGAGCGAGGGCGCGCGGCGCGAGCGGGAACTCCGCGCGGTCGCGGAGGCCCACGACCTCGACCTCGTGGGGCCGAACAGCCTCGGGATCATCAGCACGCCGGTGGGCATGAACGCGACCTTCGGCCCGGAGAACGCCCTCGACGGGAGCATCTCCTTCATGAGCCAGTCGGGCGCGTTCATCACGGCCGTGCTGGACTGGGCGAACGACCGCGGCATCGGCTTCAAGGACGTCGTCTCGCTCGGCAACAAGGCCGTCCTCGACGAGCGCGACTTCGTCGAGGCGTGGGGCGACGACGAGGGGACGGACGTCGTCCTCGGCTACCTGGAGGGGATCACCGACGGCGCGTCGTTCATCCGCAGCGCCCGCGAGGTGACGGCGGAGACGCCCATCGTGCTCGTGAAGTCCGGTCGGACGGAGGCGGGCGCGTCGGCCGCCGCCTCCCACACCGGCACCATCGCCGGGAGCGAGGCGGCCTACGAGGCCGGGCTCGAACAGGCGGGCGTCATCCGCGCCGAGAACGTCCAGGAGCTGTTCGACGCCGCGAGCATCCTCGCGGGGCAACCCCTTCCCGAGACGGACTCCGTCGCCGTGGTGACGAACGCGGGCGGTCCCGGCGTGATGGCGACGGACGCCATCGGCGACTCCGGCCTCTCGCTCGCGTCGTTCGCCGACGAGACGCTCGCCCGCTTCGAGGAGGTCCTCCCCGAGGAGGCGAACATCTACAACCCGGTCGACGTGATCGGCGACGCGCCCGTCGAGCGGTTCGCCGAGGCGATCGAGATCGCCATGGACGACCCGAACGTCGGCGCGGTCTGCGTCGTCACCTGCCCGACCGCCGTGCTCACCTTCGACGACCTCGCGGAGGCCGTCGTCGAGAGGCAGGCCGAGTCGGGCCTCCCCGTCGCGACCTGCTTCATGGGCGGCGAGCGCATCGAGTCCGCGCGGGAGATCCTCGGCGAGGCGGGCATCCCGACGTACTTCGACCCGGCGCGCGCGGTGGAGAGCCTCGACGCGCTGCGGTCGTACGCGGAGATCCGCGAGCGGGAGTACGTCGAGCCGACGACGTTCGACGTGGATCGCGCTCGCGCGCGTGAGATCCTGCGGGGGGCGGCCGACCGCGGCGACACCCGCCTCGGGGTGGAGGCGATGGGGCTGCTCGACGCCTACGGCGTCCCGATCCCCGAGGGCGACGTCGTCTCCTCGCCCGAGGCGGCCATCGAGGTCGCAGAATCGATCGAGGGCGACGTCGTGATGAAGATCGTCAGCCCCGACATCCTGCACAAGTCCGACATCGGCGGCGTCCGCGTCGGCGTCCGGAACAACGACGTCTACGACACCTACGAGGACCTCGTCGCCCGCGCGAAGAACTACCAGCCCGACGCGACGATCCTCGGCGTGCAGGTGCAGGAACTGCTCGATCTCGAGGAGGGCGTCGAGACCATCGTCGGGACGAACCGCGACCCGCAGTTCGGCCCCCTCGTGCTCTTCGGCCTCGGCGGCATCTTCGTCGAGGTGTTAGAGGACACGACGGTCCGGGTCGCCCCCGTCAGCGAACCCGAGGCGGCGGGGATGGTAGACGACATCCGGGCCGCCCCGCTCCTCCGCGGCGCGCGGGGACGCGAACCCGTAGACGAGGGGAGCGTCGTAGAGGTCATCCAGCGGCTCTCGCAGCTCGTGACGGACTTCCCGGCCATCCTCGAACTCGACGTCAACCCCCTCGTCGCGACGCCCGACGGCGCGACCGCCGTCGACATCAGACTCACCATCGACCCCGACGAGCTATGAACCCGATCCTCATCACATCGACCGACGAGAGCACAGGCAAGACCGCCGTCACGCTGGCGCTGGCGCAACTCGCGCGCGAGCGCGGCCTCGACGTCGGCTACATGAAACCGAAGGGGACGCGCCTCCAGAGCGCGGTCGGCAAGACCCTAGACGAGGACCCCCTGCTCGCGCGCGAACTGCTCGACCTCGACGCCGAGATGGCCGACCTCGAACCCGTCGTCTACTCGCCGACGTTCGTCGAGCAGGCCCTGCGCGGGCGCGAGGACGCGACCGCCCTCCACGAGCGCGTGCGTGAGAGCTACGACGGCCTCGCCGCCGACAGGGACCTCGTGTTCATCGACGGCGGCGGGTCGTTCTCGACGGGCGGCGTCGTCGACCTCACGGACGCCGACGTCGCGGACCTGCTCGACGCCACCGCGGTCCTCATCGCCCGCTACGAACAGCCCGGCGACGTGGACGCGGTGCTGTCGGCGGCACGGCACCTCGGCGACCGCCTCGGCGGCGTCCTGTTCAACGCGGTCACCGACGCCGCGTACGACCAGCTGACGACCGACGTGGTCCCCTTCCTCGAGGGGCGGGGGATCACCGTCTTCGGCGCGCTCCCCCGCGTCCAGGAACTCGCGGGCGTCACCGTCGCGGAACTCGCGGACGACCTCGGGGCGCAGGTCGTCACGGCCGACGCGCCGACCGACGCCTTCATCGAGCGCTTCACCGTCGGCGCGATGAGCGCCGACGACGCGCTCAGGCAGTTCCGCCGCACCCGCGACGCGGCGATGATCACCGGCGGCGACCGCTCTGACATCCAGGCGGCGGCGCTCGAAGCGCCCGGCATCAAGTGCCTCCTGCTCACGGGGGGGTTCCGCCCCGCGGGCGCGGTCGTCGGCCGAGCCGAGGAGGAGGGCGTGCCGATCCTGACCGTCCAGACGGACACCATCACGGCCGTCGAGCGGGCGGAGGACGTCCTCCGCCAGGGCCGCGCCCGGAGCGCCGAGACGGTCGACGTGATGCGCGGCCTCCTGGAGGACGGCGCGGACGTGGACGGCATGCTCGCCCTCGCGGAGTGATCGCGGCGGGGGACGGCGGGACGCGGACCCGGCGGAGAGGAGCGTCGACGCGGTCGAGGGGCGGACTCCCCCTCAGGACGCGGTCGACGTCGTGTCCGTCTCCGGGACCGGATCGTCGCCGTCCGCGTCGAGCGGGTCCTCGAGATCCCCGGTGATGGCCTCGAAGCAGTCGGTCGCGGTGACGAGTCCGACGACCTCGCCGTCGTCGACGATCAGCGCGAGTTCCTGGCGCTCCTCCTGGAACCGATCGATCGCGTCGCTGACGACGACCTCCGCGTCGAGCGTCATCGGCGGCGCGGTGATGTCCTCGAAGGTGCACTCGCCTTCCTCCAGCGCGTCGAGTTCGCGGAGGACGGCCGGCGTGTAGACGACCCCCCGGAAGTCGGAGAGCGAGTCGCCGACGAGGGGGAATCGCGCGTGCGGCGACTCGCCGATCGTCCGCATGTTCTCGTCGAGCGAGGCGTCCGCCGAGAGCGCGATCACGTCCTCGCGGGGCACCATCACGGACGTGATGGCCATCCGCTCGATGTCGAGCGCGGCGAGGACCTCCTCCTTGCGCTCCTCGTCCGAGACGAGCCCGCTCAGCCGCTCGCCCATCTGCTTCCGGAGCACGGCGCGACTCGACGCGTCGTCCCCGGCTTCCTCCTCCGCCCAGGACCGCTCGATGGTCACGCCGAACACCCCCAGGAGCGCCTTCGCGATGCGATCCGCGACGACGATGACCGGGTACATGACCCTCGTCCAGATCCAGAGGGGATACGCGCAGTACGTGCAGACGCCCTTCGTCCGCTCGACGCCGAGGTAGGTCGGGGCCTGCTCGCCCACGACGATGTGGAGCATGTTGATGAGGGCGAGCGCCAGGAGGACCGAGAGCGCCGCGTGTCCCCCCTCGCTTCCGCCGACGAGCCCGCTCAACCCGAGCGCCTTCACCGCGGGATCGAGCAGCGCCGCGAGCGCCGGCTCGGCGACGTAGCCGAGCCCGACGCTACAGATGGTGATCCCGACTTGACACCCCGAGAGGTAGATCTCGAGGCGGTCGGTCATCTCCCAGGCCCGTTCGAGCCCGCGGTTCCCCGTGAACTCCTCTCTCGGAAACTGGCGAACCCGCGTCATGGCGAACTCGCTGACGACGAAGAACGCGTTTCCGAGCAACAGCAGGACGCCGACGACCAACCCCCCGACCGTCGCCAAACCGGACATGCCTCTCCCGTCTCGTCCCCTTGCCCTAAGTGTGCTGGACCCGGCGACCGAGCGCCTTTCTTTCGTGTCTGTCGATCCATCAAGATTTATACGTGATCGACACGTTCTGGACGTGATGCCAACGCACACCAGGCGGACGTTTCTGCGAGCGAGCGGCGCACTCGTCGGGGGGATCGCCGCGAGCGGGACGGTCACGGCGGCGACGCGAACCGACCGGTACCTGGTCGACCTCCGGCGGAACGCAGACCTCGGCGGCGTCGAGGTGGTCCACGACCTCCGGCGGATCGGATACGCGGTCGTCCGCGCCTCGCGGTCGGAGGCGGAGGCGCTCGGGACGGCGGTGCCCGACCTCGAACTCCGGCTGAAGGAACCGGAGACGAACGGGCGTGCGCCGCGCGCCGAGGCGGTGACCGCGGCGGACGAACCGCTCTACCCCCTCCAGTGGGACAAGCAGGCCCTGGACGTGGAGGCGGCCCACGAGGTGACGACGGGCGAGGGAACGCGCGTCGCCGTCATCGACTCCGGCGTGGACGCCGGCCACCCCGACCTCGACGTGAACGTCGACCTCTCGCGGAACTTCACCGACGACGGCGCGGGGGCGGGCGTCCCTGCCGGCGGCGACCACGGCACCCACGTCGCGGGGATCGTCGCCGCCCTCGACAACGAGACGGGGGTCGTCGGCACCGCGCCCGCGACGGACCTGATCGACTGCCGCGTGTTCTCGGACGAGGGCGGCGCGTCGTTCGGCGACGTCCTGGCCGCCATCGCGTACGCGGCCGAGATCGACGCCGACGTGGCGAACCTCTCGCTCGGCGCGTACCCCGTGCCGCGTCGCGCCGTCGAGACGGCGGACGGGGAGACGTCGACCTTCGGCTCCTTCTACGGAAAGGTGCTCAACCGGGTGATGACCGCGGCGAACCGCGAGGGGACGCTGCTGGTCATCTCGGCGGGCAACGACGGCGCGAACTTACAGAACGACGTCGGCGAACGGATCGACCTCGACGGCGACGGTGACGCGGAGTACCTCAGCGGCGGCTACTGGATCAGCCTCCCCAACGAGGGCGCGCAGGCCCTAAGCGTGAGCGCGACCGGCCCGATCGGGTTCCGGTGGGGGAAAGAGGGGCTCAGGGAGCCGCCGGAGAGCCCCGCGTTCTACACGAACTACGGGACGAACGCCGTCACGCTCGGCGCGCCGGGGGGCGACGCCGACCTCAGCGCCATCGGGACCGACGCGGCCTGGTACTACGACCTCGTGCTGAGCACGGTACCCGGCGGCTACGGCTGGAAGGCCGGCACGTCCATGGCCGCGCCGAACGTCGCGGGCGCGGCCGCCCTGGTCAAGAGCGCCAATCCCGAGTACGGCGCGAACCAGGTCGAAGCCGCCCTGAAGCGCGCCGCGACCGTCCCGGAGGGGTACGACAGGGCCTACTACGGATCGGGGTTCCTGAACGTCGTCGACGCGCTATAGCCGTCGAAAATCGAGTTCCCTAGGCGTGCTGCTCGATGGCCGAGCGGAGCGTCGCCTCGTCCTGCACGCCGACGAACTGCCGGACCTGCTCGCCGCCGGCGTAGAGCTGGAGCGTCGGGACGCCGCGGATGCCGTGGGCCTGCGCGAGCGCCTGGTTGGCGTCGATGTCCACCTTGACGACGGTCGCCGGGGAGTCGGCGGCGAGCGTCTCGACCGTCGGCTCGAGCATCTTGCACGGGCCGCACCAGTCCGCGTAGAAGTCCACCAGGACGACGTCGTGGCTCGACACCGCCGCGTCGAACTCCTCGCGGCCGTCGACGTGGATCGGCTCGTCGGGGGCACCCCCGCTCGCCCCCCGTACGAGTTCCTCCCGCTTCCGCTCCCGTATCGCGTCCAGTTCGTCGTCTGACTCGCTCATACCTCCTCGTTATCCGGACGACGGCTTAACGCCCCCGATGGTGTGTCCGATCCCCGCACAACCGGACGGTTCGTCGCGCTGACGTTCGGATGCGCTGACGTTCTGACGCGCAGACGCTCATACGCGCTGACGCGACGCTCCGGGCGTCGTGTACAGGGTTCGAGTATACGCGATCGTACAATAGCGGGGGAGTCACTCCCCACCTCGCCGTCGGTTCGGGCAGACCGACGACGAGTGCGTGTTCGAGACACGCGGTGCCGGGCTGTCAGAGGCATCCGGCGATAGTTCATACCCTAGCCAGGTTAATTACTTCACCGCTCGCCCAGTCACGTAATCGCTGAGTTCTACTATATATAATTTTCCCCTGTTTATATTGGTCCCTCGGCGATCACCACAGGATACTTACGTATCGTACCGGTTACATACGGTCGATGGACCGGCAGCCCCCGGCGGCCGTACTCGACCTGCTCGCTCGCCGGGCGGAGTTGCTGGATCGGCTGGTCGAGTCCCCCGCCGAGAAGTCAGACCTCGTCGACGCCCTCGACGTCTCGCGCTCGACGGTCGATCGCGCCCTCCGCGAACTCGTCGACCACGATCTGGTCGAGCAGCGTCCCGACGGGTACCGGGCGACGACCCCCGGGCGACTCGCCGTCGAGTCGTACGGGCAGTTCAGGCGACGCACGGAGCGCATTCGCGAGGCGACCGACGTCCTGCGCGCGCTTCCGCCGGACGCGCCGCTCGAGGCTCGGGCGCTCGCCGGTGCCGAGATCGTCACCCCGACGGCGAACGACCCCGGTCTACCGATCCGGCGGATCGGCGAACTCCTCCGGGAGACGGACGGGGTGCGCGGGATCGCCAGGGCCGTCACCGAGCGGTACGTCGAACTCTACAGGGACCGGATCCTCGACGGGACGACGGTTCGACTCGTGTTCGCGCCCGCGTCCCTCGAACGGTTGCTCGCGAACTACGCCGACGCCGTCGCGGTGGCGCTCGAGACGGGCAGGGTGGAACTTCGCGAGTCCCCCGACTCCGACCTCCCGCCGTTCGGCCTGCGGCTCTACTCGACCGACGAGACGACGACCGTGGGCCTCACGATCTACGACGCGGACGACGACCTCCGAGCGTTCGTTCGCACCGACGATCCGGCGGCGGTCGAGTGGGCCGAGGCGCGCATCGAGCGCGTCTGGACGAACGCCCGCCCGATACCGACGCCGTGAACGGACGTTGTCGTCGACAGTACTGTTAAGACCCCCGGCTACAACGGCAGGAACATGGACGTCACCGCGAACCCGACACCGCAGGAGATCACCTCGCTCGTCGGACGGGAGGTCTACTCCAACAACGGCGTGTTCGTCGGCCAGGTCGAGGACCTCCGCCTCGACCTGGACGGGGAGCGCGTCACCGGTCTCGCGCTCTCGCAACTCAACGGCGAACTGTTCAAGGACCGCGCCCGCGGCGCTCGCGGCGTGCTCATCCCCTACCGCTGGGTTCGCGCCGTCGGTGACGTCGTCCTCGTGAACGACATCGTCGAGCGGCTCAAGGAACCCGAAGAGGAAGCCGCGGTCTGATCTGCGGTCCCCGATCCCTTCTCGCGCTATCGCTCGTCGAGCGGCGTCCACGTCCGCTCGGCGTCTCCGACGTACCGACCGCGCGGTCGGATGAGCCGGTCGGCCTCGAGCTGTTCGAGGCTGTGGGAGGTCCAGCCGCCGACGCGCGCGACGCCGAACGTCGCCGCGAACAGGTCGCGGGGAACGCCGATGCCGTGGAGGAGCAGTGAGGTGTAGAACTCGACGTTCGTGTCGAGCGGTCGGTCGGGCTTGTACTCCGCGAGCAGGTCGATCGCGGTCTCCTCGACCTCGGCGGCGAGCGCGAGGAACTCGCCGTCGCCGTCGGCCTCGTAGAAGCGCTCGGCGGCGGCCGAGAGGACCGCCGCTCGGGGGTCGCGGACCCGGTAGACGCGGTGTCCGAAGCCCATGATGCGCTCGCCGGACTCCAGTCGCTCGCGGAGGTACGCCTCGGCGTCGCCCGTCTCCTCGATCTCGAGGAGCATGTCGAGTACCGGTCCCGGCGCGCCGCCGTGCAGCGGTCCCTTCAGCGCGCCGACGGCCCCCGTGACGGCGGAGACGACGTCCGACCGCGTCGAGGCGATGGTCCGCGCGGTGAACGTCGAGGCGTTCAACCCGTGATCGACGACCGTGTTCAGGTACGTCTCGAGCCCGCGGACTTCGGCGTCGCTCGGCTCCTCGCCGGTGAGCACGTACAGGTAGTTCGCGGCGTGCGAGAGGTCCTCGCGGGGGGCGACCGGTTCCTCGCCCTCGCGCGCCCGCCAGTAGGCCGCGACGATCGTCGGGAAGCGCGCCACGGCGGTCCTGGCGGCCTCCTCCGGGGACTCGTCCTCGCGGCCGAGGTTCGCGCTCGCCGCGCCCATCCGGAGGGCGTCCATCGCGTCTGCCCCGTCCTCCGCGGCCGCCCGGACGACCTCGTAGGATTCGTCCGCGATCTCGCGGCGGGCGGCGAGGTCGGTGCGCAGCGCGTCGAGTTCGTCGGCGTCGGGCAGGCGGTCGTTCCAGAGCAGGAAGAGCGTCTCCTCGTAGGTGGCGTTCGCCGCGAGTTCCTCCACCGGGAACCCCCCGATGACGAGTTCGCCCGCCTCGCCGTCGACGTGGCTCAGGCGCGTCTCCGCGGCGATGACGTTCTCGAGACCGGGAGCGAACGTGTCGTCCGTCATGATGACCCATAGCCGGCGGAGGGATTTAGCCGGTCCCCCTGCGGGGGCGGTTGCCGGTACGTGGGGGGTTCGCGGTCGGCGATACGTCGATCGCCGATGATCGACCGCTCAGAGGGAGTATCGTAGAAAGCCGGAGACACGGCGAGTCTCGACCGGGTGCGGTGTTCGATTCTCCCGGGAGGAGTCGATGAACTCCTGCGATACTCCCTCTCAGCTTCCGTTGGAGTCGCCCGTCTCGACGCCCATCGCGTCGAAGAGCTTCCGTCGGACGGCCTCCTCGGTGAGCGCGAGCAGCGTGTCGCGGTTGTCCTCGCTGGTCTCGATGCCGGTGAAGATGCCGAGGGGGATCTCGACGGTGGCGTCGGTGGAGTGGCCGCGCGCCTCGCCGATGTCGCCGAAGGCGTCGTCGAGCACCGCGCCGATGTTCATCCGGATGTCCTTCGAGCGGGCGGCGAGGTAGATGGTGTCTTCGGTGATGGCGAAGACGGCGGTCGTGGTGATCCCCTCGAGGTTGAGGAGGTGCTGGGCGGCCTGCGCGAGCGCGTCGCGGTCGCGGACGAACCCGGCGTTCGAGACGAGGTGGCTCCCCTTCACGTCGCGGTTGCGGATGGCCTCCGCGAGCACGTCGAGCGTCTCGGGGCTCATGCTCGGCGACTCCACCTGTTCGAGCGTGTCGTGGTCGACGAACGGGTAGAGGTACGCCGCGGCGGTGAGGTCCGCCGGGGTGGTGTCGCGCTTGAAGTCGAGCGTCTCCGCGCGGATGCCGTAGAGCAGCGCGGTCGCGACCTCCTCGTTCAGGCTCAGGTCGAACTCCTGGATGTACTTCGTGAGGATGGTCGAGGTGGAGGAGATGTTGGGGCGGATGTCCTCGAAGCGGGCGTCGTACTCGAGTTCGGGTTCGGCATGGTCGATGTAGATGTCGATGCGGCGGTCGACGGCGGGTTCGGACGCCTGGGCGTGATCGACCAGTGCGACGGTGTCGTAGTCGTCGAGGTCGACGTCGCTACGCGCCACCAGGTCGATACCGAGCAGGTTGACGAACGCGCGGTTCTCCTGGAGGCCGATCTCGCCGTCGTAGACGATGTCCGCCTCGACGTCGTGCGCCTCCGCGATGGCCTTGAGCGCGACGGCGCTCGCGATGGAGTCCGGATCCGGACTCCGGTGGGTGAGGATGGCGAGCTTGCTCGAGGTCTCCTCGAGTATCTCGGCGAGCTTTCCCGTCTTGTACTCGAGTTCGCCGGTCTCGAGCGCGCGGAGCGCGGAGTCCGCGATGACGGTAGAGGGGTTGATCACCACGTCCGCCCCCAGTTCGGCGAGGTCGTCGGCCGACACCGGGTCCGACGCGCGCGCGACGACGAACTGCTCGCCGCCCCGGTCGCGGATGTTCTCGACGGCGGCCATGTTGGCGTCCACGTCGGAGGAGAGGATGAGGACGACGTCGCGGTCCGCGATCTCGTCCACGACGCTCGCCTCGCGGATGTCGGCCGTCCGGGCGTCCATGTCCTGGTCGCGGAGCGCCTCGACGCGCCCCTCGTCCATGTCGAGGATGAGGACGTCCTTCCCCTCCTCCTCGAGGTCCTCGGCCACGGCGTGGCCGACGCTGCCGCAGCCGAGGATGGCGTACGTGGACATGGACGCCATGGTGATGGCGGTACTCATGATATGCTACCCTCTGGCTCCCTCGTACTTCAAATAAGTGGGATCGCGGCGTCTCGCCACCCCTCGCGGACCGGTCGGGATGGGATTGGAACCGTTCGCGTCGCAGTCCGCCGAGCGTCGCGCGTCGAGACGACGGTCCGAGCGCCGTCCCTCGGCGACGAGACCGTCACGATAATCCCAGCTTACCGCGCTCGACGCCGGTGTACGTGCTCCGTAACTAAGCGGCTCCCGTCCGGTCACTCGGATGGCTTGGCGGTGCCGCCGCGTCCACAGACGTGTGCACGACGTCAGGCCGAAGCGGTGATCGCAGCGCCGACGGGCCGCCGAGCGCCCCGAGGTCCGACGGACAGCCCGTCCGTCCGTTCCTGTCTACCGAACCGATGCACCGCGGGGCGATACCCGTTTGCGCGCGCGATCGGGTTGCGTGTTGCTCACGCGCCGCCGTCTGCCATCCGGCGGCGCACTCCTGTCCCCGGAAGACGATCAGAGCGTGGCGTTCCGACGACGTCGCCCGTGCGTGAGCGGCCCAGGGACCGGACGAAAGGAAACGTATATGAATCAACCGCGGTAACTCGAAATCGAGGGCTGATAGCTCAGCCAGGCAGAGCATCTGGCTCTTAACCAGACGGCCGAGGGTTCAAATCCCTCTCAGCCCGTCACCTTCTCGTGCGAGCACTGCGAAGCGTGTGAAGTGACGACGCTGACGGGATTTGAATCAGGGAGCACGCGCGCAGTGGAGCGAGCACGTGCGACCGTGGTTCAAATCCCTCTCAGCCCGCTTTCTCGCGACGAACGGACGTGAGGAGCGTAGAAAGCGCACCTGAAGGGATTTAAACTAGAGAGGGCGCGCGCAGCAAAGCGAGCACGTCCGACCGTGGTTCAAATCCCTCTCAGCCCGCTGTTCGTGCGCGAGCGACAGCGAGCGCCGAACGAGTTCCGGAGAGGATTTGAGGTAGAGAGCGAGTACAGCGAGCGACCGTGGTTCAAATCCCTCTCAGCCCGCTTTCTCGCGACGAACGGACGTGAGGAGCATCGTCACTTCGACGTCTCCTCCTCGGGGTCGAAGGGGTAGCGGAGTCCGGTCGGGTACTCGCTCTCCTCGGTGGTATCGAGCTGTAACGCGATGCAGAAGCGGTCGAAGCCGACTTCGAGCGCGGCGAACGCGAGGAGTTCGACGAGTCCCTCCTCGCCGAACGCGTCCCGGAGGTCGTCGATCAGGTCGTCGGTGATCGCGTGGGGGTCGGAGGCGAAGGCGTCGGCCAGTCGGACGGCGAGCGCCTCGCGGTCGTCGAGCGCGTCCAGATCGGCCGTCCCGCAGAGCACCGCGTCCTCCTTCGATGCGACGTCGTCGGCCACCTCCCGGGTGCGGACCGTCGCGCAGTACGCACAGCGGTTCACGGCCGCGACTCGCAGTCGCATCAGCTCCAGGGTCGCCGCGTCGACGCGCTCGCTCCGCGGGAACGCCTCGAAGACGGCGGCGATTCGCTCGAACAGTTCCGGCCGGTGGGCCATCGCCCCGAAGAAGGCGGCGTCCCCGTACCACCCGTCGCGGGCGTCGCGGAGGAGCGCGCCGACCGCCTCGTCCTCGGCCTCGTGGGGTTCGATGACGTCGATTCGCGAGGGCATAGGCGCGTCCATACGACGCGGAACGACAAACGTGCTACGGCGTGTCACGTGTGCCGCGGCGCGTCAGACGGCACGGAGGTACAGGCGGAACTCGAGGTCGCCGTCGTCGCCAGTAGCGACCTCTGAGGTCTCCTTCTCGAACCGCGGCGACGGCCCGTCCGGCGGCGACTCGTCGCAGAGTCGGTCGGCGACGCGCTGGACCGGGGCGACGGCGTCCGCCGGGGCGTAGAGGCCGACGCCGGCGACGTCCGGTGCGTCCTCGATCGCGTCGACGACCGCCTCGTCCAGCGATTCGACCGTCGCGTCCGGCGGGACGGGAAGCCTCGCGTAGCGTTCGCCCCGGTACCGAAAGGGCGGTGTCTCTGTCTCCGTCTCCGTCTCCATCTTCGTGTCGCGATTCGCCGCCCGTGCGATCGCCGCCGCCAGCGCGTCGGCGCGCGCCGCGGCGTCTTCGGACCACTCCGCGGGCGGCACGTCGGGACGGTGGCAGGCGCGGAGCCGGCCGTCGCCGAGGCGGGAGAGCGCCCCCGCGCCGACCAGGAACGCGAGGGACGCGATCACCTCGTCGCCGTGGGGTTCGAGACCGTCCGGGCGTCCGCTGTCGAGGAGGTGCCGGTCGAGGTCGTCCGGATCGAACGGATCGTCCTCGAACGTCTCCCACACGTCGACGTACACCGCGGCGCAGGCGTCGAGCGACGGGATCCGGGTCGTCTGTGACATGGACGTGCACAGTACTCCGGAGGAGCTGTTAGTCCTTTGCCACCGTTCGCGGGGAGGTTCCGCTATCGTCATATCTCATTTGGACATCACGTACGGCGACGCGGCACAGTGTGCGCGACGACGATTAAGGCTATTTCGATGCTTGTCTATTGATAGCTCGCATCATGGTGGAAACGGTGTTCGAAGTGGACACGGACGAACCGCCCGACGAACAGCCCGACCCCATCGTAAACCGGTGGCATCCCGACGTGCCCGCCGTGGCGACGGTGACGCCGGGGGAGAGCTTCCGCGTCGAGTGCCTCGACTGGACGGGGAACCAGGTCGTGAACGACGACAGCGCGAACGACATACGCGACATGCGCCTGGACCCGAACCACCACCTGAGCGGTCCCTTCGAGGTCGAGGGGGCCGAGCCGGGAGACATCCTCGTCGTGGACATCCTCGACCTCGGGCCGTTCCCCGACCACGAGTGGGGGTTCACGGGCATCTTCGAGCAGGACAACGGCGGCGGGTTCCTCACGGACCACTTCCCGAATGCGAGGAAGGCCATCTGGGACCTGGAGGGCGTCTACACCTCCTCGCGACACGTCCCCGACGTGCGGTTCGCGGGGCTGTCGCACCCGGGGATCTTGGGGACGACGCCCTCCCACGAGCTGCTCGAACGGTGGAACGAGCGCGAGCGGGCGCTCATCGAACGCGGCCCCGAGGACGAGACGGCGGTGAACCACGAGACGCGGGGCGAGGACCCGCCGCTCGCGCTCCCGCCGGAGCCGAACGAGGTGCTGCTCGGGGACATGGACGAGAGCCAGGTCGAGGAGGCGGCCGAGGAGGCGGCGCGGACCATCCCGCCGCGAGAGAACGCCGGGAACTGCGACATCAAGAATCTCAGTCGCGGCTCGCGGGTGTACATCCCGGTGTTCGTCGACGGGGCGAAGCTCATCACCGGCGACCTCCACTTCTCGCAGGGCGACGGCGAGATCACCTTCTGCGGGGCCATCGAGATGGCGGGGTTCGTCGACCTGAAGGTGGACCTCATCAAGAACGGCGTCGAGCGCTTCGGGATCGATCACGCGATGTTCAAGCCGGGGAACGTGGAACCGCAGTTCTCCGAGTACGTCGTCTTCGAGGGGTACTCGGTGGACGAGGAGGGGACGCAGCACTACAAGAACTCCACCGTCGCGATGCGTCGGGCCTGCCTCGACGCCATCGACTACCTGACGAACTTCGGGTACAGCCGCGAGCAGGCGTACATCCTCCTCAGCACGGTGCCCGTCGAGAGTCGCATCGCCGGCATCGTCGACCTCCCGAACACCTGCGTCACCGTCTCGGTGCCCCAGGAGGTGTTCGAGTTCGACGTCGATCCGGACGGCCTCGAAGACGCGCCGAGCGAGGCCCGCGGGAGCGTGGCCGAGCCGTCCTGACCGCCTCGTCACACCCTTTTCGTCGTCGCGAGCGTCGAGCGAACGGACCGAACGGACCGAGAGCGAGCGGAACGCCGAGCGGTGGCGCTCAGTGCCCGATCGCCCAGGGATAGCCGCCGCGCTGACCTCCACCGTGGTCGCCTCCGATCCCGTGATCGTGATCGTGATCGTGACCGCGGGCGTCACCGTCGCGCGCGGCGACGACGTCGTCGATCCGCAGGAGCAGGTTCGCGGCCTCGGTCGCGCCGGCGATGGCCCGTCGCTTGACCGCGAGCGGTTCGACCACGCCCCGTGCGGACACGTCGGCGACCGAACCGTCGGCGGCGTCGATCCCGGCCGTCACCTCGCCCCGGTCGTGGCTGGCCCGCAGGTCGGCCAGCGCGTCGATGGGTGAGGCCCCCGCGTTCTCCGCCAGCGTTCGCGGGACGGTCTCGAGCGCCCCTGCGGCCGCCTCGATCGCCAACTGTTCCCGGCCGTCGAATTCGAGGGCGAACCCGCGGAGGTCCGCGGCCAGTTCGGCCTCCGTCGCGCCGCCGCCCGGGAGCAGGTCGCCGTAGAGGAGCGCGAGGGTCACGACGGTCAGGCAGTCCTCGACCAGCCGGCGCGTCTCGTCGATGGCGTGCTGGGTCCCGCCCCGGAGCAGTAACGACACCTGTTTCGAGTCGGGGTTGCCGCGAACGACCGTCAGATCGCGCCCGGCGACCCGCCGCCGTTCGACGACGCCCGCCCGGCCGAGGGCCTCCGGTGTGAGTTCCTCGACGCTCGCGACGAGGGTGCCGCCGGTCGCCCGGGCGAGCTTGTACATCTCGTCCTGTCGCGTCCGCTCGACGGCGAGGATCCCGCGACGCGCGAGGCGCGACCGGAGCACGTCGTCGATGGCCTGCTGGCAGAACACCGCGTCGGTCCCGGCGTCCGCGATGCGCTCGAGTTGCTCCCGGAGTTGGCGCTCCTCGTGCGCCGCGATGGCGTCGAGCCCGTCCGTCCCCTCGACGGTCACGGCGCGGGTCGCGTTCGCCTGCTTCGCGCCGAGCGGCGCGTCGACGAGCGCGATCCGCGCGTCCGCGAACCGCCGCGGGAGGTGGATCGCGCGGTCGTCGGCCGTCGCGGACGACTCCCCCATGTCGACGACGAGTCCGTCGACGAACTCCGCGTCGCCGGGGCTCCCGCCGGGTACGCCCTGGAGCGTGATGCGGTGTCGGTCGACCTCGCTTCCGTCGCTCACCGCGAGGACCGCGTCGGCGGCGAGGTCGGCGACGCGCGTCGCCTCCGGCTCCGACCACTTCCCGGTGATGGCCGTGCGCGCGACGGAGACGAGCGTCGCCCGGTCGGTCGGGTCGTCCCCGAGCGTCAGCGTCGAGAGCGTCTCCAGCGCCCGGGAGCAGGCGTGGTGGTACCCCGCGGTGACGATCCCCGGGTGGACCCCCTGTTCGAACAGCCCCTCCGCCCCCTCGAGCAGCGCGCCCGCGAGGAGCACCGCGGTCGTCGTCCCGTCGCCCACCCGCTCGGCCTGCTCCGACGCGACCTCGTACAGCAACGACGCCGCGGGGTGTTCGATCTCCATCCGATCGAGGATCGACGCGCCGTCGTTCGTGACGACCGCCAGCCCGTCGGTGCCGACGAGGAGCTTGTCGCGCCCCGCCGGACCGAGCGTCGTCCGCAGGGTGGCCGCGAGCGCCCGCCCGGCCGCGACGTTGGCGCGACGAGCGTCCCGTCCGGTCGTTCGATCGAGTCCACCGCTCCTGAGCCGACGGGGCCAACGCGCACCCCCCTGTGTCATGGTATCACTGGTCTCTCCCGTCCACGCCTCGCGACAAAAATGTAACTGAAACGTCCAATCAGTCGGCGTCGACGACTACCACGTTCCCGCGTCCGTCCTTTTACCGGATACCGTCGATCACGAATCGAACAATCAGCTATTTCGCTGTTGTCAATGAATTGTCCCAAGTGTCCGTGATGAATGCTATCACGGTGCGCAATCGAGGGACGCAATGTCACTGTACACGGAACTCGGGATGGGGCTGGTGTTCGTCGGGGCCGTTCTCGTCGTCAACGGACTGTGGCTGCTCGGGCGGGGATCCGACCGCGACACGGCCGTCCTGAACTTCCTCGTCGGCGGGTTGACGCTGTTCATCGCCCTGTGGTGGGCGTTCGGGGGCGAGGCCTCGCCGGGGACGGCGTTCAACGCGGCGGCGACGCTCCTGTTCTCGTTTACGTACCTCTGGGTGGGGGTCAACGCCTACCGCCGGGCCGACGACCAGCGGTCGCTCGGGTGGTACTGCATCCTGGTCACGGTCGTCGCCGTCCCCACCGGGTATCTCGTGTGGGTGGGCGGCGACGTCGGCCTCGCGCTGCTCTGGTGGATCTGGGCGATACTCTGGGCGACGTTCTGGCTCCTGCTCGCCCTCCGGCGGACCGACTACACGGCTCCGGTCGCCTGGTACACGATCGCCGTGGGGATCGTCACGGGCGCGGCGGGGTACCTGATGGCCGCGGGGTTCTGGCCGTGGGCCCCCGCCTGATCCCGCTCACTCGCTGACCTTGTAGTTGGGTGCCTCGTCGGTGATGACGACGTCGTGGGCGTGTCCCTCCTTCTGCCCCGCCGACGAGACGCGGACGAACCGCGCGCGCTCCTTGAACTCGGGGATGGACGCCGCCCCGACGTAACCCATGCCGGACTGCATCCCGCCGACGAGCTGGTGGAGTTCGCTCGCGAGGCTGCCCTTGTACGGCGTCGCCGCCTCGACGCCCTCGGGGACGAACTCCTCGTCCTCGTCGGCCTCCTTGAGGTAGCGGTCGCCGCCGCCGGAGCGCATCGCGCCGACGCTGCCCATGCCGCGGTACTGCTTGTACTTCTTCCCGTTCATCGTGATGACGCGACCGGGGGCCTCGTCGGTGCCCGCGAAGTACGACCCGAGCATGACGGCGTCCGCGCCGGCGGCGATCGCCTTGATCGCGTCGCCGGAGTAACGGATCCCGCCGTCCGCGATCACCGGCACGTCGTGTTCGCTCGCGACGTCCGCCACGCCCGCGACGGCCGAGATCTGGGGCATCCCCGCGCCGCTCACGACGCGCGTGGTGCAGATGCTCCCCGGACCGATGCCGACCTTCAGGCCGTCGGCGAAGTCGACGAGCGACTCGGCGGCCTCGGGCGTGCCGATGTTTCCGACGACGACGTCCGCCTCGACTCTCCCGGCGATGTCGCGCGCGGAGTCGACGACGTTGCGGTTGTGTGCGTGCGCGCAGTCGATGAACAGCACGTCGGCGCCCGCCTCGTCGGCGGCCACGGCGCGTTCCGTCTCGAAGGGGCCGACGGCGACGCCGACGAGGAGTCGGTCGTCCCCGTCGCGCGCCGCGGCGTCGTACTCGCGGCGCTGGAGGATCCCCTGCATCGTGACGAGACCGGTGAGCCGTCCGTCGTCGTCCACGATCGGGACGCGCTCGATCTTGTGCTCGTACATGAGTTCGAGCGCGCCGCGGGCGGTGACGTCGTCCCCGGCGGTGATCACCTCGTCGGTCATCGCCTCGCGTACCTCGTCGCGCTCGCCGACCTCGAGGTAGGGACGGATGTCGGTACCGGAGATGATGCCGAGGACGACGCCGTCGTCGTCGACGACCGGCGCGCCGGAGACCCCCTCGCGCCCCATCATCGCGTCGACCTCGTGGACGGTCTGGTCGGGGTCCGCGGTGACCACGTCGCGGATGATGAGTTCGTCGGCGCGCTTGACGCGCTCTACGTGTTCCGCGGTCTCCTCGACCTCCATGTTCCTGTGGAGGACGCCGAGACCGCCCTCTCGGGCCATCGCGATGGCCAGGTCGGCCTCGGTCACGGTGTCCATCGCGGCGGAGAGGACGGGGACGTTCAGCCGGACGTTCGTCGAGACGCGCGTGCGCGTGTCGGCCTCGTCGGGTTCGACGTGGCTCTCCATCGGGCGCAGCAGTACGTCGTCGAACGTGAGCGCTTCCGGGACTCGAAGTTTCTCCGAGAAGGGTTCCTCGCGCGGCGTCTTCGCCATGTAAACGGTGATCGATCCCGCTGTAAAAGCGTTGCGAGTGATCGGACGCTACGGTACGCACGTGCACGGGGTACCTCTCGGCCGTCGTCGAGGCGGCCGTTCATCGAGGCGGCCGTCCGTCGAGGGGAGCCGGAACCGTTCGTCGGCGGACCTCGCTATCGGTTCGGGCAATATTCCGTCCCCGGACTATTTGTGGACGTTCGTACGGATTCGTCCCGAGACGCTCGCGAGAACGGGACTCATACGTCGCAGGGGTGGACAAGGATCGGCCCCATGGGCACACGTCTCACACAACGTTTATGTTCGAATCTACGTTTACGTTCGGTATGGACTCCGCAGTTCCCGTCGGAGCGCGTACCGGCTCGATAGCCGTTGATTCCGGTATGGGTACCATTTCGTTTACAGGGAATTTCGCGGGGAAATCCGTCACACTCTGGCGACCTTCCCACGACGTGTTCGGGAACGCGACGGCTCGCCTGCGTCCCCGGTATCGTGACGGACACTACCGTTCGGCCGACGGTGAGGCCCGACACGCCTGACGGATGAGTACGTCACGTCATCCCGTTGCGCTACGCCTCGAGCGGCGCGTGGGTCGCGGGACCCGGTTACTCGGGACGGTCATGGGTCTTCCGCTGGTCGACGGCATCTTCCCCGCGCTGGTGCTCGCCGGCGCGCTCGGTTCGATCACGGGCATCTTCGAGGTCGGCCTGCTGGTGTTCGGCGGCAGTGCGACGCTCGCGGTCGTCCTCGCGGAGATGGAGGGGACGCGCCGCGAACAGGTGCTCTCGGTCCTCTCGGTCGGTGCGGTCATCGTCGCCGTCGCCGCCGCTGAGGCCGCGCTCGCGCCGACGATCGAGCGGCTGATCGACCTCGACACGTTCGAGCGCTTCGCCGCGCTCGTCATCCTCGCGATCGCGGCCAAGACCGCCAGTTCGACCCTTGGGGAGTACCTCCCCAGTCCGGGGACGATCGTCGGTCTCGGCCTCCTCGCCAGCCTCGACCCCGCCGGCTTCGAGCTGGTGTTCAACCCGAACGCGGAGCAGATCACGGCGGCGGCCGCCGCGGCGGCCGTCGGGACCTCCTTCGCGCTGGTCGCCGCGGTCGCCGGACCGACGCTGCGCCGGCTGGTCGACATCGACCGCTTCCGATTCGGGAGCGCCGTCGCGCTGGGCATCCTCCCGCTCACGATGCTCGGGATCGTGAAGACCCAGGCCCCGCTCGCGCTCGCCGTGCTGGGGGTGACGTGCCTGCTCTCGCTCGACCCGACGGACGCCTCGATCGACGGGGCGTCCGAGTCGGTCGAGGGAGGCGAACCGGCCGGTACGTCCGTCGAACCCGCCGAGTCCGTCGACGCCGTCCCGACGGCGGTGGCGGACGACGACGCCCGCGCCCCGGTCTCGTCGGTCTTCGCCGATCCGGAGGCGCGCGGTGCCAGCGCCGCGACGGACGGCGGCGCGAACTCCATCGACGACGACCGCACCTCCGGTCGCGAGCGGGTGCGCGACCCCGAACGCGCCCCCTGGCTCTGAGACCGGGAAGGCTTAGGATGGGGGAAGGCTTAGGGGTACGACGCCCCGTCTCCCTCCATGGGAGCGAACGAGAACCGAGTCGTGCAGGGGCGGATGGTGACCCCGAAGTCCCTCGCCGAGCGTATCGAGGGCGGTGACGTGATGGACGCCGAGGCGATCCGCGACGCCGACCGCGAGTGCCCCGAGTGCGGTGGGAACGTCCTCGCGGTCGGGTACATGCCGTCCGTCCTCGAGTTCGTGACGGGGTACAAGTGCCAGGACTGCGACTGGATGGAGACGGACCGCGAGTGACGACCGTGACGGCTCGGCGTCGAGACCGTCCCGGGAAACCGAAACCGCTTTACGGCATCTGGCCATCCGTGCTGATAGCGGGGACGTGGCCAAGCCAGGCATGGCGACTGACTCCAGAGGCCACGCGCCCGGGACGAGACTCCAGACTGATATACCGAGCGGCGGGCTGATCACCTCGCCGCGTTGACGACCCTCTGGAGTTCCGAGGCGCACACCGGAGATATCAGTCGATCGGGGGTTCAAATCCCTCCGTCCCCACTCCGTATAAAACAATTGCGGAATATTTTGCCTTCACTAACCATAGGTTAGCGATAGGTGCGATTCGGCCTCGGAGGTGGGCCTGATGGCGGGTCGGATGCGAGTCGCCGAGCAGCGGGCCTGCCTCCACTGCGGACGGCACGTCTCACGCGACTTCCGCCGAACCTTCGGCGACAACGAGAACCGCGCCCACCGCTGCCGGAACTGCGACACGCACACCCGCATCGCGCACGGAAGCGCCGCCGGCGTCACTGTCGACATTCCCGATCCAGAGACGTCGCTCGGTCGGCACGGCGACGGCTCCGATCAGGTCGTCGACGATGGGGGTGAGCGGGCGTGAAGAACCGTATCGACTGGCCGACGGTGCAGCGAGGCGGTCCCGGTGGGTACGACCTCGGAGAGCCGTACGCCGTCTACGGAGCCGGCGCGGTCAGAGACTGCCTGGAGGCGCTGGAGGACGACGTCGTCCTCCGGCTGTACCACGAAGGCGACACCCAAGACTATGTCACTGACCACTATCGCACCGCCGACGGCACGCTCTACATGATCAACCCGCGGCACTCGCGCCCGCGGGCGGTCGAGATGAGCGAGGGCGAACTCGGATTCGGCCTCGCGAAGGCCTACATGTACGAGTACCTCCCGCTCGCGAAGTCACATCTCGCCGGCGAACTCCCCGACGGAGGTGATCAGCGGTGAGCGAACGCACCTCGCCGATGCGCCCGCTCACGCGCATCGAGGAACGCTTCGAGGTCGAAGTCGAAGGCGACGCGCGGCCGCTCCCCGAGACGTGGACCGAGCAGCGCCACGAACCCGTCGAACGCGACTGCGACGAAGCCCGCTGGTACGCGATCGCCGTGATCCCCGGCGCGCTCGTCTCCGTCGAGATCGACACTAACACCGAGGAGGTCGTCTCGATTCAGGAACGGACGCCGGCGCTGCAAGTCCTGTACGTCCGTGAAGACGGCCGCAGAGCGTTCCAGCGAGCGTACGAGGCTCAGCGCGTCGACTCCGGGCTGATCCCCGATCCGACACGGTTCGCGAGTTCCGTGGGTGCGCCTGAGCGTCACGGAAGTCAGGTCCCCGACGCTCGCCGGCGGCTCTATCGACAGCGGATCACGGCGTTGTACGACGTCGGAACGGGACTCGGAGAGACGCGTGTCGGCCCGGACGCCGACGACGTCTACGGAGGGTCGCGATGAGGCCGACGATGGACCCCGCCCGACGAGTGTACTACGCCGTCGGTGGCGGGGCGTATCACCTCCGGCCTGACTGTGAGCAACTGCACGACGTCGAACAGGAGCGTCTTCAGGTCGACACCGCCGACGGCTCTGAGCGCAGCGGGCGCACACTGTGTTCGACGTGCGGGTGGGACGATGTGCCGACGCTCGACGACGAGCGGGAGGTGTCGTCATGAGTAGCCGGTTTAGCGCGCTGAACGGGCAGCTGAAGACAGAGTCTCCGCGCGAGTTCCGCTGTGAGATCTGCCGCTCGCGCTGTACTCGGGGGACGACCGGGACGGAGTACGGCCACAAGTATCGCTGTCCTGCCCGCCCCGATCGACTTCCGATCGGCGGCGGAAGCGGTCAGAGTTCCTACTATCTCCCAGGAGGTGACCGATGAGCGCCGAGAGCGATGCCAGCGAGCGCATCGACGTCTCGGTCGGCGATAACGAGACGCTCGGGACTATCGTCGAGGCTACCGTGCGCGAGCGCTTCGCGCTGGCGGACGTCAGCGCCGACTCCGGCGTTCCTGCGGACGCCCTCGCGACGCACGATCTCCGCGTTCACCAGAACGGCGAGAACCCACCCGTGCTCGTCGTTCGTGAGGGGACGCCCATCGAAGTCAAGGCGACCCGCGAGTGGGTCAGCAACGGCGGAAGCGCTCGGACGCGCGGCCGCGTGTGGATCAACGCCGCTACCCACGCCCAGCTCGTCGCGAGCGCCGGGTGGTACGCCGTCGCGGTGTACGAGCCGGTGGTCGGTGACGACGAGGACGACCTCGACGTCGAGGTCCTTGCGGTGCGCCTACTTCCGGCCGTCCTTCTGGATGATCTCCTCGACGAGCCGACAAACTGTGGTCCGAAACACGACATCGAGGCCGCCTACCGCCTCGCCTGGCCGCACGTCATTGACCCCGATCAGGTCGACGATCGGTGCGACGTACGGCGGGTGACCGTCGATCGTGAGGTGGGACGATGACCCGTCGCCGCCGCATCGAGGTTCCCAGTTATCCCGACATCGAGGAGGCGGTCGGCTACAACCCTGCCAGGTTCCTAAAAACGCGCTCTCGCGACGGTCTGGAGAAACACGGTGGTGACACCACCGAACTACACCTCGCCATCTGCGTCATCCGGGGGATCGACGACCTCGGTACCATCAACGCGTGGATCCAGGTCGAGCGCGATCTGTTCGACGGCGGACGCGACCACGTGATGAAGCTTCTGGAGCATCGCCGCGAGATCATCCTCGATCGACTTCGCGACGAGCAGGCCCAGGAGCGCGAGAAGGCCTCCGAGCGCGGACGTTCATCCTCCTCGAGGAGAGAGTCACCTGAACAGGCGGAACGAGAGAGCGGGCGAACTGTGGCCGCTGACGGTGGCGCACTCGATGAGCCGGTCTGTCCTGACTGTACGAGTGCCGTCGAAGCGGAAACCGTCGACGAGCAGCGTGGCTGGTGGTGTCCCGAGTGTACGTCGTTCGTGAGGCCCCTGGAGGTGAGCGACGGTGCCTGAGCGTCACCACGCCGGTGACGGCCGGGACGTTTCGATGGACGACGTCCTCCAAGAGGACGAGGCCGCCCGTGCTCGCGAGGACGTCCTCATGCGCCTCGCGATGGACGGCGACGAGCGGAACGACCAGCTCGTCGAGGACCGTGCAGCTGCCGAGGCTGACGAGCCGGTGCGGGCGACGATCGCCCCCGCCGATGTCCACGCCGCGGCCTGTCGCTGGTGTCGCGAGGAGTTCGAGGACGCCGTCGGAGAGGCCGCGCACGTCTGTCAGGAGCGCATCATCGCCGAGGCGAGTACCTTCGAGGCCGGTCAGACGCTTCTCCGGCCTGCCGTTCACGAGTTCGGCGCGCACGCCCTGTTCTCGCACCCCCGCGACGGCCTCTCGCCGTACTTCGCGGTCGTCAAGGAGTGGGACCAGTGTCTCGGTGAGGTCGAAGAGAGCGACGACCAGGACGACACGCCCGGTACGATCGTCGCACAGTCGGACTCGATCGGCACCTTCGAGGCCTGCGGTGAGACGTGGGAACTCAATCACGAGGAACGGAAGCAGAAGGCGTGGGACGGCAAGATCGCGATGCGCGAGAGCGACGTCGGTGAACGATTCCGGGAGGTGCAGATCGGTGTTCGGGCGGTCGACGACGTCGGACGGAAGCGCATCACCTACCAGTTCCGTCCCTCATTGCCGGACGCGCGCCACGTCGAGACCGGTGAGCGCATCAAATCGATGCCGGAGGACCTCCCCGAGGGCATCCGCGTACAGATCAGCAGCGCGAACGTCGAACCGGAGGAGACGCTGACCGTCCTCCGGGCGCTGATGGATCAGATGGGTATCCGGCGGAGCTACTTCGCCGATCGGAAGCTTCAGCCCAACAGCCGTGTCTACAACCTCGCCGTCTACGCGCGAGTCCGACGCGCGATCTCCGAGTCGAATCTGGTGAACCACGATGGACTGCTCGACCGGCTCGCCGAGCTGTCGAGCCAGCGGCGTGGGAAGGGTGAGTACAAGTGGGACAACGAGGAGATCGTCGGCCACCGCAATGCGGTCGCGATGACGCCCGAGTCCCTCGAGAAGTTCTACGGCGAGCACACCGTCGGGAAGCTTCTCAAGGTCTACCACATGAAGCACGTCGAGAAACAGCACTCCGGCGCGCCGACGTTTCACCCGAAGGTCGAAGTGCAGCACTCGAAGCGCTACAGCCCCTACGACGTCGAGAGCGTCCCGTGGGTAGCCGATCCCGACGCTGATGAAGAGGACGGTGAGCAGTTCGTCCTCGACGACCTCCTTGAGGAGTTAACGGGATACCTCCAGAACGCGCTGCACTGGGCGGGCCTGCCCACCTGGGCCGACGACACTGTCTACATTGAGGACGCGTATTGGACGCCCGAGACGGACGTCGTCGAGGAGGCCGACTCACCCCTCGTCTCTGACCCGACCGATCAGCTTCGGGAGACTGAGGAGGAACTCGTACGCGCCCACTACGCTCGCGAAGACGCCACTCCCGGGGAGCGGGCAGTCCTTCGGTCGGTGACTGACGGTGGTCGCGCGATGCACTACGAGGAACTCGCCGCCGAGAGTGGGACCTCGAAGTCGACGGTCTACCGTGCTATCCAGCGCTTCGACGGGCTCTTCACGAAGCTCGGAGACGGCCGCGTCGACCTCGCTGACGGCGTCATCCGTGACAAGCTGACGGACCTCTTCGTCGCTCTCGAGGATCGCATCGAGTGGATCGAGAGGGGAATCCGTCAGCTCGCCAGCGATACCGCGCTCCTCGAGGAGGACTCGGCGCTCGCGAAGTGGGCGCGCCGTCACGGGGCTGTCCTGAAGGAGGACTACGAGGGCGATCTTTCGGTACAGCTCACCGGCCGCCACTCCGAGCACAAGGTGCGCCAGCTCCTCCGGTCGGGCTACATGGCCGCACGTGCGACCGGCGCGCAGACCGCCGATGCGTTCATCGACGCCGCGTTCTCGTGGACGCTTCGCGACGGATCGACGAAGGTCGGTCAGCGTCCCATCGTTCGCGAGACGGGCGTCGTGAAGGTCCTCGGATCGAGCGTCGAATTCGTGCCGTAGCGGCACGCCAACTGAGTGGCAACACTCTCTGATCGCTCTGTCTTTTATATACTCAATATCGTGAGTGTCATCTATTCATAGGTTTCGGATGGGCTCGCGAGAGCGCAGTCCGATCGTCGATGGAGGCCTTGCCCAGGGAGTGGGAGGGACCCCTTAGGGAGTGTGCCTAAGAGCACAAAGCGAAACAAACAACCGCACCGCCTTGTCCGTCGAGATGAAGCAGCCGAAACAGAGGTGGATTCTTCTGCTAAGCTATTTCCTACAGCCGCGTCGAGATGGCGGGAGAATTAGGGGGAAGCATAACTCGCTTTCCCTTCTTCTTCGCTCATCTTTATCCAATAGACTCGTGAATAGGGGAGGTGGAGATAACTACCGTTATTCCGTTTAATTCGGACCCCATCTACCTTCCCAGAATCAGAGATATTCTTAGCGTCTACCTCTTCTTCGATTACCCCGTTCGGACCTTCATGAGCGATTTCAGCCATGCACTCTATACGGAGGCGCACTTCAATAAGCCACTCCCGTACTTGTTTTCTAAACTACGCGAATACCTCTATTAGATGGTGTCTCTATCTTAATTTTAGGTCCGAGTCGCAAATCGACGACAAGTTAGAGAATAAACGAGATAATCGCTAGTACGATGAAAATAATAATAAGAATGTAGGCAATCCTCATCGAGAACCCCGCAATTCCTCGCGCACCGACAAAGTATGCGATGATTGCAAGAATGATAAAGATCACTGCGAGAGAGGCAAATTCACCTCCACCGAATTGGAGTATAGTTCCAACTACAGCCAGACTCATCGCTCACCCCTCCTCAGCGCGGGAAATGCCCATTGTCTCTTCTGGTAATTCCTTGTAAACTGGCTTTTTTCACGGGCCATGGGTGTATGATAACCGCCAGAGGAGAACAACATGTCGATACATAGGACAGAAGGTAGGACGTAGCGTGTAGCAAGCATGTACGTTGAACGAACATATCGATATTTAATAATAATGTCTTCTACGGCACCCTCCTTCTCTCGATAAAATCCGATAATACTGTCATTCTTCGAAAATTTGTACAATAATGGCCACATCTAGCCGAAAGGCTAACAAGTGTGGGGTTAATCTCTCGCTTTGAGGGCGAAAGCACCGTACTCAAAACCGAATGCAGGGCCTCGGTTTAGCCCGAAATCATCAATCGGATTAAATCAGGCCCAGTATCACCACAGGTGGGGAGTAGGGGAACAACGGGTAGCGGGCAATTCGCCCTCATGCGCGCCAACGCAGAGCTTTTACCCAAATAGTGGTTCGTGTGCGATTCCTAATCGCACCTCTCCTCTGGAATTGCTGCCCGTTTACCGCGACCGACAGATGTCTGCCACGACCCCTGGTCCTGTCAGTTCCCGCCACTATAATAGCGTTTTCGATTGGAAATTTACCCATTCCTAAAACCAAATCAGACCATAGTCGGAAATAGAATATTCGTAACATGTATTCGATCACCGAGACACACTCATTGACTGGTCAATAATACTATACTAGTACTCAATATCTGACCGTCTTGATGGTGCGCCACCTAGGAGGTGATTTATCTGAGGGTGACCACTCGTCGAAGAATAGTGTATGACCGATTAGGACAACCTGATCCTGAGTTCCTTCTTAATATTGTACTACCCGTTGATCGCCGCGCTGTATTAGAATATTGAGGAGGTGTCAGATGAACACTAGTCAGTATTGACGATGTGGCATCGACTCGGCGACTCGGCGCAATCAGGTTAGTCGAGATGATCTAGTGAATACCGGATATCGACAGATCACCGAGAAGGAACTCTAATACCTTCCTACTGAGGCACCATTCTGAAGGGCGTGTCGCCGTTCCTGTAGTCTCTGCCTAAAGAAATGGTTCCTTAGCGGTAAACTGTTGGTGAGGTCCTCCTTTCTCGGATATACTCACGGATAGCACCGTAGATCTTTACTAGCGGGTAGGAGAGAAAGACGAAGGCGATCGACACCATCGCGGCTCCAGCGATACCGTCTTGCTCGGTGAACGGATCGCCGAGCAGATAGTAGAGCACTTCGACGGGAATGAACTCGGGCGGGGCGGACGAGAGAACCAGAAAGAGAACGTTGGTGAGAAGCCCCGCAAAGAATCCGAGTATGCTTAGGAGGACGAATAACTCCCACAGTCCGTGTTTCGCCTGTCGGAAGAGGTACCGCCACGAGTAGCGTCGACGCATGTTCTTATCCCGGTACTACTCCTACTCGTGAATATGTGTGTCGGCGAGGGGTGGCTCGTCGGTGACCAGCGTCAGCGCGACCGTACCCATCCCAACGACGAGCACGATCGTGCCGGCGATGCCACCGAAGACGTACCCGACGGGGATCGCGAGCAGGCCAGCCCACAGTTTGTACAGAGGCGTCCGGTTGATCGCCGGTTCGTCGTCGACCGTGTCGTCGGGCGTCACGTACGTCGGTTTATAATCCGAGAAGTCGCCGCCGATCGTATAGACCGACCAGGCGATGAACAAGAGCGCGGTGTCGAGCTCGAGCGGTGGGGTCGCGCCCACCGCGAGCGCGATCAATCCCCCAAACAGCCCAACGAATAACGGGGATAGGCCGACAAAGCGGTCGACCCATTTCGACGTATCTGGTTCTAGAGTTGTATAGACATCGAGTCGCCACCAATCCACACCAACCCGTTTCGCGAAGGGGTAGGCCGCCGCGACGTGCGTCAACTCATGCGCGACGGCCGCACCGACGATCGAGATCGCGCCCACCGCCGCCGTCTCGATCCCGACCACGATTACACCCCATCCCGTGCACGGATGATGAGCATGTAGCCGAATCCGGTGACGACGAGCATCAGCAACACGACCAGCAGACTCCCGACGGTGGGGGGTGCCGCGGCGATCGTGAAGCCGCCGACGAGGACGATCATGACGATCGGGATGATCGCTTTCCCACTGTATGCGTAGTAGCTCAGGCCCACCGAGCCGAAGACGATGAGCGCGAACAGCGGCAGTCCCAGCGTATCGATGTACGGCCCCGTTGCGGCGTCCCAGAACTTGCCCGACATCCACTGGTCGGCGTAGCTCTGCGCGAGCAGCGTGCGCAGGCTCATGTGAGCGACCTCCCGGAGAGGACCTGTAACAGGTCCAATCCGACGATGAAGTACAGCGGGGCGAAGATGAACGCGACGAGCGCCCCTGGCACCCCGAGGTTCGACAACATGAGCGGCCCGGCGATGACGATCGAGAAGACGCCGACGAGGACGCTCGCCGCGCTGATAATCCCCGCGATGAAGTTATCGAGCGCGGAGCGGTCGGTGCTCACGCTCTGCAAGTTTTGTTCGGACTGTTCGATCTGCTCGTCGCCGCCGACTGTGGGCGAGACTCCGAGCGCGGGGGCGATGCCGGTGCCGCTCAGGAGCGTCGCCGAGGCGTTCAGCAGGACGAGGAAGATGACGATGTTGGTGCTTCGCATGATGAATCACACTCCAATCGGATCGCTTCTCCCGTGGGCGTAGATCACGGCCAGTCCGAGCGCGATCAGGATGAACAGTGCCGAGATCTCCGCTGGCAGCCAGTCGACGAACCAGAAGACGCCCGCGAGACACGGGAGGATAACCGCGCCCGCCGCGGCGTTACTCCGGGAGAACAGCCCGGCGACGACGAACAGTGTCGCGACCGAGATCGTGTGTTTCCAGAACGGTGAGAGCGGCACGCCGGGGCTGTACTTCCCCGCGCCGATCGGGACGGTCGCAGTTTTCGTCTCGCCACCTCGGGTGATCTCGAAGTCGGCCATCCAGGTGGTGTTGGCTTCGCTCGCCGAGAGTGGGAGCGTCGCCGAAAAGTTCCCAAGGGTCTGCTCGGTCGTCGAGTACAGCACGTTGCTGGGGTTGTTCCGCTCGTAGACCGTCACGGTCAGCTCGTCGGTGAGGTCTTTCGGATCGACGTACGTGACGCGAATCGTCTCCGGATCGTCGTCGATGTACGTCGCCGAGTACGAGTACGTCGCGTTCTCGGTCGTCTCGTCGATGGTAAACTCGAGCGTCCCCACCTCGAGGGGGACGACACCGGCGGTGTTCGCAGTGTACGTGCCGAGAACGCGTGTGTCGCCCGCCTCTGACTGGATAACGAGGCGGTATCGGGCGTCCTCTTCGAGGACGACCGGAAAAGCCCCACTTGCGCCGAAGTAGTCACCGGCGACGGTCTGGTACCCGAGGGTGCTCGAGTTGGTGACGGCGACGGCGCGCTTGACGTACAGCCGTGTGTTCTCGGCGTCGTAGCGCCCGGTGTTGTCCTCGAGGACGAACTCGTTTTCAACACTCGCCGCGCTGGTGTTCAGCAGGTAGACGTCGGCCTGGTCGAGTAGCGAGTCGATGATGACGCGGCGGGTGTGCCAGCCCGCGGACTCGACGACGACGATAAAGCGCTCGTCGGTCGGCAACCCGGTCATGGAGACGGTGCCGTCACTCGTCGAGCGGGTATAGACGGTCTCGTCACCGAAGAACTGCACGTCAATCGTTGCGTTACTGATGAGGTCGCCGCTCCGTTCGGCGCGTACCTCGAGGGTCGCTGGCGCGGTGAACGAGAACGTGTCTGAGGTCGCCGTGTGGCCGTAGGTATCGGTGAGCTCGACGTGCCAGGTGTGAGTCCCGCCGGTCAGTCCGTCGACGGTGATCGACTTCGTCCCGCCACTGGTGTGGGTCGTTGTCTCGATGAGTTGGCCGTCGAGATACCAGTCGGCGGTCACGGTGTCGCTGCTTGCGGTAAAATCAGCGTCGTCGATGGCGATCGAGAGGTTCGAGGTCTGCGCGAACGCGCCCCCGCTGGGGGTGGCGGTACTGTTGTCGACGGTCGGGGCGCTGGTCTGTGCGGTGAGCCCCTCGCTATGGATCTCGACAGTGCCGCCGGGCTGCGCGACGCCGTCAATGTGGAGGCGCCAGCGGTCGTAATTCGCCGCCGAGAGATCCGTCGTCTTCGTGCCGCTGGTCGTGTAGGTCGTTGAGTTGACGCTCGTCCACGATCCGCTGCCGCTATCGTAGCCTTCCCAGGTGACGGTCGCAGTGCCATCGATGAGCGTGAGATCGACCTGCCCTGTCTGCGGATTCTCGACCGTGTACTCGGCTGACGTGTACTCGCCACTGCCGCCGCTGAGCGTGAAGTTGTCCATCGGGACGCTCGCGCCGGTGTTCGAGAATGCCTCGAGGCGGATGCCCTCACCGCTGTACGTCGTGTCGGTCGTGCTGACCTGCGCGACCTGCGAGCCATCTTTGTAGGCGGTGGCGATGATCGTGCCGTCGGTCTGCCACTCGATCTCTATCCGGTGTTGCGCGCTCGCAAAATCGTACGTGGTACTCGCGAGCGTCGTCTCCGCACCGTTGTCGTTCTGCCGGATCCGTAGTTCGTTCGCGCCGTCGTTGAGCTGGATGTAGTACCCGGAATCAATATCGGTGTAGCCGAAGCCGACTTTCGCGACGGCCTCCTGCGGGTCGACTTCGATGCTTGCCGTCTCCCCCTGTGAGAAGTAGGTAGACAGACCGTCTCCGGAAGCAGAATAGACATATTGGGTCCGACAGCCGCCCGACGAACAGGTGTTGAGGAACAACTCGCCGCCACTCACAAAGGCGTCTCCCGAAACCGTCGAATACTCCGAGAGATCGTTATCGTTGAAATCGTCGATTACCGGTTGCTCAGTAACGAGCGACGCACTCTCACCAGTCCCCTCGATGGTGAATCCGGTGGTCGTCCCCTGCTGAAAGTCGCTGTCGGTGGTGTGCTCGGCGACGAGTGTCGTGTGAGATGCACTGACGGGCGGGACGCCCGCGAACACGAGCAGCCCGGTAACGACGAGTACGAGCGCGCGCGTCCGACGGCTACTCATCGACGACCCCCACGCCAAGACGCTTCAACGCCTCGCGACTCTCTTCGGGGAGCGCGTCGCGCAGTTCAAGCTCGTCCGGCCCACGGCCGCGCTCCCGGTAGTACCGTCGGCGCTCCGTCATGGGCCCCCCGATAGGAACCGCTCTAACCGGATGGCGTACACGAACACGTAGAGGATGCCGGCGAAGCCGAACAGGAGCGGCCCCCACACGAGCATGATCGCCTGAATGTTCAGCGCAATACTCGGACTCACGGGTGAGTCGGGCGACTCGACGGCGTCGTTCTCCGCGACGACGTCGGTGACACGCTCGATCGCGGGCGCGACCCCCGCGAAGTACGCCCCGAGTGTGAACAACACGAGTACCATGACGATCATCGCTCGGAGCATTAGCGTCCACCTCGTGAGTCGAACACTGAGCCGGCGAGCAGTCCCAGCGCGGCGGCACAGGCGGCGAACAGCGGTCCCCACGTCCACATCTGTAAGGCCCAGCCGCGACCGGTCGCAGCGTTCTCAGTAGTGGTGACGTTCGCGGAGATCGCCATGAAGTCGCCGAACGCCCCGTTCAGGATCCCCCACAGAAATGCGAAACAGAGCATCCCGAAGCCGAAGGGCACCGCGATGCGATAGGCGAGTCCCATTAGAGTAACCCTCCGAAGGGGTCAGAATCACGCTTAGACGACTTCCCCCCTCTGCTATCGGTGTCGCCGAAGGCGTCTCCCAGTAGCTCCTCCGGCGTCGCGACGGGGTTGATGAACGCGCGCGTGAACGGGTCGTCAGCGTCGTCGATCGGCTCGTCGACGACCGCGCTTCCGCTCTCTGGTTCGAACGTGAAGGGTTCGGGCCGGACGGGCGTCTCCCACCGCGGCCGTGTCGGCGTCTCGAGTTTTCCCTCCGGTTCCCACCGGAACACTTGCTCGACAGGCTGATCGAGGCGCTGGTCGGTGTCGGAATCGAGGCGGAACGTCTGGTCCTGGTCGAATCCGGTATCCTGTCGAACGCCAAAGTCCTGATCGAGGCGCTCGAGGGTGTCTTCACCTGTCCGGAGGTCGAACCGTTGGTCGTAGCCTTCGAACAGCCCGCTCCCGGTGCGCTCATCGGTGTCGAGTGGGTCGGTGCTGATCTCTGCGCGGAGCGCCGTCTCTGCCTGACTCAGTCGGTTCCGCGGTGCGTCGAACTCGTCGAGTGCGTCGGTCCTTCCGGCGTCGAGTTCCGGGCGACCTGCGTCGTCGAACTCCCGTGCAAACGACCAGTCCTGTCCAACGGGCCCGGACGACCGGCCACGTCCGCCGCGGTACGGGCGGGTGTCGCGGTCGACTTCGAAGGCGTTGCGGTCGAGATACACCGCGTCCGGATCGAACGTCGGTCCCTCGGGGCGGCTCGGTTGCGACTGTGCCGGATCGACGTCACCGAGGAGTTCGCGCTGGACGGCCCGCTCCGCGTCGGCGAAGTTCCGGAGTTCGAACTGTGCCTGATCGAGCAGCTGCTCGCCGGGATCGATCTCACCGAGGGAGTCGAACGACTCGTCGAGTTCGACGGACGACCGGTCGCGTGGGACGAGGTCGAGCCGGCCGCTCTCGTCCGCGAGGAACTCGCTGATAGCTGTCCGCCCGCGAGCGGTGCCGGCGGAGAGGCGTGGGCGTGCGCCTTGGACGCGGCGGGCGGCCCCGAGCGCGAGTTCCTCGCCGGGCTGAATCGCGAACGAAAGCCCGCGTGCGCCCCGTGGGGAGACTTTGCTCAGGCCGCCGATCAGCCCGTAGGTCGCGCCGGCGGTCGCCCCGGCCCCGATACCGATGCCCGCTAACTCTGCCGCTCGCTTCCGGCTCTCGAACTCGAACGCGCGGCCGTCACCGGTCGGCTCGAGCAGTGAGTCGCGGAGTTGGCGGGCCGGCGTTGATCCGATCAGCGACTCGGCGTTCTCGGGGTTGATCTCGAAATATCGATCGAGTTGCCGCGACGCATACTGCCCGCCGGCGTCGAACACGTCTCCGGCTCGTTCCCCCGCCTCACCCTTCGTTGCGCCCTCGCCGATGTAGAGCGTCGGCTCGATCACCGCCTCGTCGAACATGCGCGCGGTCTGCGGCAGATTGACGAGTTCGACCACGCTACTCGTCGCCGTCCCTGCGGCTGTCCCGGCGAGCGTGTCCCGCCCGCCGAAGAAGCTCGCCACGGTGTCGCCCGCAGTTTGTGAGAACGTCTCAGAAAACCAGTCAGCTTTCTCTTGCACGTCCTCCTCGAGGGGGTCGCCGGTCAGCGGATTGGTCAGTGAGTAATCGCCTGCCTCTTCCGTCCGCTCGACGAGCACCTCGAATGCGTCGCTTCCGTCAGCTCGCTCGACGCTAATCTCGTCGCGCGTGAGGTCGTCGAACTCTGAGAGCAGGTCGTTCTCCGCTTGGAACTCGGCGAGGTCGCTCTCGAACTCGTCGGTCAGGTCGACCGAATAGGTCGTCTCACCGACGAGTCGCCCGCCGCGCCCTTTCGAGAGTTCCGTCTCCGCGCGCACGCGGAGGTCGTCGCTCGGATCGACGTCGATCCCGAACGTCTCCTCGAGGTCGGTCGCGACCGATGTCCGAACCTGCTGTTCGCGCTCACTCGGTGTCAGGGGGTCCGAGCGGTCCTGCCTCGTCTCCCCGGTGAGGTCGCCGAGTGCCTCGTCGAGCACGCTGACGCTGGTCGGGGTCCCCGACTCGTCCCGCTCGACGGCCAGGTCGTCCGTCGAGAGTCCCTCACGGCGCTTCGCGACTTGCTCGCGGATCTCCGCATTGGAGGGGTTGACGTCGAGTGCGTCGAGTCCGCTCGAGGTCAGCGCTGCCTTCAGCGTCTCGCCGGCCCGTTCGATGCGGACCTGGCTCGGCTCGAGGGCGGTCCCCGTTCGCTCGCGGATCGACGCCAGGACGTCGCGTTCGAACTGCCTGGCCTGTTCGGCGACGCCCCCGCTCCCTGCTTCGCTTCCCTGCACCTGGCGACGGAAGCTCTCGGAGGTCTCCTCGAGGCGCGCGAGCTGGTCCTGGCGCTCTGCCGCGAGCGCCTGGTCGTCGGCCTTCGTTTCGGTCGTGCGGGCTTCCTTCCGACGCTTGAGGCGGTCACGCGCGCGGTCGATCCGCTCTTGGACGGAGAGGTTAGCGAGTGAGCTATCGTCGTCACCGAAGTCAATCCCGTCCGAGGACTCGCGCTGTTGGTCCCGTGACTGCGTCTCGGTCTGCTCCGTCATGGACGCGTCGGCCTGCTGGGTGTCGTGGGTTGCGTCGCGCAGTTGCGCCCGCTGGTCGGCCGTAAAGCCGGCGTCACTCGCCTGCATCTGCTCCTGCTCTTGTTCACGCTCTCTCCGTCGCCGAGCGCGGCGGCGACGGGTGCCGTCGGTGAACGCCACTCAGACCACCCCCGCAGATAGCAGGAGCGGCTGGGTGGCCGTCTGCATGAGCGAGATCCCTCCCGAGATGGACCCACCGCCACCGCCGCCAGCGCTCACGCCGATGTAGCAGGCGATCGCGCCGGCCATGAACGCGGCGAGCAGCCCGACCTGCTGTTTCAGATCGCCGAACGTGCGATGTGCCTCAGCCGCCCGGCGGGCGTTATCGGCCGTCCGGCGGGGCGTCTCCGGCGTTCCCGCGTTCTTGAGCAGCGCGACGGTGTGCCGAACGTCGACGAGCGTGCGGCCGTTCGGGACGGTGGTGAAGGGGTTGACGAACTCGATGAGGCGGTTCTGCCCGGTGATCCGGCCGATCACGGAGCGCTCGCGCATGTCTTCGACCGATAGCGTCTCACCGCCAGCGAGTTCGCCGCCGTCGGTCATCGCGCCGTACTCTTCGGCGACCTTCGCGCTCACCGGGTTGACGATCGCCGAGGCGTCCTCGTAGGCGATGCCAAAGTTCTTGCCGAACAGCCGGCCCATCAGCCCCGACGGGTCCTCGTAGTAGTCCTGTTCGTCGTCCTCATCGCCCACGACGACGGCTTTCGCATCGTCGTCGTACTCGCCGGCCTCGAGGACGTACTCGCCAGTCCGGCGCTCGATGAGCAGCCACGTCTTGCCCATTCGAATCCCCGTCTTGACAAGTGCTTTCGCGAAGCTCCCGCGGATCGAGGCGGGAAGCGAGGGCGCGAGTGACAGGAGGACGATCGGGCCACAGACGACGCCGAGGCCGAAGACGGCCACGAGCATGAGCAGGCTCACTGCTCGAACACCTCCGGGTAGCCGCGCCGGAGATAGTTCCGGACGAGCGTCAGCGCCAGCGACAGGGCGATCGCGAGCAGCCCGCTGAGCAGGCCGAGGTCAAGGATAGTCATGACCGGGGTGAGGGTGCTCGTCGCCGCAAGCTCCGCGCGGAAGACGGTGAGCAGGATGAGCGTATTCGCGCCGAGGAGCGTCAGCGTCATGTACTGCACCCCGAGGTCGAACAGTCCCTCTGTTGAGAGGTCAGCCACCAGTTCCGCGACCGTCTCGCCGAACGACATCGTCTCCGCCTCGCTGTCGGGCGTGGATGTCGTTCTCATTCGTCCGCCACCTCGTTGTAACAGACGAGGTCATTCAGCTCGCGCGCGGCGAATATGATCGAGAGGAACAGGATGAACGACACGATCGCGATCGGTATCGTGACCGTTGGAGGGACAGGGGCCTCCAGGAGAGCGAACACCACCAGCGCATGCAGCCCGAGCGCGACCACGGCGGGTTCATCCGCGAGCCGTGCACCAATTGCGCCGAGTTCCCGCTCGGTGCGCTCGGCCGTCGTCAGTCCGTGCACCTCCTTTGCCTCGGGGTCGTACTCGATGTGCAGGACGTCGTCTTGTTTCGACCACTTCGAGATACGCCGTCGGATCACGAACTCGACGACCGGCCGGCCGAGCCGGGCGAGCAGTTCCGCGACCGTCTCGCCGAACGACATCCCCTCCGGATCGCTTCCTGGCGCGGTCGTCGTTCTCATGAGAACAGCCCTCCGAAGACGCCCCCACCGCCACGGCGCGTCTCTTCGACGCGACGGGTGGTGACCTGGTCGGCGATCTTGTCCTGCTGCCAGCCGTCGATCGACCGGCTAGCCCGGAAGAAGAACGCCATGAGCGTACTCTCGAGTTCGACCTTCTGCTTGTGCGTGAGCGCGTACCGACCGTCGGTGATGTCGTTGAGCAGCGCCCGTCGGAGGGTACCCTGGAGTTTCGAATCTTCCGGTGGGTGCATACACTCGACGTACTCGACGATGTTCCGAGCGAGGAACTTCGCCTCTTCCCGATCGGCGTTCTTGACCCGCCCGAGCAGGAAGTCCTGGCTTAGGAGGTTCTGAACCGCAACGGCTGTCTCACGGTTGATCCCCGTAGCGGTGAGTGCCTCGAGGAACTCCGCGGTTTTGAGTGCTTTTGGGTCGTTCGGTGCGGCCATGCTGAGCGCTCCGTTACTGACCGGGCGGCCGGCCTGCGGAGCGCCGTTTTTCGGTGATTGGTCCATATCTGTCGCTATGAGTTATCTGGAAGGCGGTTCTCGGCGGTCGACCCCAGGGGTGAACGCCTGGCGAATGGTATCGCGCGCGTACCGCGTCGCGCCCTGGTCGGGGAGTCGGCCAGTCACGGCCGCCAACCCGAACACGAGCATCAGAATCGCCCCACCGATGCACAGGAACGCGAGGGCGGTGTGCTGAACCGAGACGAGCTTGGTGTCGACGGCCGTCTCGACGTTGAACGCCGAGAGCGCGAGAAACGACCACAGGAGCATCGTCGGAAACGCCCCGAGGCGTTCGTCGAGCCGTCTCGTGAGGGTGACGTACGTCGCGAGGAACGCGAACACGAGGAGGGTCTGGTAGATGCCGAGGAGCATCTACAGCCACCTCGTGAGCAGGGTGACGACGGCGATCCCCGCGAGGGGGACGAGCGCGAACGAGCCGAGTTCGTAGGCGGTGCCGGTCCACCCCCGGATGCGTTCGGCGTCGACGGGCTTGTCCGCGTAGGCGTAGGAAATCGACGCCTCGCCGCCGTCGGTGGTTTTAGCCTTGTCGTACCACGTCACCGCCCCGTCGGCGGTGTCGAAGTCGTAGTCGGTGCCCTCGACGAGCTGGGTGCCGTTGAACACGACCGTCTCGTTGTCGTAATACTTGTATGCGTCAACGTCGACGCTCGTCGCGTTCGCGTAGTCGACGAGGATAGACTCGTTCTCGACGGTGCCCGTCTCGGTCGGGATGTCCTGGTACGCCGCGTGCGCGCCCATGAGCCCGACTCCGAGGGTGAGCGCGACGACGACGAGCGCGAACACTGCTGAGTGCAGTTCGTTCATAAAGGCGAGAAGGGGGGTACCCGAACCGCGTTAGATCCCCCGGATCACGTTGAGGACGAGTGCCGCGACGACGACGATGAGCACGATCGGCGCGAGCTCGAACGCCGTCGCCGTCAGGCTCTCGACCTGTGCACTCGCGTTCGACAGCGGCCCCGACGTCTCGGGGAGGGCGTTGAAGATCTGACCCAGGACGAGCACGCCCACCGCGAGCGTGACCGCGACCTGGACCATCATGCCGAAGCGCCCGGCCATCTGCCCGGACTTCAGCGTCCGTCCCTCGTCGGGGTTGTGGCCGCGAGCGTACGCGCCGGCGCAGTACACGCGGTCGAAAACTGATTCTGAACTGTTGGGCTGAGCCGCCGGGGGCGACTCGATGGCGCTACCTGCCATACCACCGTTAACAATACCCCGCTAGTAATATCTATCGGCTGTATGATAATACAATAGATAGAGCATGAATATTGCATGATTATGGCATCTGAATCGTCTTATCAGGTGTATAGCTAGGCGATGAATATTAATAAGATATTCCCGTCGGTATAGGTGATGGCACAGCACCAGAGAGAGCGGAGCGACATCGAGGAGCTTCGGGGCTTGCTCGAGGGCGCGGTGGGACGCCCGCGACGCGAGCAGCGGATGGGGACGTTCAAAGTCAGACAGAGCGGCGATTCGAAGTGTGTCACGCTGTCCGCGGAACTCGAGTACGTCGACTTTCCGACGAAGGTGGGTGAGCGCGTTACCGTGTGGCTCGTTGAGGACGGAGAGAAACCGTATCTGAGAATCGAGGCCGTCGAACGCCCCGAGGAGGGACGATGAGCACCTACGGACACGAAGAGCCGTCGTCGCGACCGCGACAGGTCATTCATGACGCCCAGCAGTATGCGTGTCGGTGGCATGAACTGTGTGTCCGGGCACATCAGGGCGTCGCTCCGGACGACGTTCCGCTCGAGGCCGCCCGGCGCATGTTCCACAGTGCGGCGATCAACTACTGGAAGCAGATCGAGCGATTCAAACACGAATCGCATATCGCGCGTGCGTGGTCCGAGCGGGTATTGTGGACCGAAGAGGACGGCGGCGACGAGATCTCGGTGACGCTCGACGACATCGGCGAGCACTACCGCTTCCGGACGAAGACCGTCACGGTCGACGCCGGCGACATCACTACCGGGGAGACGCCGACGACGAGCGACGTCGCGGTGTGTCTCACAATCGAGCAGGCGACGCGGCTCGTCGAAGCGCTCGACGAGATGGCCCACCGCCTCGGCTTCGACGCCTCGGTACAGAAGGTCCGCCCGAAGGGCGTCATCGGCGACGCGGAGGAGTACGAATGAGTAGCGGCACATATCACCCCTCCGACGACGAGTTTGTGTCGCCGTGGCAGCAAACCCTGCTCTATAAGCGCTGGCATCAGCGCGTGGCGGTCGGCGGACCGAACGACTTCATCATCTGTATCACGCCGTCGTCGAAAACCGGCGTCTCCGGGACGGGGAAGACGACGCTCGCGACGGTCCTCGCAAAAGAGTTCGATCTGACCGACGACGGGTTCAACGCAGAAGAGAAAGCGACGCTCGACGCGGGCGAACTGGCATACGACATCTTACCCGAGGTCGAGTCCGGATCGGCGCTCATCTTCGACGAAGCCCAGGGCGCGCCGGGAACGGCGTCAGTGAACTCTCGGCGAGGGATGACGTCGGCCGCGCTCGACGCGATCAACGGGATCCTCGCGAACCGGGATAAGCGCCTGACGCTCATTATCGTCGCCCAGCAGCTCTCGATGCTCGACAAGCTGCTCTATCCGATGATCGACGCGTGGCTCTTGATCCGAATCGAGCCGACACAGCCGAACGGGCCGCTCGTCACGCATCACAAAATCTACGTCGAAGACTACGACTTGGGTAGCCCCAAGTCGAAGACGCCCGCGCTCGAGGATCTGAGCTGGCCGGCGCTCTCTCGGCGCGACCCGGATTACCGGACGATGGAGCGTAAGAAGCAGAAAGCGAAACGCAAGCGCTCAGAGGCGGCGGATGAATTACCTGCTGAAATCCCTAAACCATTGCGCGATGAGAAGATCACGCAGATGTACGCCGCCGGCATTTCACAGAAGAAAATCGGGGAAATCTTCGATATATCCCAGTCAATGGTGTCGCAGATCGTTAATAGCTGAGCCGGGAGAAACCACCCGACGACAGGCGGGTTTTCGACTATAAATTAATCACCAGAATAGGGTACAGTACGGGCAGCAATCAGGGAGAGCCGACGATCGGTAATGATAATCGTGAGACCTCGTGTCTCGCGCCGGTACTGTTACCTATGATTACGTGAATGTCTGACTGTGATACCGGTAGAGTTCAGCTCGCGCGACGCCGCGAGCACGATTCGGACGAACCCGAAGTTCCGCGGGTTCCTCGCCGACGCGGACGACGCACGGACGACCACGGTGCTCCTGAAAGAGACGACACCCGCGCCGGCGGTGAGCGAGATCGAGGGCGAAGCGGCCGACAGTCGCGCCTACCGCGCGGACCAGTACGGCCAGGTCGACCTGACCGCAGAAGAGCGAAAACGGATCGACTTCACGCGCACGAACGTCCCGACTGCTCGGAGCGCGAAGGCGATCGCGCAGGGCAAGGGCGTCGACGACTGGCTCGCGTACTTCGATCCTGAACTGACGGTTGACGAGCACCGCGACGTGTTCGAGCGCGCGGTTCGAGAGGACCGCGGCGACTACGGCGGGCGTGAGCGGCTCGACGAGCGGGAGGTCGACCGCCGGCTCGCGCATGGCCACCAGGAGCGACAGGCGAGTGAGCGCACGCGCGCGAAAGACTTCGCGTTCGGTGGGGATCGTGAAGCACAGGCGTTTCTCAGGGATGAGGGACCGCTTGGCGACGTCTTCGACATCGGGTTCGAGCGGACCGCTGGGGGGCTCTCCGGATACGGCGAAGACTTCGAGCGCCTCGAGGACGTCCACGAGGGACGCTCCTTGCGCGCGCGAACACTCGACGAGATGAACGACGCGCCTCGGACGCGCGACCCGTTTCAGTGGTCGAACTCCCCCGAGCGGTGGGACTACCCTGGCATCGACACGGTGCAGCCCGAGCGGTTACACGCGGCGCGGTCGCGACGAGCGCGCACGCTCGACGAGAACGAGTTCGCGCCGGTTGCCGATACGAAAGAGCAGTGGGCGCACGACCCCGACCGGCTCGACTGGCCGGGCATCGATACGCCGCGGTCGTACGGCGCGACGATGGACACGCCAATCCCCGAGTCAGACCGGGGAGTGCCGGGGAGCCGTGATCGACACCCCGGCGCAGGGCTCGTCCCCGATCGGGTGCTCGACGAGCAGCTCGAGGGGACGGGCCTCGCCCCCGAGGACTTCGTTCCTGGACTCGGGCTCGAGCGCGAGGAAGACGTCGAAGAACGCGTTCGATCGCGGGGGACGCTCTTTGGGTTAGCCCCCGACGACGAGATCGACCTGGCCGACGTCGACCCGCGCGCACGGAGCGACCCACTCGGCGAGCTCGTCGACGATCGCGACCGGCAGGGTGCGCTCACCGGCTTCGGCCTCGAGGCAGACGCCACGCAGTACCGTGAGAGCCGCCTTGAGGTCGAAGCGGCGAGCGAGTTCGGCATCGATGATCGGACGTCGAGTTCGTTCGGTGTCGGGCGCGACGAGTGGAGCAGCGAGCAAGACACCCTGTTCGGCCCGGAAGTGAACCGCAAGGAGAAAGGGCTGTTTGACTTCTGACGTTCTTTCTGATCACTAGTCCGTAAAGCATATTACATAATCATATGACCATGGCTCATGGTTGAGATCTTCTCGGTGGTCCCTATCCTAGGTCTATTTTTGAATATGTTCGGGGCTAGTCTGATGGTAGCCCCGGATTTTCCTGACCGGCCATTTTTTAACCGCTATCGGAAAATATTATACAAGCATGATAGATGGAATTCGAAGGTTGAACCAGCTCGGTCGAAACTCGTTCCAGTGGGACCAGAAGGAGGAGTCCTAACCGATTCATCTGCTATCGAAGCAATTAAACCATTATTTCCGGAGAGTAAAATGTTCGATGGGTCATTAACAAAGATTTGCGTCAAACAAGTACTCTCATCCAGATCGTCATACTATCCAACCATGTATGGCCTTGGGTCTAACCCCGCCTGCGAATATGAGTTAACATTTGATAATGGATCTAAGACTACTGTAGATCGTAACTTAATACGGGCCATCCACGAGAAGAACCAGAGAAGGTATATAAAATTTGGAGTGTTTACTCTTTTTATTGGGTTTCTTCTCCAACTTATAGGTGTATTAGCAAATGTGCTCTCTTCCCTAAGCTAAATTAGAGCCACTCGACTTTCGCGACTTCCTGACGCTGCATCTCCGGGCTGTAGACCCCGAGGTAGTGCTCGCGGAACGTCTTCCAGTCCTCCCACCCTCCCCACTCCATCGTCATCCCCGGCTCGACGCCCGCCTCGACGAGGAGCGTCCCCCACGTCCGCCGGAGGTCGTGGGGGCCCAGGAACTGCCAGCCGGCGTCGGCCGTCTCGGCCTGGCACCGCTCGGCGGCGAGCTGCACCCAGCGCTCGACCGTCCGCGTGGACTTATCGACGAGCGGCGTATCAGGTCCGGCGTCGCGGACGTCGCCGTACGCGGCTATCGTCGCGTGGAGATCGCGCGGGATGGGTGACTCGCGGTACTTGCTACCCTTACCCTCCCAGACGCGGACGCGAAGCCCGGCGCTCGTGTTGACGACGTCGGTCGGGGTGACGTCGACGATCTCCGAGACACGCAGCCCGGAGCGTGCGCCGAGGCCGAGGGCGATTCGTTGCTCGGTGGTTTTGGTCTGCTCGAGGAGTAAGTCGACTTCGTCGGTGGTGAGCCAGACGCGTTTGCCGTCTCGCTCGTCGTAGTCTTTGAGTTGCATCGTTCACGCTTTGCCAGCTTTCCCGCCAACAGTAGGTGATAGATTGGCAGATATACTAGTTGTTTCGGTGGTCAGGTGGGTGTGAGTGTCGGAGTTGACAGTGGACTCCGACAGGGCAAGCGGAGCAATATGAACCAGCTATCGTCCACTAGGGGGATGTCACAATCGGCTCATCACGAACGCCGCGAATCTGGTTGTTTTGAATAGTGTAGGTGCCCTGTGAGTCAGGGAGCATCACGATACCGTGGCGACACCGCCGCTCGCCGCTCTCGATGATCCAATTACCTGTAATTACTGCTCCAGTAGATGACCCTGCTCCCGTGCGGACGTCGATTCCATTATACCCTGCATCTTTTTGTTGTGAATTATTTCGAAGTCGGCTATCTTTGATTCGACAACGTGGTGAGCTGACGATCGATACACCGTGCTCGTCTGAATGGCGAACCGTCGACTCGTGAAGGCGCGTCTCCGGCGCACGGCGGAGGAACACGCCGTTATACTCTGATCCCTCGATAACGGAGTTCTGGATAACCGTCTTATGGCATGGCCTAAACTCCTCGTCTGATTCGACCGCTATACCGTGGTATCCGGAGGATGCAAACGTACAATGGTTGATCGTTATCCCCTGACAGTTGTTGAGCACGAGAGCACCGTTTTCGCCATTCGAGCGAGTCGTCGTTTGGAGAATACGGCAGTCACGACAGCCATTCGTGACTGCCACCCCATTCCAACGATTTTCAGTACATATCCCATCACGCACAAGCCCATCGCGGACGCCTTGGAGTTTGGTCCCGTCTTCTGAACAATGTGTTGTCTTTACTCCGATTACCCGTGACCGATTGCCTTGACAGTGGATCCCGATTCCTCGTATATCACGAACAGTGACCTCTCGAATAGTCAGGTTGGTCGCATCCTCAACGCCACGAACGCCATACATGACGCCACTATCCTGGTTCTCTCTATTTCCATCGATGGTAAAAGCTTCGATAGTGATTCGCGGCCGGGTACAGTCAAATATTCCTTGAAACTCAGCGTTTGTTTGATCTTGAAGACAGATATAGACGTTCTGCCCGGTGAGCTCCTGTCCTTCATGCGGCGACCATCCTCCGCGAGTTCGGTAGATGCCCTCCTCGAAGTTGACTGTCGCCTCTGGCCCTGCGCGGTCAAGCACCGCCTGGATGTCATCGCCGGGTGAGACTGTGGTTCGAGCATGACTCATACACTGTCGTACAACGTCCATCAATAAATGCGTAATAGGTGGCGTAGGAATTAACCGGAGCAGAGATTTCCGGGCGATTCGCCCATATTCTACGACTAATTAAGCAGGGATAATAACAATTTCATATACTCATTCTAGTTTATATGTTCATACATTGTATATCATATCATATGTAATCTATTTTGTCAGTGCAAAACACTTAACACCCCGTATTAACATTTCAGGATGTCGTTCATGGGACCAGACGTGACCTTTGATGAACCTCCTGAGCCCCGCGAGAGGACAGTGAGGTCAGAACGAGTACAGACTCCTGAACACTACCCGTATCTTCTCTCTCCACAATATTGGGAGAAGCATCATCTTCTTTACACAGGAATCATCGGAACATGGATACTAATCGTTGCTGCAAGTATTCCGATGTTCGTAGAAATGGTGGCGAACGCGCCCGTCTGGTGGGCGGTCGGCCTGCTCAGCATTATTGCTCTCTCGCTGCCGGTATTCTGGATGTTCGGCCTCTATAACATCTTCGTCACCTTCATTGGGTTCTTCTGCGGGAAGAACCCTTCCCGGCGCGATTACCGCGAGGTCAAGGATACACCCGTCGCGATTGTCTATCCGACGTTCAACGACTTTTCGCCGATGCACCTCGATGAATCGCGTCAGCAGGACCACGAGCACACGTACACATACATCGTCGACGATAGCACGGATCCGGACATCATCGCTGAGATTGACGCGTATGCCGCGGCTCGCGAAGGCGTCACCGTCATCCGGCGCGAAGGGCGTGAGGGCTTCAAGGCAGGTGGCCTCAACCACGCGCTTGAACACGTAATCGATGAGCCGTATTTCGCGCTGATGGATGCCGATGAAGTCCTCCCCGATGACTTCGTCTCGGAGACGCTGATGCTCTTCACGGATAGCGATATTGGGTTCGTCCAAGCGAACCACGACTACAACCGTGGGACCGCTACCCGCTTCGGGAAGGCACTCGGTATCGGTGTTGACGTCCACTGGGATATCTATCAACCGCTACGCAACAAGTACGGATTCGTGATGCTGCTCGGTCACGGCGCACTTATTCGCAGCGATGTCTGGAAGGAGATCGGTGGGTTCCCCCATCTTGTCTCCGAAGACCTCGCATTTTCCACACGTGCGCGTGAGTTCGGGTATCGGGGGGTATTCGCTCCCAACGTAACCTGCCTCGAGGACTTTCCGGTGAATTATGACGCGTTCCGGACGCGTCACAAGAAGTGGACGGGGGGGTCAATTGAGTACATCACGAAAGAACTTCCGCGGTTCCTGAAGAGTGAAGAGCCGTCGCTCGTCGAAAAGCTGGACGTCCTCATTCCGACGTTACAGCTGCCGCTTACGGCCGTATTCATGGCCTATCTCTTAGCCGTAGGGGCGCTTGAACTTACGACTGGCACCGTCGTCCCTGTTGGCGTTGCCTCCCCGTGGTTCTTGACTGTTGTGACGATTGTGACGTTGTTGTCGCCCGTCTACTGTTACATTATTGCGCTGTGGAAGCGCCCGCTGAAGCTACTGCATTTTGTTGCGACCAGCACGACCGTCTACTGTTCGGTTGCGGTACTCGCAGTGGCGCACGGAATCAAGATCCTAACGCCGCTGGAGAAGGCGGAGTTTCTGACAACGCCGAAGACGGAAGGCGCGATGATCAACTGGCGGCAGTACTGGCCGACGGTCGCGATGGGCGTGGTCGTCATGGGAATTGCCGCCGATTCCGGGTTGCTGATCGGTGCAGCAGCACTCACCTGGCTTATCGCACCGCTATTAGCGGTCTATAATCGTGAGTCACCGCTCGGTACTGTTGCTCGAGTGGCGTCACTCATCCCACTGGTAGTGATGCTCACGGGAATCGCGTGGGGAACGGCGATGGTCCTTGGGCTCGACCCCAGACTCAGTCTCGCTCTCCAGTAGCCGCGCCCTCACTCATGTTTACTTTACTCGAAAAAAGATTCCGTCAGCTTAACGTGCCCACAAGACAGTAGAAGATCAGTATCTGCGTGAGCTAGGCGTAGCATTCATCGCGATTGTCGATGGATATTCGACGACCACAGGTTTGTCCACTATTGCGATCTTGTTCTGAGTTGAGGAGGGAGCTGATGGTCGCCGTCTCGTCTGACTCAGCGGTGGCCGCATTAGCTGCGGCCCGGTACTCGTCGACGGGATACGGCCGCGGACATACCGTTACATCTCGAGGAACGTCGTATCGGCTAGCGAGCTGCTCGCGCTGGTTTTCGTGTGAGCCTTCTTCTTTCTGGCGCTCGGTTGAGACGCGGATGTAGCTGGCGACGTCCATCGTTGTAAAAGGTACAGCCTACCGAATCATATGTGTTGTGTATTTTCTTATATGTATTAATGTTTTAGAACCACTCCCTTCTACAACGGCAAGAGCGGATGGTGCAGCTACCCACAGAGGTCAGTCACAGATACAAAAACGTAGAAGCGTTATCTCCTCTTCAGATCCAAGGCCAATCCGTGTTATGGGGGAACAAACCAAAGTAATACCCGGGGAAGTACTTACTATTTAGGTTTGAGCCGGTTTGGTTTTAGGAGTCTAAAATATATCACCCAAAAGGACTATTTGGGTGGGGGCGCTATAGAAAGATAGGGACGGCAGCCGGTGCTTGCTGGCTGTAGTATGTCTACAGAAGGTAGCGTAGAGCCCTGCGGCAGAGCTACACTGATGGCACACGAACCTACTTCCCTGTAGGAGGTTCACGCTGGCACAGGAAAGGGCAGTTACCACTGTAGACCGTCCCCACCCCACCTGTGATCTTCCGGACGGGTGGCACACGCAGTGATGGGGGTCCACCCCAGCTGTTCCCGTCCGTACTCTCACTTCTTCTGGAGTGGGGTCTGCCCTCAGGTTGAACGATTATCTGTGCGCATGAAGTAGTTTTGGTATATTCAGCTAGTAGTGACTTATCCTCCTCTATCAGCCCTCTCAAATGAGTGCCATCATCGTTGCGCTCTACCTCCAAGCAACAAGTTTACGCGACGATATTTAGAGGGTAGTATGCATTGTGGGATTCATTTTTTAGTGATGAATAGTTCCTGTGCGGTAATTGATCACTGGTGGTTTACTCGGTTGAATTCGGGATTAAAAAGCTACGCTCTTGTGTAGTACATTGTTGATGTAGAGCTGTCTTGCGATTCTGTAGTGAATCGAGCGAGACTAAAACCAGATCGTTAGGCAGTCAGGCGGTCAGTTTTTGTTCCTGTTCTACCGTAGAGAGCTGTATCAACAATCTCCTACGGAAGAGCGAAAAGCTAAGTGCCGCTACGGCTCCACCGCATGTATGATGCCGTGAGCACAGTAATTTTGAGCGCCCGCTTCTATGCACGTCGTGTTTTGTCCAACGTGCACTGTTCCTTTTAGCGTGATCAAGCATTACGAGTGTGCTTGCCATATGCTACCTCCCTTATCATCACATCTTCCAGAGGTTGTTATGTGAAAAGGCGTTCACTACTTCCCGTGAAACTACCCGTAATTGCAAGACACGTAGAGGTCTTTCATGGAGGGGTACACCGGCGATAAGATAGAGTACGCATTGATTTCCCCATATCAAGATACGAGACTATCTGTAAATGTCTTAGATATACGTAACTCCCACATACCTGTGTACTCGGCTAGTCACTTCTTTCGATAACCTAACCGTGTATCACGCCGTCTCTATCTCCATGACCCTCGACGAACTGGAGTGGGAGGTGGCTCCTCAGAGTGTAGGACTTATTGACCAGATTCACCAGGTCCTGGTCGACGAGGCACCTATGGCGTACAGTGTCGCCGATTTCTTCCGGGAAGCCGGACCTGAAGAGGAAGACGAGGACTCATTCAGACTAATTCGTGCCCTCAGTAATGCGATGGATTGGCAGATTTCACGCCGCCGATCGGAAATCCTTGTCGAGATGGCTCTCGAGACACTCGTGTATCATGAGATCCTCGAAAAACGGATCATGACACGTGGCGAGGTGACCACTGCGTATTACCGAGTGTCGGTCGATTCGTAACTGGTCGTCTTTACCCGGATATCACAGTTCTCTAACTGGGACAGAAGATTCACTGCGTATTCTCGAAACCTCTCTTCGAAGGGTTCAATATCCGAACCACTCGTCGAAACCTAAGATACTGTAATATACATTAGTTGTCACAAATCCCACTACCTGTAGACACAGCGTTTGTACCGGCCACTGCAAGGCGTAAGAGCATACCTACACGTCACGTACATCTGTGTAGAAATATGCCGTTAACATACATTTGGTGACAATCATGAAGGTAGGGGTCGAGGTCGAGTATTGGGTAATCGATGAAGCGGGTGCACTGAGTGATGGACGAGCACTAGCCGATGGACACGAATACGTCGAACCTGAGTTCGTCGCACCGTTGATAGAAATTCAGACGCCGCCTGTTGAGTCCGAGGCGGCGCTTCGAGAGGCCCTGCATTCGATTCTTCGGGGTCTCCTTGAGTCTGCTACCGCACAAAGTAAACACCTCGTACCACTTGGGACTCCGCTTACGCGACACGTGACACCGGCTACTAGTGAACGAGGTCGGTTACTTGAACGAATCTACGGGAGTAGACTGGATCCAGCAAAGCAGTGTGCTGGAACCCACATCCACTTCGACATCGGGAAACCGACCCCACAGTTGAACTTGCTCACCGGGCTCGATCCGGCACTGGCACTCGTGAGTTCCTCACCCTGTTACGACGGTATTCGAGCGATGAGTTCGTCACGGGCCTATGCGTATCGCCGCCGATGTGGCGACTCCTTCACTCAGTTTCGCGACCTGTGGGAGTACACACCAACTGTCGTAGATTGGCAAGCACGTCTCTCTCGATCCTACAAGGATTTTCACGCCCTTGCCGCCGAACGCGGTGTTTCAGACCGCGAGTTTCAGCTGCACTTCCAGCCAGAAAACACCGTGATGACACCGGTTCGGTTCCGCTCACACCCGGCGACAATCGAATGGCGTGCACCTGATACAGCGCTTCCCTCACAAATCGTTGCACTCACGGGGGACATGGTTCGACTCGTCGACCAGACAGCGTCTAAGCGAGTCGAAATCGGTGCCCCCGGTATCTACTCGGACTGTATTCGTATTCCCGAGTTTGAAATCCTAACTCGGCTCACTACGACAGCGATTAGGGACGGTCTTGGTTCTCACGCTGTGACTGATTACCTCGAAATGATGGGGTTCGTGCCAGCTGACTACACCCCGATTTCTACGGAGATCAATTGTCCTTTCCAGATCTCTGAGCAGGAGGCACGACAGATCCGACTTGAGTACGCCGAGCGTCTAGCCCGAGATGTGGAGATCTTAGCGACGGGTGTCACGAGGAGCCAGCCCCTTCGACCAAGCGACTGATGTCTGTAATAAGCTAGTGTTAATTTAGGAGGAGAAGTTATGACCGTCGAAACGGCTTACTCCACCTCGTTAGAGGGCACAGGCCGGGGAAACGGGAGATACGTGTCTTCCCACTTGAGACGACTGGCGAGCGCCTCGCGACCCTGTTCGTTGAGGGCATAGTAGTTCGTACGCCGATCAATCGTGCCCTTCTCTATGTACCCTCGAGTTACCAGTCCATCCAAATTTGGATACAAGCGCCCGTGCGTAATATCGCGTTCAAGTTCCGTTTCTAACTCTGTTTTGATCTCTTGGCCGGAGGGATGATCGAACCCCGAGAGTACGTACAAGAGGTCGCGCTGGAAGCCCGTCAGTTCAAACAGCATTTCAGACAATCTATTTACTAGCCGACTACATTGTTAGTTACTCTAACGTAATAGTATAGAATTGGTAACAGCAAGAACGTGAGAACTTCGAGGTGTAATTCTTAGAGGTGATTATATACTGACCGTGTTGAGCAATTCACACGACTGTAAATCCTCTATAGGATAATCGATGACTTAGCACGTACAATACTTTTCATATTTCATTTAACGTAGCTTGTTGATGCATCATACACCGATTATATCGTCTATCTGATTACACCTGGGACTCCCGAGGATTACCTTCAATCGTCGTAACCCTGCGGATAGCCCCGATTGAGGGTTAAGTCGGTCGTTTCCGGGGATCCTCTTCAATCGTTGTAACCTTATTAGATAGGCTGCAGCCGGCCTACGTCTGTAGGTCGTAACTACTCGCCAGTTGCGGTACAAGCCTGAAGTATCCCACAGAGAGTGGGAGTGAAGAACATAGTCATAATATTAGAATAATAATGAATCAAACACTTAAATCTGCGCTAGTTATCGTCGTCCTCGTGACTGTGGTACTCGGCTCCATGGGCGCGCTGGCGGCGCAGAACGACTCACAGGCTAACGGCAACGGGAACGAGACTGACGGCAACGAGACCGACGGCGACGTCTCCCCAGGCGACGGAAACGGCGGCGGAAGTGATATGTTCGACGTCGAAGATACCGATGACGGTCTCGATATCGAGAGCGACGACGAAGAGATCGAACATAGCGAAGACGGTGACGTCGAAGTCGAGAACACGGAGGACGACTTCGACTACGAGACCGCCAACGACGGTGACGACGTCGACGTCGAGAGCGACGACCTCGAGATCGAGGAGTCCGATGACGACGCCGAAGTCGAGAACGACAACCTCGACTACGAGACGACCGCCGACGGCGACCTGGACTTCGAGAGCATGGACGGTCCCGTGGACCTCGAGTTCGATAGCAAGACCGGTGACGTTGACGTCGAAACTAACGACGACGAGATCGAAGAGCGCGATGGCGATCTCGAGTACGAGAACGCCGACAACGTCGAGTACGAGAATAACGGCGACGGTGACGTCGAGTACGACGACGACAACAACGACATCGAGCAGGACGAAGACCGCCTCGAGGTCGAGGACGGTGACGGCTTCGATGTCGAGAGCGACGGCGAGCGCGCGGAGGTCGAACACAACTAAATAGCTCCCCCCGCTGACCGGAACACCCACGTCCTGATTTTCCGTTGTGGCTATCCTCTCTACAAATACTGGTGACTCCGTTCTTACTCGCTTACTTGGATTCGGAGCTAAAGAGCAACTGCAGTTACGGTTTCACCGCATGTATGATGCCGCGAGAACAGTGATTTCGACTGCCCACTTCTCCAAAAACTGTGTTTCCGACCAAAGACACGTCCACCGCGTTGATCATGACGCGCGACGCTAACTGCTGCTGGATAACCAGGAGGTACCTCTTGATCGCTCTCGAAGTTTTGGGTCGACAGATAGTGCGGAACACGGTCGATAGGGTTGGACGCCCGGCCGCGTCACGCTCTATTTCGCTTGAATACCCCCAGCTAAGTGTCGGGAGGTGTCGACTATTCTTCGACCTGAAGGATCTTGGGGATTTCCTTCGGGGCGTCATTCGGATTCCCGTCACTGGAGCTAGTTTCGGCTACGTGTCTCAGAGAGGGCCGCCGAATCAGTTAATATCTGCCAAATTCATATAAGATCCTGTGACAATGGCAATGGTGGCTGGCACCCTCGATCGACGAGTCGCAGTAGTGCACCCACATCTCCTTGGCCGCGGTGGTGCAGAAGTCCGCGCCGAGGCACTCGCCCGCACGCTCGATGCTCCCCTGTACGCTGGATTCGGCGCTCGCGAGCACATCGACGAGGATGTAGAGGTACGCCTCGCATTCGAAGACTCCTCGCTCAGGCGACTCTGTACATCAAAGATCGTTCGCGATTTCGCTGGGATCGTCGGCTGGCCCGCCGTCGCCGAGCTGCGGACATTTGACGTACTCGTGTTCTCCAATGAAGGTGCAACCTGGTATCCTCCCGGCGTCGACCAGGCCGTCGTCCGCTATCAGGGGAGTCTCGATCAAGCCGCGTACTCGCGAAACGACGACTTCGCAGGCGTAAAACACCGCCTGATGAGCGCACTCAAGCGCCTCACGCTCCCATCGACGAGTGCCTATCCCGACGTGTGGGTGACGCCGTCGACCTGGACGGCGCGCGAGATGGAGCGCTATCTCGGCGTTCGAGCGGACTACATCTGCCCGCCACCGATTGACGTCGACGCGTTCAACCCTCGGCCGCTTGACGAACGAGAAGGGTACTATCTGACCATGAGTCGCCTCGTCGACCAGAAGCACGTCGACGAGGTTATCGCCGCCGTCGAGGAGGTGGGCGCACGGTTAGTCGTCGCCGGCGAGGGACCAGCTCGTGAGCGCCTCGAGGCGCAGGCGAGCGATCGGGTGGAGTTCGTCGGCTGGGTCGACGGTGCAGAGAAGCGCGAGCTGCTCGAGGACGCGAGCGGCTTTCTGTTCGCCGGGCGCGGCGAAGCGTTCGGGATCGTCACTGCCGAAGCGATGGCAGCGGGAACGCCGGTGTTGGCCGTCGCGAGCGGGCACACCCAACACCAGATTCCGCGCGAATGTGGGATCATCGTCGAGCGGGGCTGTCTGGCCGATGCGATTCGGCGATACGAACTCGACGGTATCGAGGGGAGTGCCGCCGAGATCCACGCCCACGCCCGGGCGCTGTTCGACCAGACGCGATTCGAGCAGACGATTCGTGAAGCGGTTGATCTCGCCTGTGAGCGCGCCCAGCTGTCACGCGCGACGCTGGCGACGTCGCCAGCATCTGCGAGCGAGCACCAACAGCGACAATCCCGCGCCAGCAGCGACAACCACTAACGCACCGACGATCAGCGCGATGACCAATGGTGTCAGGGCCATCTCGAGAACGATTCCAATCCCTTGGACAACGAGTGCGACGGCGAAAACCACGAGCGCTGCTCCGACACCGACAGTATGGGACTCGAGCGGCGACATGATCTTGGTACTAACTAACTTATAATCAATACTATTCTCGTACGTTATACCTTTGTGGTTCTCTGAAGCTCATCCGATTCTACGGCACTTACGCACAGAGGGCTGCTAACGTGAACTACCCAGTAGTTCGCCCAGGTTAAGCGATTACGGACGCTATCGCGCAGAGGTGCTAATACTGACTGCGCGTGTCGCAAACGGACGATCATCGACTAGCATCCGAGGACAATCCTCCTTTGGATGGAGTGAAGGCCACTAGCACTGCGTTCACGCTTTACATGCTCCTTGAATTACCCCTCCGTGGTGTTCTTCCCCTGTATTGTTTAAAAGCCATGAATGTACTCCTTAGGTACTTATCGGATGTATTAAATCTGAGGGGGTGGGGAGCGTGTAACATATCTGAGCCGCAGGCTGGCGATGGAATTAAGTGACTGTCATCATGGACGTTCCGGAGAAAAAGAAGGGGGACAACGCAGGTGGAGGTTACGAATGGGTGGAACGTCGGTGTGTTGGCCTCATTACTCAAAATCAGGGGGTGATCATTCTCTCCCTCGGAGAACGGTCGGAAATCGATCCATCATGTCGTATTCGGGATTCGAGATATGCTTCCCCGTCTGCAAGTGTATGCTTGAGCGTGACTGCCGCTCGGGGAGAAGTGTGGCCAGAAAATGAACTCGAACCGCCTATTATCGGGCGGTGACTGGTCGTTTCTTAGGCGCGGACGACGTTCGTCGCGCGCGGGCCCTTGGGGGCCTGTTCGATATCGAACTCGATGTCCGTTCCTTCCTCGAGATCTGCGCCGCCGACATCCTCCATGTGGAAGAACACGTCGTCGTCCGCATCCTCAGTGGAAATGAAACCGTAGCCGCCTGTGTGATTGAAGAAATCAACCGTACCGTTTGCCATTACGAATAATTGTACAGCTAGGCGACGTATAAGGGTTCCGAGAGTCACGGTACCACGACCTGTCATTATCAATTGGAGCACGTACGTACCACCATCTGTCGAAGCTGATCGATACGCGTTGTACGAATGTTGATTGGCCTTGCCATCCTACTAGGCGCATGGCCGGGTTTCCAGACGAGCGACAGCTCGTACTACGAGCGCGATCCCACTTGGAACAATGGACGAATAGTGCCCGGACGGCGGCATACGCTGAACTGTTCGAAGGTGACGAGCCGATCCTCACCGCGGACGAACTCCGGCTCCTCGATGCTCTCGATTCTGAACTGGAACGACGGGGCGGTGACGGTGTCTGGGGGACCGACCAGTACGGACTCCACACGGCGGGGGCCTCCAGTTCGGATACCTCACTTGGAGTGGTCTGTGTCTATCACCCACAGATCACCACAAATTCCGTCCTTCGTGGAGCAGACGAACTCGACGACGAGACCGAAGAACGGCTCAACGCCGCACTCTGGAGATATAGTGAGCGCGTTGCGACGCTCATCGAGGAAGAACTCGACGAGTTCATCCGTCAAACACAGAGCTAACCCTTCGTCGCGTCGGGTTCTACGCTTCATTAGGGCGTCAGTCGTGGTAGCGACTACTGTCTGGTTCGCTCGTGTTCCGGCGCGAAATCTCGCGCCGGTTGCGAACCAGAACGTACGCGATTTACGCCCACCGTTCACGGGGGGATTCCCTCCTGGTCCAAAGATTAGCTTCCGTCGGAGTTGACGGACAATCTTCAACGGGTAGGGGCTGGCGAGGACCGCCGAATGGCGTTTTTAGTCCAATTAGGTAGTATACGGGGCTTCGCTCCCTTACGGCAATCCCCTTCGAACCTGCGTACGATGCCAGTCGAGCGATCTCTATCAACGAGGTGCGCCTCACACTGAGCGGTTCCAGCGTTCCGCGTGCGCACGATTACTGCGAGACCTGAGCAGTACAGCTAGGTAGCCGCGAATACAGACATTGAGGGCGCACTCGTGACGGGCGTGGTCGCGACCAGTGCCGCGGACGACCTCATCGCACGAAGGGCACAGACACGTTACGCAGTAGTACTGCCGGGAACTGTCTTGTGTTCCCCGCCTGTGAAGAATCCAACAACATATCCGAGGGTGGATAAGTACCTTGGTGTACCAAGCATAGACCCCTATAGACGTCGGAGAGATCGTATGAAGTGAGTCACTGTCACCTCCGGGCTCCACTCCTGACTTCATTCGTGGGGATGCGAGGACACAGGTGGGAGGGAGCGGACCCTTAGAGTGATGGGACTCATGTCGCACCGTGGGGTGAATGAGCTCAATTCGTGTGCCACAGGGACACCTCTTCCCTGTTCGTCTATGCTTTTGCGCGTGCGATGCCTCCGGATACCCGATGAGGGGCACTACTCTCCGCGGGCTTCATACGCGAGTGAACCGCGCCGGTCAGAACGTGCCACGAGGTCGTTCGAGACTGCCTCGCCGTCTCGTGATGACGGGAGACGTGATGCGGCTCTCGAACCGCATGACCGCTTGGGAGCGCCGTGTTGAAAAACCGTGCGGCAATGACTCGTTCGCGGATGGGAACACCGCTGGTAGCACCTCAAAACGCTCCCGGTGGAGGGCCGAAACCCCCCCGTCGACACCGGGAGTGCCAGTCTTGAGACCTGCTCGGCTGATGTTGATTCGACAGGTTTGTTGGCGCGCCCAGTCTGGTTTTGACTGGTTGAGGGTGTCCCACTCACTTGTTGACGTCGTACGACTCGACCAGCGCCAGTATGTGCTGTTCCAGTTCACCGCTCACGAGCCGGATGTGATCCGTTCCGCTCTGGTACTCAATCATCCGACACGCTTCTAGTTTCGGGAGATGACTGTGGTGGAGTGCGATCTGAACGCGTCGTCGATAGTCGTCGATTGCGCGCTCCGCGTCTTCGTCCCGAACGCGGTCAGCGACGTGGTCTACCAGCGCGTCGAACGCCATCGTGTGAGTGGTTGCACTGTTCAGTGTCCGAAGGATGGCTCGTCGTTGTCTGTTCGCTAATGCCGACAGCACCATATCGGGAGGGATCGGTTTCTCTCGCTCGGCTGTAGTAGAGGTCATGCTATTCCCCTGGATGCCAGTCGTGCCACTCTCCATTCTCGGTGCATACTCAATACAATAGACTGCAACTCAATGCCCGTTTTCCATGATGCACAATGGGAACGGACGATTCACGCATCCGACTCGGGGGTGAGGAATGTGTGCCAAACGAAGGCACCGATAGCCCGACGGAGTCGTTCCGTCACGGCCTGGTCGGAAATCCCGAGTTCGTCTGCGAGTTCCTTGGTCGTACAGCCCCGTGGGATGTCGTAGTACCCTGACTGCACGGCAAGCACAAGCGCTTCGCGTTGCGGCTCGGTTAAGCCGTACCACGGGCCGGCCTCTGGTTTTGTTGGATTAAATATACGGATGACCTCCAGCGAGACCTGTGCGTCATCGCAATGCGTTTTGAATTCGCCGAGTGCATCGTGGGTAGGGAATCGGAGCTCAAAATCCCACGCCCTGGACGTTCCGGTGGCACTCAGTATCTGGCCCTCGGTCTCGACGATTCCGTGGAAGATGTGGTCCTGGCGAGCATCCCAATCGAGCCTGAAGAGCGTCCGGTCGTCAAATACGTCCACCTCTGCTGCGCTGTTGACCGTCGGATGGCGGTGAACCGTTTCGAGAAAGGAGTCTCGTACCGAGTTGTAGACCCAGAAGAGTGGAACGGTGGTGTCACCACTCGGGACGAGTGTCTCAAGCTCGATCGACGATGCTCCCTCAACACTGAGAATCCGCCCGAGTTCGAAGTCATCGGCCGGAATTCGAAACTCCACAATCACACTCATAACTCACTGGTGGTACCATGGTTAGCCATGCTTGTACAAAACGAGGTGCCATGATACACCATGTCCGTCCAGGGTCGACGGTGAACCACTCGCCCACACCGCGTGTCAGGCCAGTCAACGATCACGTCTGGGCGTTCAAAATCGAGACTTGGTACATCACCCCCGTCGGTTATCCGGCTTCGCGACGAACCGTTCTATATGGCGACCGTGATGGAGTTTACGAGTCCGGCGGATGAGTTTCCGCTGGGGAGTATCTTCGAAACCTTACGGGGGGTGACGGTCGAGTTGGAACGCCTTATTCCACACGATACTCTGATAATCCCGTACTTCTGGGTGCGTGGCGCGGAAGCCGAGGACATCGAAGCCTCGTTCGAATCTCACGCTGGCGTGACCGGTATCCGGCTTATCGATAACGTCGATGACGAGTATCTTATGCGTGTCAAGTGGGAGCGAGAGTACGTTGGGGTCCTGAGCGCCCTCGGCGAGTCCGACATCGCCCTTCTCTCGGGGATCGGGACGAAAGACGGGTGGCACTTCGAAGTACGGGGCGAAAGTCAGGAGGCGATCGGCGAGTTTCGAACCTACTGCCAGGAGCACGATATTCCAATCAAGATCACCGCTCTCCACGCGCTGACTCCGATGCAGGGAGACGGATATGAGTTGACAGCCACTCAGCGAGAGGCGCTCGTGTTAGCCTATCAACGGGGGTATTTCGATTCGCCCCGTGAGTCATCGCTAGAAGAGGTCGCCGAGGAACTCGGCATCACCCAGCAGTCACTATCGTCTCGACTTCGGCGCGGCCATCGACGCCTCATTGGCGGGACACTCATCCCGCCGTAGAATCGATCGAGCGATTTTCCGATGGCCCTATAAAAACCTCCTGTATAATCAGCGGCCTCACTGATCTGATTCAGACCATTCTAGTGACACAGGATGACGAGGGAGCCGACTGGCGTGGGGTTGGAGATCGTCGAGTATCATCCAGAATCGGAGATGTATCGCGCCCAGTACGATCCGGGTACGACCGCTGCAAGCACGGCCGTTGTCGCGGCGCTGGCAGACGTGTTGGACACAGACCCCGCTCAACTAGACCCACTCTATGCGACCGTCGACACCGACGCATTGACTGCGCTCGTACGCGTTCGAGACACCGCGAACGGGGAGATCCGCGTGACATTCACGCATGGGAAGTATGCGATAACCGTATCCAGTTACGGCGTAGTTGTGATCGCTCCTAGAGGACACGAACGAACCAGCGATCAGACCGCAGGAGTTCCCCGTAAATGACGCCCGGAGAGACGTCGCTCACGTCGAAGGAGGAGTTGAATGCCGAACTGATAGCGCTCCTTCGTCGAGCGTACGAAAACGGTATCAACGTCGAAGGCGGGTGGGAGTGTCGGAACGGCGTCGAGCACCCAGACTGGGACGTGATAATCACTGAAGTGAGCAAGAGCGAGGAGTCCACGTGAGCCACATCAGTGAGTGTGCTGTGCCTGGCTCACTGTCTCAGGTGCATGACCGAGAAAACTGATTCACTCGCCCCAAATCGGAGTCCAGATCGAGATCAGCCTCAGAGGGTTCAGGAGGCACGTTCGAGTCCTCATCAGCTTCTTCTGAAACAGTGCCATCTGCCCCTAGATAGACAGCCATTGCCACGGAGTGGTGTCGGAGAGGTCCAGGCTTAACGTAATGAGTGAACTGCTCTCAATGGATCTCTCTCCTAACGATGCCTCGTCTCTTCACCATGGTTCTTGAGGACCACAATTGGGAGGAGGCGACCAATAGTACGGGACTCATCGACCAAATATACGGGGTCCTTCTCAACGAGGCACCCGCGGCGTACTGCGTCGATGATTTCTTCCGGGAACTTGGGCCAGATGGGGAAGGGAATGGCGAGTCGTTCAGACTTATCGATGCTCTCACGGACGCAATGAATTGGCAGATCACGCGGCGACGATCGGAACCCCTCGTGGAGATGGCCCGTGAGACGCTCGTCTACCACGATATGCTCGAAAAGCGAGTATCGGTAGCCTCGTGAACGGTCATCACCACGAGAAATCGTAGCTAGTCTGGATTGAAATATGGAGCACCGCGGGAACATTCTCGACAGGATACAGAGCGTAGATGGTCCAATAACTCGTGCCGTTTGAACGGATCATGGAATAATGAGCTGAGAGATATTCAGAGGTATACCGTCTCTGTCAGGGACATCGAGGCTGTACCGGCCGTTGCAAGGCGCAAGGGTATACCCATACGCGGCGTTCTCCGACACATAATATGAGTTATCCACATATCTGGAGATAATCATGAAGGTAGGCGTCGAAGTCGAGTATTGGGTGATCGACGAAGCGGGGGCACTGACTGATGGACGAGAACTGGCCGAGACGCACGAATACGTCGAACCCGAGTTCGTCGCACCGCTGATCGAGATCCAGACGCCGCCCGTCGACTCCGAGGCGGCGCTTCGAGACGCCCTGCAGTCGACCCTTCGGGGCGTCCTTGAGTCGGCGACCACGCAGAACAAGCGCCTCGTACCGCTCGGAACCCCGCTCACGAGACACTCCTCACCCGCTACTAGCGAACGAGGTCGGTTGCTCGAACGGATCTACGAGAACGGACTCGACCCTGCAAAACAGTGTGCGGGGACCCATATCCACTTTGACACCGAGAGGGCGACCCGACAAATGAACCTGCTCACCGGGCTCGATCCCGCGCTGGCACTCGTGAGTTCCTCACCGTGCTACGACGGTATCCGGGCGATGGATTCGTCCCGAGCCTATGCTTACCGCCATCGATGCGGCGATTCGTTCGTCCAGTTTCGCGACCTGTGGGAGTACACGCCCAGTGTCGCCGATTGGCAGGTACGACTCGCCCGGTCGTACGGGGAGTTTCGAACGCTCGCTGTAGAGCGCGGCGTTACGGACCACGAATTCCGGCAGTACTTTCAGCCGGAAAACACCGTGATGACGCCGATTCGACTCCGCTCTCAGCCGCCGACGGTTGAGTGGCGTGCACCTGATACAGCGCTTCCCTCGCAGGTCGTTGCGCTCACGAGTAACATGCTCCGACTCGTCGAGCAGACGACGTCCAAGCGAGTCGAGATCGGTGCACCGGGCATCTACTCGGACCGGATCTGCGTTCCCGAGTTCGAAACCCTCACGCAGCTCACCACGGCGGCGATCAGGGACGGCCTCAATGCCCCCGCCGTGACGAGCTATCTCGAAGCGATGGGCTTCGTGCCGGCGGAATATATGCCGATCTCCGCGGAGATCAGATGCCCTTCGTTGCTCTCCGAGCGCGAGGCACGACGAATCCGACTCGACTACGCCGACCGTCTGGCCCGAGATGTAGAGGCGTTGGCAACGGGCGTCACGAGGAACCAGCCGCTTCGACCACTGGGCTAACAGACACGGTTCGAACGCCCATCGATCAGTGATGCAGCAGTGAACGGCTCTGCCGTACCACGCTTGGGGCTACTCGCCTTTCACGTATTGAGGACGGTGACCGCTGATTTCTGCGTCGGAACACATGCCCGACAGCACACCGGTCACTGACGCTGTCACAATGTCGCCTACTACAGCCAGGGAGCGTCGCTCTCGGGGAGATACTCGTCCAGGAAGCCCTCCGCGGTCTCATACGAATCGAGCCATCCGCGAGTATCTGAAGCGCCTCTGCGCGCGTCTCACTGAACGAGGCGACGCTCTCCACCTCTGGTGTAGCTCACAGCTGCCGTCACCTGTTATCCTCTATCCATCGACAAAATTCGTCGAATTGGTTCGCTTTAGCATCTCCAGCGATGGCATGGAGCATTCCGTCTGTGACACGGTGATGGAGGGGAATAACCACTGACCGTCGGTCAAGGCCATCCGGGTGTTCCCATCTTAAAAGGGCGTAGTCACCGTTAGTACGGACCCACCAGAAGTTCCCGGTAGTCACGAGGGCTCGAATAATGTCGTGACCCGAAAAGTCGTCCCTAGTCATTACTACCCTCCCTGAAGAACATCCGGGAGGTCCTCACCAGGCCTGTTATCATCGGGAGCGATACCGGCATCTAGTAACTCCGCGTCGGTGGGAGAGTGTCCTTCGTCGTTGAGGAGGGCAATCACCCCGTCAAGGTCCCTGAGAGCGTCGACGCGGGTACGCCCTTGACTCGTCACCTCCTGATCTTCGTCATAGGCAACCCACCAGCCGCTCTCTTCTCTTTCGAGTGTTATACGTCGAGTTATACCCATGTTGCCCCCTTCCATCTCGTTCTGTGCCGTACTTTCACCCAGCGAACCGATCTTATCGTACCTCTACTCATCACATCTGCGTCAGCCGCTGATGACCATAGGTTCTTCGCACGTGGTGAGGTCAACTACCCCACCCTAAGCACCTTCGGCGCTTTGAGGGTGGGGCTTGTCCGTGAACTCGGCCTCGAACCCGTCTGGGTAGGCGGTAAATCCGCCCTTCGGCTTCAGCGTTCCAGACTTTAGGGCGAGCTGACTGTCGCCCGTCCGCCGAGACGACTGTTGGCCTCGACGAACGTACCGCATACCGATGTTTTTCGCCGCGTTGTAGTCCGCGTTCGCTTCCGACCCGCACTTCACGCACCGGAAGTCGTTGCGCGACGGGCGATTCTCGTCCGCCGTGAATCCACACTCGGCACACCGCTTCGACGTGTACGCCGACCCAACTTGCTTCACCGAGATACCGACGGCTTCGGCTTTGTACTCGACGTACTCGTAGAGCGTTCGGAACGCCCACTTGTGACCCCACGATGCACCGGTACGGTCGCGGATATGGGTTAGGTTCTCGAACGCGATTACGTCACAGTCGTAGCGGAGTGCTTCGTCTATCAGCGCGTTCGATGCCCGGTGGAGAACGTCACGGACATAACGAAGTTCCCGACCACTCGACTGAACGAGCGTCCGGTGGGCGCTTCGCGTGCCGGTCTGTTGCAGGCTAGCGCGTACTTTCTCGAACTCGCGGAGGTTGTGGGTCAGCTCCCGCCCGCTGAAGAAGTAGGCGGTGCTGGTGACGGCGAGGTTTTCGATACCGAGGTCAACCCCGAGAACCGTTCCGTCCTCGGCGGTGTTCCGTTCGGTATCGTTCTTGTACCGGCGAAAGCCGATGTGCAAGAAGAACTCGCCATCTCGGGCGGTAAGCGTACTTTCCGTAACGCTCCATTTATCCGAGTCGAGATACTGACGCTGGTAGCCATCGTCGGCTTCAGGAAGGTCGAGCGGGCACCGAACCCGACTTTCCGTTGTAGAGAGGGACACGGTATCGTCATCGAACACCGTCATCGTCCGCGTATCGTACTTCACGGTTGGCGCGGTGAACGTCGGCTTGCTGACCTTCTTACCCTTCGACCGGCGTTCGATACAGCCGGTGATGGCTTGTGCGGCTTGGTGGGTGGCGAGAATCGTATGCTGACTACCGAGGTCAGTATCTTCGCGCACAGAATCGTAGGCGAGGGGTTGCACGTCGCTCTTAGTGTTGCACCGCCCCCACGCGAGGTCTGTGGCGATTTGGCACCCCCGTTTCCACTCGGTGATGGTATCTTCGAGCAAGTCGCGTTGCTCGCCGTCTACCGAGAGGCGGGTGATTGCCGTCCGACGCACGTAGTCGTCTGCCACATATTCAATGCGGATCCGTGGCTATTTATATGACGAAAAATCCCAGCTATACGAACGCGCTCCTCCCCTCCCTACCGCTCACTTCGCTCGCGCTTGAGGAAGGGGACCCCGCGCTACCGTTTAGTTGAAGCGATGTACCGGTGTGAACTACCCCGACCTACTCCCTCGGCGCTTCGTGCCTCGGTCCATGAGGTCGGGGTACTCAAGGAGCTTCGCCCCTTTGAACGCGAAAATATCACGATTTTCGCGTCTTCCTGCTGCGGCGTCGGAACTTGCAGGGACCGTCCCCACAGTGGTTCCAAACTCCACGGGCGGTATCTCTCGCTGGGTGGTTCGGAGTGTCCCACCCCGACCGGTTCGTGCCCGCGGATCCGGATCGGCCGAACGCATGGACCCTCCGATTCGTCGTCATCAGAGTGCCGAACAGTCACGGGTCGCGATGGTCGACGACAGGGTGAAACGTCTGGCCGGGATATTATAGACAGGGAAAACACGGCCAGGATCGGTGGCGAAGCAGGCGGGCGCGATCGATCTGCGAATCGAGCCATGTCACTTATCACTCGAACTCACCAAGACGGTCCACGCGCTGTCTCACGTTCGAGGCCCGACACCCCACAATAGCCAACAATGGATAGAGAACATTCCAAGCAGACGGTAGAACTTCGAACGATCGACGGAATCGACGTGCTAGTCAACACGGATCCGAGAGAGATCTTTATCGACCTTTCGACGTCGAACCCTCGCTACATTCGTGTCCAGGAAGGTGACCGTATTCAGGAGGGTGACGTCAGCACGCGAACGCCGGCTGAGATGGCCGGACCGCTGCTCACGAACTGGCGTATCGAGTCGGTCGCGACCGAGACGGTAACGGGAGCAGATGTCGACACGGGTGAGACGCGGGAGTGGGATCGAGAACAGCTGGTACAACGCCTCGTCGCCGGCGAATTCAGCGCAGAACTGACGACGTTCGATCGGGTAAGCGTGACCGAGATCGAGGAATGGCGAGCGAGCCATCCGGTCGACAGCACCGAAGAGGTAAAACCATACGTGATCGCAGTTGCGTACGGGAACAATGGAGAGAAGTTCACACAGCTGTACGCCGCGACCGAAGCTGGTGACTGGGACTCGCTAGAGGTGGTACAGCAGGATCCCCGCATCCAAAATTTTAACGAAGAGTTGCGGAAACGCTTCGACGACGCTGTGGAGAGGACGCTTGAGGTTGAACAGCGATTTCACTAAGTCGAGGGGCAGCTCACGACCGATTCAATCATCGTCTCATGGAATAGATCTAAGAATCCCTGTAACGTCTTCCCAGTCCTAAAGCCGCGTCAGGATCGAGACCGAACTCGCGTAGGTCCTCCTCATTGACGGGATCGCTGCACCGACTGCTCAAGCACGTCCATTCATCAATGTAAGCCGGCATTTGAAGGTCTGGTCCCCCGCCAAAGCTCTTACGTAACAGATCGCTCCATTTCTAGAGGGTGTAACTTAAACCTAGAATGTTTCGCCCAGTCCGTGCGAGAACGGAGGTTCCCGCGTGGTGGTGTGAGATTCTCTGGCGATACTTCTTGCGCAGTAGGAGAGCAAGACGATAATACTAAGTGGGCGCTTGCGTAGTGCGGAACTGCGAGTGAGGATCGTCGGTGTTCACGGCGATCTCTCACCCCACCTGTGTATACCCGTAAGAGACATGTTAGGGCGACTGTGTCGGTTCGCTGTTGATCGAAGTTTACCCCCGCTCTGGCACAGCGAGCGGGGGTGAAATGTCAGAGGTTGTCGGTTCGGTACATTCCCACCTGTGTCATGGGGCCCGTACTGACGGACGCACGGACGTCACGCGCGGGGTATGACGCCCCACGGCGACATATGAATATTACGCCGTTCACAGTTAGTTATAGATATTATACAATCGTAAATAATCAGATAACCAAGCCTCCTCTAGTCTCGTTTATTCGTGGCGATCAACGTAGCGCTTAAGACGAGACGGAATAGGAAACTGGCCAGAACAGTCTACCGCTCTTTTCTCTCGTTATCCCCGGAGATGCAAGCGCCACATGCATTAATATACGTTAAAATAAATTTTAATGAACTTAATCAGTTCTCACTTCTTACGCTCTACGGTAGCTAACGCCGTATGCGAGACATCACAGCCAGTATTGTTGATCAGGGCAGCCGAGAGAGCGCGGGCGATATACCGAGGATGCTTGCGAAGCACGGCCCTGGGGACGTGAAGCGGCAGTGCCGCTGATCTACATCCCCTTCCGTCGAAGGGCCGCACCATGCACGATACAGCGATGGCATCACTATCACTGCAGGTTGGGGTGATATCCCCTCCCGGGCACGGAAAGTGGGATATCGAACACGGGTGTCACACGCAAGGCCTGAGACCCTACGGCGACAGGTATGCATCGTCTCTCTCATAGTTAGTTAATAGCAATATAGATCAAGAAGATACTGCACACAGAGACAAATCTGGCTTGCTGTTCTGGTGGTATCTACGATGAGATGCGGGAATCTGCTCGTCTTATGGGTATCTTTGTTCGCCGTTCTCTTGTGGCGATGGCGATCTGCGGAGTCATCGTATGAAGACCGTATTAACAATAAGGTTCGTTGATGGATAGATCAGCTGATGACGCTCTTTGACCTCACTGGATTCCAGCGCGATCTCCTGTACGTCCTCGTTGGACTCGAACATCCATCCGGCCAACGGATCAAGACCGAACTCGACTCAGTTTCTGAGTACGAGCCCTCTGATGCACGATTATATTCCAATCTCGATGTCCTCGTTCTACAGGGCTATGTGGAAAAGGAGACCGCGGATCAGCGGACAAACTCCTATGCCCTCACTGAGCAGGGCTATGAGGCACTTGCCGCTCGGCAGGAGTGGAAAGACACGTACCTCCCGTTTACATCACCGATTCAATCTTGATTGATGGAAGACCGATGGGGCTGCACGCAGGACGATTCACTTCACTCCCCTCCCTTAGCTGTGTCGAGGAACCAAAGAGACAGGGCACGCCTCTCACTAGGGCTAGGAGGTCATGGCCAAGCTCGATTGCTCATGGCGCACCGGCAAGGCAGGTGCGCCGAGAGAACGCCGCAGAAGGAACGATCTGCGTGCATTCCGGCTCCGTCACGTCCTATGAACACATCATCACGTTCAGCGAGGGGTTTTCTTATATGAATACAGAGAGAGCTTCGAATAATGGTACGGCAAGCAAAGATCAGTAAGCAGGCCTTAATGGACGCCGACGCAGGGGAGCGTGACGATCTGTTAATAGAGCAGTTTGGCCTCTCGCAGGCCGATCTGTCTCGCTTTCGGTCACAGCGGGTCGGGAACGCTGTTTACACGGCGGCGAAGTGGCTGGTTGACCATGACTTCCCCCGGCAAATTACCACGCAAAATCTCGCGGCGATGGTGTATGAGAAGTGGGATCGGCCCGAACAGCGCAAATCCTACGTGTCAGATGCGCTCCGCCGACGATACAACAATGACCAGCGACAAGCAGAGATCTATTATGACCTCTCACCGCCGTATATCCACTTTCTCCGCGATGAAGTCGGAGCATATGACGGCAACCTTCTCACCGTCCGAAACCGCTATTCGTCCTTCACCCCGAGTAACTCGGACTATCTTCGGAGTATTCGGTTACCTCCCATTATTGACTTCGAAGCAGCCCGACTACTCGGTGTCTATGCTGTTGACGGTAAATTTCAGACCCAGGGAAACGGCCAGCAGGTATTGCTGATTGAGGGAGGACGGGATGATGAGGCGTGGTATGAGTGTCTCCGTGAGAAGATCGCGGACGTCCATAACCTGAGCGTGAATCGGTTTGCCCACCACGATATCTTTCGCAAACCAAACAAAGAATACGAATACGCCCGGCCTCGGATCAAGCTTCAATCACAAGCGCTGACCACCTGGCTCCGTGATGATGTCGGGCTTGCGCTCAGGGCCGGTCATCGACAGCTCCCATCTCCCCCCGGGTTTGCGGAGACCCCAGCGCAGCAACGAGGACTTCTTGCCGATGCGCTCGCCGGGATGGGTCGAATTGATCGTGGCCGGCGCTATGAAACGCGCCGAACAGAACGGACCCTCCTCACGGAACTTCATTCGCTGGCCCACACGTTGGGATTCGACCCCAACCTCGTTGAGGGAACGACCCAAGATGGCACACCCGTACAGAAGCTCGTCTTTAATAAAGCCGATATCCGAACTCTGTTAGACCAAGGGTTGCTGTGGAATCCACGGCATCGACAGGCGATCAATGTCTGATTCACATCAAGGTTCTGTTATCTGAGTGTCCTTCAGCTTCTTTCGTGGTTAGGGCCAGGCCTGTGGCCCGCGCCATTAGCGATGTTGAACGACCGAAAAATAATATCAAATTGATATATTGGTGTACTCTGTCATCGATTCTCGTCAATCCACTGGCACCAGGCGTCGAACTCCTTCCTCCACACTGCTGAGCAATACTCTGTAACGTTCCGGTTCGGATTCGGTCGTGCATCGGGACCGTCACCGTCCGCTTTTCGTCCGTCTCTGGATGTGTGTACTTGAGAATGACGTGGCTCCCGCGCTGGCGGTCTTTCCGATAATTGTGGTGGGTGAGGACCTTCACGATGTCCTCGCCCGAAAAGTCTCGCGAGACCACGTCTCAGGCGTCGAACCAGGGGGCGTCCGGTTCAGGGGCTGGCGTGTCGTCTTCGCGTGCTTCGCGCGTCAGATCGACTGCCTCATCAAGGTTGTCGAGCGCCTCCTCGCGCGTCGAACCTTGGCTGGCGACACCGATCTCCTCGTCGATCGCCGACCACCACCCGTCTTCTTCCTCGATGAGGCGGATCTCCCGGCGGACCTCGGTGCTCATACTACTTGATAGGCCTGACCCCCCGATAAGCATTCGGCCGTTACTTCTCGTCGCGTTCCAGCTCCGACGCTTCGAGATCACCTGCCAAATACGCTCTGCCCTTTTCCGTAAGCGAGTAAAACCCACCCTTTGGATACTCCTTTTGAACGAGCCCTACCTCAAAAAGAGGCTTCAGTCGTCTATTCACTGTTGAATAAGAGATCTCGACGTTGTGCCGACTTCGGAGGTTATACTCGATAGCCCGCGGAGGAAGTGCGAGATTACAGTCCTGGAGGAACTCCAGAATCGTATCATCGCTATCTGTCATCCAACTCGTTCGCGGGCGCATTAGCCCGTTTTCTCAATAAGACCGTTTAATTATATCGTAGCTCTGATTGTTTGGCAATGTACGATGCATTCCATGGCGACGTAGATTGCCAAAGTTATAAGTGGTCTGAACCAAAGAGTGCGACGGAGAGCTACACGCGGGCCTGACTGTCTCCAGGTCCAGAATCAAAAGCGGACCCAGTGGTGGAGCACTGGTTCGCGGTGGCTCCCGTAAACACAGTACGGAAGCAAGATGTACGCCAACCCACTGGAGCAAAAAGGCTCCGACCGACACGACGCACAGCACGACCACTGTCCTCTCTGTGGGGCGCGGACCACAGGATTCGAAGCGCGCGGTCCCTCGACGCACCACCGTGTCCCCTGCGGCCACCGCGTCGACTCACTCGCCATCAATGAGATCGCGAGCTACGGCGGTGAGTCCGCATGACGCGGTTCACTTTCACCCGCAAAGGAGCACCGACGACCACGAGCCGACCCTCACTCACGCCACCCGAACCCGTCGGAATCGGTGTTAAAACACTGCTTGGACAGGTCAGAAACAGGCACTTTCACTTTCACCGTCCGTCCAAGAATTCGGGCCTTTATCCGAGCGTCCGTCGGCAGACGGTGATGGCAGGGACGATAACGATCCGATTGGAGGACGAGACCGACCGATGGCGGTGGGTCTGTCCGGTCGGCCATCGGCAGTGGGAGCCGACGAACCACCACTTCTGGTGTGCCTCGTGCGCCCGCTCGTGGGGTGAGGGCGTTGAGCCGGAGTTCGACGAACTGCGGGACTTGGCGACGGGGCGGCTCGTCCATCGCGACGAGATTCGGCTGCTGACGTCCGTTGGACCGTACGACGACGTGGTCAGGGAGGGATCGGCATGAGCGCGCTCGACTGGCCCGCCGGGTTCGACCGCACACCAGCGAAGGAACGAACGCGGAACAACCGCTACGAGGCGACGCTCCGCCAGTCCATCGACGACCTCGGTGACGAGCTGGCGCGCGTCGGCGTCGACGACTGGCGGCTCTCGACCGGTGCGCAACACCAGACGCGTAACCCGAACCTTCCGTACGCAGATGCGAATCCGGACGATCCGGGGGCCGTCGTCAGGTGGTCGATGGACGGCGAGCAGTACGCCGTCGCCTGCGACGCCTATTCGCGACTTCGCGACAACGTGCGGACGCTCTACCTCTACGTCCGCGAGAAGCGCAAGATGGAGCAGCGCCCCGTGCGAACCGGTGAGTCTGAGTTCGCGAACGCGCGTCTCCCATCGGGAGATGACGTGGTCGCGACCGAGCCGGCTCCGCACGAGGTTCTTGAGGTCACCCCCGACGCCGATCCCGAGGCGGTGCGTGCCGCCTATCGAGAGCGGGTGAAGGAGGTCCACCCTGATCGCGGTGGATCCACAGAGGCGTTCCAGCGCGTGCGGAGTGCGAAAGAGGTGTTGCTCGATGGCGAGTGAGAGCGAAACAGAGGTTCACCGGATCTGGCGCTGCCGGGCGTGTGGACGGGTGCGACACGTCGACGACGACGGTCACTGTACCGACTGCCAGCGAGCGGTGCTCGTCACTGTCGGCGACCACTCGGTCGCTCTCGAGGAAGAGATCGCATTCGTGAAGACGGGTTTGAAACGGACACACGGTCGTGACGAGCGATATAAGTCCGCAGTCCGCGAGCGGTGTTCGCGAAACGTCACCTCGGGGTGGTGTCTATGAGCGACAAACCCCGCCAGAGGGACCTCTCGCCTACTGAAGCTGCAGAACGGTTCATCGCTCGCCGAGAGAAGCGTAACACGGACATGACGGTCCGCAGTTACGCGAACCGGCTCCGCGAGTTCGTCAGGTGGGCTGCAGAGAACGACATCGAGGCGATGAGGGAGCTTGATGGATGGTGGCTCGACGAGTACGAACGCCACCTCGAAGCGAAGGACAACGCCCCGGCGACGATCAAGGGAAAGATGTCTTCCCTCGATCAGCTGCTCAAGTACTGCGCGTCGATCGAAGTAGTCGATAGCGATCTCCCCGATAAGCTGGAGATACCGAAACTATCGAAAGACGAGGAGACGAGCGATGCGAAGCTTGACGCTGACGATGCGCGGAAACTCCTCTCGTTCTTCCGAGAATCCGTTCGGCACCGCGCCACGGTGCAGCACGTGATTTTGGAGCTGATGTGGCACGTCGGCGGCCGTATCAGTTGTTTCCGTGCTCTCGATCTCAGCGATTGGAAGTCGGACGAACGAAAGTTGGAGTTCCGGCATCGTCCGCCTACGCGTCTCAAAGACGGGGACGAACACGAGCGCAACGTCGTCGTTCCCGAGGACGTCGCGGAGGTTCTCGACGTCTGGATCGAGCGTAGTCGCCCGCGGAAGCGTGACGAGCACGGTCGGAGACCGTTGTTTACTACGGTTCAAGGCCGGGCCTCGGGTACGACGTTCCGGTGCTGGGCGTATCAGGCCACGCAGCCGTGTCTGTATACTGGGTGTCCGCACAATCGACGACGCGCTTCGTGCGAGTTCACGGAACGCCAGCATTCCAGTAAGTGTCCGTCGAGTCGTGGTCCCCACGCGATTCGAACGGGTTCGATCACGTGGCAGCTCAACAACGGCCTCTCGTACGTGAAGGTCGCGAAGCGCGTCGCGGCCTCGCCCGAGACGATCCGGCGGTACTACGACAAGCCGGACTACGACGAGGAGTTGGAACGGCGGCGTCCGGACACGGAGAAACTCGACATCCTCACGAGTTCGTTCTGACCATGATCACCGTTATCGATAGCCGATACGAAGAACCGACAGAATCCCCGAAAACCGCCAAATCGGGGCCCTCCGTCCCCATCTCCTGTCGCGAGCAACTCCGCGAGCGACGGCGATGACACCCGGAGGATTTGAATCAGGGAGCGAGCGTGAGCGAGCGACCGCGGGCGGTCGAGACGAGCGAGGGCGAACTCGGGTTCTGCTCACTCCTCAAACTGGCTCAACTAGACAGTGCCGATAGCTGGTTACTGGCATCCGAGAGCGGAATACCGAAGAGGATCACGAATATTAGTTAACTGACATCATAGTGTCTGACTCCGTCTCGATGCAGCGATCTCCTCCGTGCTGCCGACGAGAGAGTAGACTCGTTTACTCCCATCGGATTACGTGGCGGAGCCACGCTGTGTCCGTCGTTCGGCCTGTTCACTCTGTAACGCTCTCGACGATGATCTCGTCCGCTTCGAGTTCTTCGAGAACCGCTCCGAACCCGCCCACCGTGACGGATCGATCTCCGGTGTCGACTACGAACGCGGCCTGTTCAGCCAAGTGGAAGAGGGAAAGCGGTTCGTCAACGACCGGTTCGCCCGCGTACTGTATCGTCGTGACGACGCCGGAGATCTCGCATGGTCTCCTCGTTTCGACCCACCGGCCACGCACCCGGACGTTCACGCTCTGCTCCTCCCGAAGGTACGGTTCGATCATCCTGATACAGCTGCGGATCTCGCTGAGTACGACGGGAAGTCGAACGTCCGGATCCGCGTAGATCGGTTTCGCGACCTCCGACAGCCCGGCGAGGTAGAACCACAGCAGGTACTCGTGGAGCGGGTCGTCGACGAGGAACCCATACTCGTCGGACGATCCGACGTTCAGCGCGAGTCGCGCCTTCCGGTGATCGACGAGCGCGACGAACGGCTTTCCCTTACACGGCACTGTCTCGCGCGCTTCGGCACACGCCGCCTCGAAGTCAGCTTCGTCGAGCACTATGTCCTCGTCCGGCCGCGGGTGGATCACGATCCGAACGTAGACGTGATTCTCATGGGCGGCCGCGAGCGCCGGCCTGAGTTCGAGGAACTGGGGCGGCGTGACCGCGAGCAGAATGTACTGGTCGGCCGTTCGAACGTCGCGCTTGGTCCGTTCGAAGACCGTCTCGAACCGTCGTACGACGGTTAGCTCGTGGTCGTGGGGCTCCGACTGGTGCCAGCGGTCCTCGATCTCCCCGATGGCCGCTTCTAACCGTCCCACGTGGGTCCTGATGTTCGCGAGCGCCTCCGTGGGATCCTTCGCGCGGGCGTAGAGCCGATCCTGTTTGTACGTGGTGACGTAGCCGTCGTCCTCGAGTCCACGGAGGACGTCGTAGATGCGCGGACCCGGAACGCCGCTCGCGGTGGCGAGGTCGCTCGCCGACGCCGATCCCAGTTCGAGCAGCGTCACGTAGGCGTCGGCCTGGTACGGCGAGAGGCCGGCGCCCCGGAGTACGGTGATGAGTTCGGCGGTTTCCATCTGCCTGCTCCTACGGAGCGTAACGACAAAACCTCACGCGAGAGAGGAGACCCGACATCGCTGTTGGCTCTACGCGGCGGTAACCGCTGCCGCGATGAACCACCAGTTGGTGCCGGCTGTGGGTTCCCGTGCTTTCTGTTCGCTCTTCGAGAGATCTCGACGGTGTTTCCAGGCCATTGCAGGAGAGGGTGGGGGAGCAGGGGAGATAAGAATTGCCAATTTTCTTAACAATTGCCGTTGTAGGACAACGCCCGTTGTTCCTCGCGGGATTGGGATCTGACTCGACACGAACCGCACCGCAGTGACGGGCCCGCTACGAACCGGCGGCGGCGGTTCGTTCGGTTGTCAATCCCGCGGCGAGCGCGCTAACGAGCAGTTCCTGGACCCGGTCGTAATACCCCTCGTCGTACTCCCGGTACTCGTCTCTGTGGAGTACCATCAGCCCGATCGTCCCGATCAACCCGAGGACCGTGACCGGGTCGTGGTCCGCGATCAGTCCGTCGCTCCGTTCCTGAATCGATTCGACGTACGGGACGATTTCGGCCAGTCCCTCCCGCTGAATCTCTTCTAATCGCTCCGCCGAGACGTCGTCGCGAAATATCCGTCTGTAGGTCTCATCGCCGATCATCTGCTGGACGAGCGGGTTGCTCTCGGCGAACTCCCTGTAGCACCGGCACAACCGTTCGAACTCCTCGCGCGGATCGTCGATGCCCGCCAGTTCGTCCCGAAGGCTCCGGGTGAAGGCGTCCGTCTCACGCTGGAGGATCTCGAGGTACAGGTCGGCCTTCGAGTCGAAAAAGAGGTAGAACGTGCTCTTCGCGATCCCGACCGGTTCGGTGATGTCCGCGACGTTCGTCTTCTTCGGCCCGAACGCGAGGATCTTCTCGCGGCCGACCTCGACGAGTTCCTCCCGGATGCGGTCGCGTTCGTCGTCGCTGAATCCGTGCATAGGTCACGTTCGCTGTGAAACTCAATAAACGAGACGATCACTGTTCATGACCTCATGAACATAAGACGTATGTAGTCACAAAGTCAGAGTACGGGTATGGCGGCCATCGAGGTGACAGACCTGACGAAGGACTACGGGAGCGTGCTCGGCGTCGATTCGCTCTCGTTCGCCGTCGAGGAGGGGGAGGTGTTCGGCTTCCTCGGCCCGAACGGGGCCGGAAAGACGACGACGATTCGAACGCTCCTCGGATTGCTCGCGCCGACGTCCGGAACCGCGAGAGTGCTCGGTGCGGACGTCCGCGACGAGGACGCGCTCATCGAGGCGAAGCGACGGATCGGGTACCTGCCGGCTCGCCTCGGGTTCGACGAGGAGGTGACCGGCGAACGGGTCCTCGACTATCACGCGGCGGTGAAGGGCGACAGCCGGCGGGACGAACTCCTCGAGGTGTTCACGCCGCCCGTCGAGCGGCCGATCCGGGAGTACTCGACCGGGAACAGGCGGATGCTCGGGATCGTCCAGGCGTTCATGCACGACCCCGACCTCGTCGTCATGGACGAACCGACGTCCGGGCTCGATCCCCTCAAGCAGGAGGAGTTCAACGAGTTCATCGGGAGCGAACGCGAGCGCGGAACGACGATCTTCTTCTCCTCGCACGTGTTGAGCGAGGTTCGGCGCGTCTGCGACCGCGTCGGGATCCTCCGCGCCGGACGGCTCGTCGGACTCGAGGACGTCGAGACGCTGCTCGATCGGGGAGGAAAGCGCGTTCGCCTCCGTACCACCGACGGCGTGCGTTCCGAACTCACCGCCCTCGACGGCGCGTTCGACGTCGCGACCGTCGGCCCGGAGGTGCAGTTCACCTACGCCGGCGACTACAACGCGTTGCTCCGCGAACTCGCGTCGCACGACGTGCTCGACGTCGAGATCAGCGAGCCGCCGCTCGAAGACGTGTTCATCCACTACTACGGGACGGGTGGCGCGGAGGAGGCCGGCCGCGAGGTGACGCCCGATGCTTGAGACCGCCCGGTACGAGGCGGGCCGTCGCGTCCGCGGTACGGCGGTCTTGACGGCCGGTATCAGCGCCCTCTCTGCCTTCTTCGTGTGGTACTTCACGGAACTCGAGGGCGTGGAGATGGACGAGATGCTCGCGGAACTCCCGCCCGCGATGATCGAGGCGTTCGGTATCGAGACGCTCGCCACGATCGAGGGGTTCCTCGCGGCTGAACTCTACAATTTCGTCTGGCTCCTGGGGCTCGGACTGTACTTCGCCTACTCCGCGGGAGGGATCGTCGCGAGCGACATCGAGCGCGGCCGGATGGACCTGTTGCTCTCGTTTCCCGTCTCGCGATCGCGCTTGCTCGCGGAGAAGTTCGCCTCGCTGCTCGTTCCGGTCGTCGCGCTCAACGTCGTCGTCGGGACCGTCGTCTACCTGCTGACGCTCGCCATCGGGGAGTCGATCGATCCGGTCGCCCTCGCGATGGTCCACCTCCTGTCGATTCCCTACTTCCTCGCGTGCGCCGGAATCGGCGTCGTCCTCTCGGTGCTCTTCGATCGCGCGGACGTCGCGAAGCGGGTCGCCCTCGCGCTCGTGTTCGTCCTCTTCCTCGTCGAATCGGTCGTCGCGAGCGCGGGCGATCTCGAGTGGATCCGGTACGTCAGCCCGACGCACTACTACAGCCCGACGCCGATTCTCGTAGATGGGACGTACGAACCGGCCGATACGGGAGTCCTGCTCGCGGCGTTCCTCGCCCTCCTGTTCGTCGGCCAGCTCCTGTTCCGACGACGGGACATCTAGCGGTCCCCACGACGACGCTTCTCGCGACCGTGGCGGCGTGGTGGATTCGTCCGCGAAACTGGACCTCCGTCGCACCGCGCTCTTCCGGCAGACGCCATGGCACCGATCCGTAGGCCTGCCCCCCGAATGAGCATTCGGTCGTTACTCCTCTTGATGGAGTTCGCGCGCTCGCCGAGAGACAACGACAGCGCTTTGGATTCCGCTTTCGGATCGGGTAGCTGGAATGGCCACTATCGTCACGGGATCGCTTCCGGCGGAGGAGTTCGCGCTGCGCGAATCCCTCTCGAGACTTTCCGGCGCAGAGTTCGAGGTCGAGCAGATCGTAGAGAGCGGCGAGGAGGCCGTGATGCCGCTCCTCTGGGTGCGCGGCGCCGATCCCGAGGCGGTCAGCGAGGCGTTCGAAGCGGATCCGAGCGTCGCGGACCCGTCGCTCCTCGTGAACGTCGACGGCGATCAGTTCTACCGGATGGAGTGGACCGAGCGGGTGCAACTTGTGTTGCAGATGCTGACGGACTCGGAGGCGACGGTCACCGACGCCTACGGCGCGGGCGAGACCTGGTACCTGCGGGTGCTGTATCCGACTCGCGATTCGCTCTCCCGGACGATCGACTACTGTGAGGCCAACGGCCTGACGTTCGACGTCGACACGATCCGCGAACTGGAGGGCGAACCGGCCGGCCGGTACGGACTCACCGAGGCGCAGTACGAGGCGCTGACGGTGGCCGCCGAACGGGGGTTCTACGACGTTCCGCGCGACGTCACGCTGAAGGAACTCGGCGACGAACTCGGCATCTCGCATCAGGCGCTGTCCGAGCGGATACGGCGGGCGACGCTGGCGCTCGTCGAGGATACGCTCCTGATCGGGCCGGAGTCGGAGGAGTAGGCGGGCAAACGGGGCGGCGTGTCCGATCAGGCGCGCGTCGAGCGGGACGCGGCTCGATCAGTCCGGCCCGCGGCGATCGATGGTATCGATCGTATCGGTCGATGGCGAGTGCCCGCCGGGATCGACGGGGAGGCCGGCCGTTGCAGGCACGGTTCTTACTTCCCGATCGGTCCTGCGGGTAGTACGATGGATCCGTCCCCGTCGGACCTGAAGGAACGCATCGAAGCCCAGCGAGGGGAGATCGACCGACTCCAGCGGAAAGTCGACGTGCTCGCGTCGGCGCTCGACGTCGCGTTCGGCGGTACGTGCTACGACTGCGACGGGATGGTCGTCCGGAAGGACAACACCCTCGTGTGTACGGCCTGTCGCGCTATCCAGTCCGCGTGACCCACGTTCGTCGACGGCACCGCCACCGCGCTGTGGTTCTCTCCCGCGCGTCCGGGCGGACGCGCGAGGCGGGCATCGACGTTCCCACAGGAATAATCATGGTGAACTCTTTAGCGGACGGCCGTCGTACTCGTGACGATGTTCGTACACGTATACCAGTACCAGCACGAACAGGTGCAGGACGGGCGCCGGACGGCCGGCGAGTCCCAGACCGAGGACTCGGTAAACAAGGACGCCGAGGAGTACTTCGGCGAGAGCATGGCGGATCTCGACGTCGAGACGTGGGAGACCGTCGAGTACGAGGGCGATCCGATCCAGCGGCGGGCCCTCACCCTCGACGACGTGGTCGCGGTCTCGGTCCCGAGGGAACCGGCCGACGACGACGATCCCGACCTGCCCGGCCGGACGCTCCAGGTCCGCACGGGCGGCGGCGAGACGTTCATCCCGCAGGCCGAGATCGTCGAGGTGCAGGACACGACCCTCGAGGAAACCTGAACGCGAGCCACCGCGGCCGACGGGGCGAACGGCGGGTCGTCCCCACTCGGGGTCGACGTCTCGCCTGGGCCCCCTCCGGATCACCGGGGACCGGCCCGCCGGCGTGCGAAGACGTGTAACTGTGCCGACCGATGGGGTCGGAACCGCTACCCGACGAACCTGTAGTATCGAGCGAAGTTCGTCATCGAGAATGGAGAATCTTATAGTAGTAACCGGGTAACGTTGATCCAATGAATTACAGAAGTGTCGCCGAGTTTAACGAAGATATACGTCAATTCGCTCGAGAATTACACGATGGTATTGATTTAGTGGTCGGAATACCGCGGAGTGGACTATTAGCTGCGAACTTACTTTGCCTGAATTTAAACGTCCCGATGACCGACGTCGACGGGTTGTGCGAGGGGCGGATACTGAAGACAGGGTACCGACACGACGGTGGGTCGGGTACGTTCTCCGACGTGGATACGGTACTCGTCGTCGACGACTCCGTCAGTTCGGGGAGACAGATGACGGAGACGAGGAGCCGACTCGAGGAGTTCGACTTCCCGTTTCGGATCGAGTACGGGGCGATCTACATCTCCTCGAAGGGCTATCAGTACGTGGACCACTGGGGTGAGGTGGTCGGCAAGCCGCGGGTGTTCGAGTGGAACCTGCTGCACCACCCGATGTTGAAGAACGCGTGCGTCGACATCGACGGCGTGCTGTGCCGCGATCCGACTCCCGAGGAGAACGACGACGGCGCGAACTACCGCGAGTTCCTCACCGGCGTCGACCCCTACGTCGTTCCGACCGAGCGGATCGGTTGGCTCGTCACCTGTCGGCTGGAGAAGTACCGCGAGCAGACCGAGGCGTGGCTGGCGGAGCACGGCGTCGAGTACGACGAACTGGTGATGATGGACCTGCCGAGCAAGGAGGCGCGCCGGGCCGAGGGTAACCACGCGGAGTACAAGGCGGAGGTGTACCGGTCGACCGGCGCGACCTTCTTCATCGAGAGTTCGCACCGACAGGCCGTCGAGATCGCGGATCGGGCGAGGAAACCGGTCTACTGCTACGAGGCGAACCGGATGATCCACCCCGGTACCGTCGCCAGGACGTACGACAAGAGCAACGAGTACCTCGCGCGCTTCCTCAGCAATCCGATTTCGTTCTCGCTGGCAGCCAGCAGATACGTGATCGCCAAGGGGACCCACACGATGAACCTCCTCTCGTATAAGTACCGCGACGACTGACCGGCGACCTCACGCTATCCGGCGGCCTCACACTATCACGCGCCGGAGAATGTCACCGAATAGTGACTTCCAGAAAGCATTTACCGGGACGGGCAGAATCGAAAACCGTCGGCGCGTGAACGATGTGCCCACATGCCATGCTCGGGGCACTCGTTCGCGTCCACGATGCCCCCGCACGGTTCCCGCGAGGCATCGCGTGGCGGCACTCCGTACCCGGGACGATCCCGGTCATTGACTCACCCCTGGATCGCGCCGCCGTCGGATCGCCGCCGCCGACGCACGCTCCTCCACTCCTGCTTCGGCGCGACGTTCGAGACGTGACTGTACGGAAGACTTACAACACGTACGGAGAATGAGTCTACCGCGATGAAGCGAATCCTCTCGAGCATCGGTATCGGTGCCGCGACGGTCGATACGGTCCTGCCCTCCGCGACGTTGACCGCCGGCGAACCCGTCGAGGCGCGGGTCGACGTGCGCGGCGGTTCCACCGAGCAGGAGGTCGACAGCATCTACTTCGCCCTGCTCACCCGCTACGCCACCGACGAGGGCTACTCGACCGGCCTCGTCCACAAGTTCACACTCGCCGAGTCGTTCGCGATCGCCCCCGACGAGGAGCGGTCGTTCGACGTGACGATCGACGTTCCCCCCGAGACGCCGGTGACGCTCGGCCGGACGGACGTGTGGGTCGAGACGGGACTCGACATCAAGCTCGCCGTCGACCCGGACGACACGGATCCCGTCGAGGTACACCCCGGCCCGCGCATGCGGACGCTGTTCGACGCCGTCGAGGACCTCGGGTTCACGCTCCGCACCGCCGAGTGCCGTGCCGCACCGGGCGGTCTCTTCGGCGGTCGCCGGTTCGTCCAGGAGTTCGAGTTCCGCCCGACCTCCGGTCCGTTCGCCGGAACGCTCGACGAACTCGAAGTGGTCTGTCTGCCGAGCGCCGACGCGCTCGAGGTGCGCCTGGAGATCGACCGCCGCGGCGGCCTGTTGAGCGAGATGATGGACGTAGACGAGCGCATGGCGAGCCTGACTGTCGGCGACGAGTCGGTCTCCGACGTCCGGTCGCGCCTCGAATCGATCGTGGCGAACCACGCGTGAGCGCGGAACGGGCGGAACGGGCGGAACGGACGAGCGCGGGGCGGTAGTCGGTCGCGCACTCCGTCCGCTTTCCCCTTCGCCTTCCACTTTCACCGCGCTCTGAACAGCTACAAGCCCCCGGAGGACGCAGGGGCGTACATGAGCGGTGCGGGGCTTCCGGGAGCGCCGACCGGGGACGAGAAGCGGGTCGTCCTGCACGTGGACGTCGACTGCTTCTACGCGGCCTGCGAGCGACGGCGCGACCCCGCCCTCCGGGGGAAACCCGTCGTCGTCGGGATGGGCTACGAGGCGGGCGCGGCCCACGGCGCGGTCGCCACCGCCAGCTACGAGGCGCGCGAGCACGGCGTCGAGAGCGCACAGCCGATCTCGCAGGCGCTCGAGGCGCTCCCCCGCGCGGCGACCGCGCCCGCCGACCACGACGGACCCGTCGGTCACTACCGCCCGGTCGACATGGCCTACTACCGGGAGGTGAGCGACGAGATCCGCGCTATCCTCCACGGGATCGCCGACGTGGTTCGCGAGGTGAGCATCGACGAGGCGTACCTCGACGTGACCGACCGCGTCGGGTGGCACAGCGTCGAGATCCTCGCGCGGAGCCTGAAGCGGCGCATCGACGAGGAGGTGGGCGTCACGGCGAGCGTCGGCGTCGGCCCCAACATGAGCGTCGCGAAGGTCGCCTCGGATCACGACAAGCCCGACGGACTCGTCGTGGTCCCGCCCGGCGAGGTGCGCGAGTTCCTCGCGCCGCTCCCGATCGACGAACTCCACGGCGTCGGCCCCGTCACCGCCCGCGAACTGCGCGCCGCGGGAATCGAGACGGCCGGCGACCTCGCGAGCGCCGATCGCGGGGCGCTCGTCTCGCGCTTCGGCGCGCGGGGCGGGACGATCCACGACCACGCGCGCGGACGGGACTCCCGGCCCGTCGAACCCGTCGGGAAGCCCAAGAGCCTGTCCAGCGAGTCTGCGTTCACCGAGGCGACCGACGCCTTCGACGCGGTGTGCGAGCGCCTGCTGCGACTCGCGGAGGAGGTCACGGAGCGCGCGGCGGCCCGCGACGCCCTCTACAAGACCATCGGCATCAAGGTGGTCCGGCCGCCGTTCGACGTGAACACGCGCGAGCGGTCGCTCTCCGGACCGGTCGCCGACCCCGACCTCGTCGAGTCGGTCGTGCTCGATCTCGCAGAGGAGTTCGAGGGCGAGACGGTGCGAAAGCTCGGGGTGCGCGTCTCGAACCTCACCTTCGGCGAGAGGACGCAGGCCCCCCTCGACGCGTGGGAGGGCGACGGATCGGCGGGCGCGGGCGTCGATGCCGACGACGGACCGATCGATGGGGATGACGGATCCGGACAGTCGACGCGCGACGACGAGCGATTCGGCCGCGATCGGGCGACGAGGGTCCCACGGGGACAGACCAGCATCGTCGACTTCACCTGAACGCTACGTTCACGTTCGCCAAGGTTTTTGTTCGGTCGTCGTGGAGGGCACCCATGGCAGTCCCCGCCCGAACTCGTCGGTTCGCCCTGTTCTTCCTCGCCGTCTGCGTCCTCTTCGCGGGCGCGGGCACCTGGTTCGCGACGCACGACAAGGACTACACGTACACCTTCGATCGCGCCGAGGAGGAGGTCCCCAGGTACGAGGGGAACGTCGAGTACTACGACGGCCTCACTCCCGAGCAGCGACGAGCGGTCGACGCCGCCGTCGAGGGGGAGGTACAGCGATTCGAGCACCGCGAGGAGGTACCCGGGACGGTCGTCCGGAAGGGGGAGACGTACTACGTGTTCGAGATGACCGCGCGCTTCGACTACGCGAACCCGGGGACGTTCGTCCCGATGCTCGTCGGACTGAGCGGACTCGGACTGATCGTCCTCACGATTCGACGCGACATCGTGTCGAGGGGTCTTTAGAGCGGCGCGCGCAACGATAGCCATGAACCACCTCGCGCCCGCGGGCGAGGGAACCTACCGCCTCCCGCGTCACGCCCACGTCGTCGTCTACACCGCCCGCGACGACGGCGAACTCGTCACCGTCTACGACTGCGGCGCGGCGCAGAAGCCGCCGGCCGCGCAGTTCATCGGCCACCTCGTACGCGTGCAGGCCGAGGCTCGAACCGACCAGTCGCCGACGGGCTACGTCGTCCGCCTCCGGGAGGGCGGCGTCCTCGAGGAGCAGGCCGACGGCGAGTGGGTCATCCGCCCCGCCTCCGACGACCGCTGACCCCACCTACGCCGACTCCGATCCCTCGGGCGAGTCCGGCACGCGGTCGCGGAGTTCCGTGCGGCGGATCTTCCCCGTCACGGTCTTCGGCAGGTCGTCCACGAACTCGATCTCGCGGGGGTACTCGTGGGCGGCGAGTTCGTTTCGCACGTGCTCCTGGATGTCGGTCACGAGGTCGTCGCTCGGTTCGTAGTCGGCCGAGAGGACGACGAACGCCTTCACGATGTTGCCGCGCTCCGCGTCGGGCCTGGGGACGACGGCGGCCTCCGCGACGGCGGGGTGCTCGCCCAGCGAGGACTCCACCTCGAAGGGACCGATGCGGTAGCCCGCGCTGATGATGACGTCGTCCGCGCGCCCCTCGAACCAGAAGTAGCCGTCCGAATCGAGGTGGCCGAGGTCGCCCGAGAGGTACCAGTCGTTCAGGAAGCAGTCGGCGGTCTTCTCTGGCTGCTCCCAGTACTCCGCGAAGAAGCAGGGGAAGTCCCCGCGCTCCGCGATGACGCCCGTCTCCCCCGGCGGGAGTTCCTCGCCCGTCTCGGGGTCGACGATCGCGGCCGTCACGCCGGGCAGGGGCTTGCCCATGCTCCCCGGGCGCACCTCCATCGTCGGGTAGTTGTTGATGATCATGTTGCCCGTCTCGGTCTGGCCGTAGGTGTCGAGGATGGTGACGCCGAGGGCCTCCTCGCCCCACTCGACGACGCCCGCGGAGAGGGGTTCGCCGATGGAGAGGGCGTGTCTGATCTCGACGTCCGTCCCATCGAGCACCGAGGCGTTCTCGCGGAGCATGCGGTAGGCCGTCGGCACCGAGAACAGGACGGTGATGGGATACTCATCGAGGAGGTCCGCCCACTCCTCCGGGTCGAACTCGCCCCCGTAGGTGAACATGCTCGTCCCCCAGAACCACGCGCCGAGCGTGTTGATCGGCCCGGTGAGCCAGCCCAGGTCGCCCGTCGACCAGTAGAGGTCGTCCTCGCGCACGTCGACGGCGAGCTTCTGGGTGGCCGCGACGCCGGCCACCCAGCGGTGCCTGTGCAGGACGCCCTTCGCGCGGCCGGTCGTCCCGGAGGTGTAGTAGAGGAGCGCGTTGTCCTCGCCGGAGGTGTCCGCGACCTCGAACTCGTCGCTCGCCGCGGCAGTGGCCTCGCGGAAGTCCACGTCGCCCTCTCGCCCCTCGCCGACGACGATCACGTGCTCGACGCTCGGGACGTCCTCGAGCGCCTCGGCGACGGTGTCGCGGTTGTCGCCCGTCGTCACGACGACCCTGGCGTCGCAGTCCGCGAGGCGGTAGGCGATGCCGTCCGGCCCGAAGCGCTCGTTGACGCTCCCCCACACCGCACCCGTCTTGAGCGTCCCGACCATCGCCGCGTAGTGCTCGGGGATGCGGGGCATGTACGAGAAGACGCGGTCGCCGCGGTCGATCCGTTCCGCGAGCACGTTCGCGAAGCGGTTCGACCGGTCGCGGAGGTCGCCGAACGTGATCGTCTCGCGCTCGCCGTCCGTCCCGGCCCACTCAAGCGCGACGCGGTCGGGATCGGCCGCGGCGTGTCGGTCGCACACCTCGTGGCCGACGTTCAACGACTCCGGGGCGTCCCAGTCCGCCTCCGCGTAGACGTCGTCCCAGGTGAACTCGTCTCGATCGTCGACCGGGTCGAAGGAATCCCAATCCATGGGTGTGAATCAGTGGCATCCGCCTTAGTGATTCGCCCCCGGTATCGACCGAGGCGATGCGCGGCGGGGCGACGAGCGGTGGGGCGACGCGCGGCGTCCCCCACCACGACATCAAGTGTCACGCTACGCGCTAGCGCGAGTCCCCAACGACTTAACTGTCCGTCCCTCCTAGATCGCACGTGAGTGACGAAACAGGGCGTCGGAACCTCCGAATGCCCAACAACAACGAGTTGTTCGCCGTCGTGACTGAGCACCTGGGAGGGAACCACGTCCGCGTCCGCTGTGAGGACGGCAAGACGCGGCTGGGTCGGATCCCCGGTCGGATGAAGTACCGCGTCTGGATCAACGAGGACGACGTAGTGCTCGTCGAACCCTGGGACTGGCAGGACGAGAAGGCGAACATCGAGTGGCGCTACACCGGACAGAGCGCGGACCAGCTCCGGCGCGAAGGCCACATCGACTGATCCTCCCCGGGCATTCGCGAGACGGCTTGCTCCATCCCCGTACGGTTTGAGCGCGGTTTCCGACTCGGCTACTCCGTCGCGCCCGTTCGGTCCTCCAGGAGCTCCTGCATCCACACGGCGACTCCGTGGTCGCTCCCGCGAGTCCACACGGCCGTCTCCTCCTGTACGCCGGGGAGGTGACTCTCCTCGATGGCGCTGGCCAGGACGGCGCGACGATCGACGGTGACGAGTCGCCCCGGCCACTTCTCGACGACTGGATCGACGCGTTCGAGCCCCGACGAGACCGTGACCTGGGCCCCCGGAACCGCCTCCTCGACGCGCTCTCGGAGGTCTTCGGACGCGACTTCCACGACGATCGCCACGCCGCGGCCGTCGGCCGCCGCCAGTCGATCGAGGATCGTCGGATCGAGGGTGGAGTCGGCGGCGACGAGGACGTGGACGTGTTCCTCGGCGTCGTCGAGCAGCGTCGCCACGCGGTCGCTCACGTGCTCTGCGTTCGTGACCGACCACACGCCCGCCTCCTCGCCTACCTCCGTCGATTCCACCCCCTCCAGCGCGGTCGCCGCCGCGTCGATCCGGGAGGTGTAGTTTCGTCGGAGTACGTCCAGCGCCTCGTCTCTCGGGACCGCCCTGTACTCCCGGGGGTCGGACTGGTGGATGTCCACCAACCCCCGCCGGTGGAGCCGTTCGACGGTGTCGTACACCCGCGACCGCGGGATCTCAGAGAGCTTGCTGATCTCCGTCGCGGTTCCCTTCGGAATGCGAGTGAGCGCGACGAAACACCTCGCCTCGTACTCCGTCAAGCCTAGTTCCTCCAGGGCCGCTACCGCTTCGCGTTCGCCCGACATGCGTCCCGATTGACGTAGGAAAGCATACTACTGACGCCTGCGGGACGGCATCCACTCATGACGGCCGCGTTCCGGGGGATCGAACCGACGGGGTGACGTTCACTCGAACACTGAGCCGTGCTGGAGCATCTCGTCGATCAGCGCCGAGTGCCCTCGGCGTAGGCGCTCCGAGAGCGCCTGGTGGGAGACGCCGAGTTCGTCGGCGACGTCCTCGAGCGTCACCGAGCGCGGAACGTCGAAGTACCCCCGTTCGGCGGCCGTCACCAGCGCGCGGTACTGCTCGTTGGTCAGCCCGTACCTGCTCGCGGGTCGGTTGTCGGCGTCCCGGATCTGAACCACGTCGAGCGCGATGTCCATCTCGTCGCAGAACGACAGCGTTCGCTCGATCTCCTCTCGCTCGGGATAGAGCAACCGGAGCGACCAGCCGTGTCGCGACGCGTGCGCCCTGAGGACGACCGTCGGTGAGGCCGAGAGGATCCTGAACGTGAGTCGCGTCTCGTACTCCCACTCGATCCGATAGAGCCACTCGTTCTCGGCGGTCGCCAACCGCGACCAGCGGTCGACCGTCGGATCGGAGTCGAGTGCGGTCTCCAGTTCGATCTCGTCGGTTGCACGAGCCCACACGAGTGGCATGATCTCGTCCGTCTGCACGCTGCGTTCGCACACGAAGCGGGCCTCGGGAAGCTCCTGCAGCGTCGCCTCGAGCGCAAGATCGTCTACGGGTATGCGGCTCTCGATGATCGTCGTCATGGTGGTACGGTACGTACGGGCGCAATCCGCGCACGACGGACGGACCGCGTATGCGTTAGCCCCGCGCGCGGCCGGATCGCGTCGTCTCAACGGATCCGACTGTGCCTCGCCCCTGTCGCTATCGAGCACTATCCGGCATCGACACATAGTCGTCCCGTGACCAGTCTGGTAGTGACACTTCGGTTGTTACTGTCGTAACGACGATCGAGTCAGCGTGTCGGAAGACGGCCGTCGAACCCACGGCGTCCGCCGCGCGTCTGACGGACGGTTATACCGCCTCGCGCGAACGCACGAACATGAGCGAGACCGAGACGATCACCGTCGCCGAAGTGAGCGATGGCGCGGGGAGCGCCGGCGATCCCGGCACCACGGTGGAGATGCCGGCGGTAGAGGTGCTCACCGGCCGCGGGTTCGTCACGGGAAAGTCCGGGTCGGGGAAGTCGAACACCGCGAGCGTCGTCATCGAGAAACTGCTCGATCGGCAGTTCTCGCTCCTCATCGTCGACATCGACGGCGAGTACTACGGGCTGAAGGAGAAGTACGAGATCCTGCACGTCGGCGCGGACGAGGAGTGCGACATCCAGGTCGGCGCGGAGCACGCCGAGAAGATCGCCGACCTCGCGCTGCGCAACAACATCCCCATCATCCTCGACGTCTCGTCGTTCCTCGACGAGCGCGAGGCGGCGGCGCTGCTGACGGAGGTCGCGAAGCAGCTGTTCGCCAAGGAGAAGAAGCTGAAGAAGCCGTTCCTGCTCATCGTCGAGGAGGTCCACGAGTGGATCCCCGAGGGCGGCGGTCTGGACGAGTGCGGGCGCATGCTCATCAAGATCGGTAAGCGCGGGCGCAAGCACGGGCTCGGCATCACGGGCATCAGCCAGCGCCCGGCCGACGTGAAGAAGGACTTCATCACGCAGTGCGACTGGCTCGTCTGGCACCGCCTCACCTGGCGCAACGACACGAAGGTGGTAAAGCGCGTCCTCGGCAGCGAGTACTCGGCGGCCGTGGAGGACCTCGGCGACGGCGAGGGCTTTCTCGTGACCGACTGGTCCGAGCAGACCCGGCGCGTGCAGTTCCAGCGCAAGCGGACCTTCGACGCGGGCGCGACGCCCGGGCTCGACGACTTCGAGCGCCCCGACCTCAAGTCCGTGAGCGCCGACCTCGTGGGGGAACTGGAGAGCATCACCGAGGAGCAGGACCGCCGCGAGGACCGCATCGAGGAACTGGAGCAGGAACTCCTCGAGAAGGAAGAGCGCATCAGGATGCTAGAGCAGGATCTCGCCGACGCCCGCGACCTCTCGCGGATGGCGGACCAGTTCGCCGCCGCGCTGTTCGATCACCCCGGACGGTCACGTATGCGCATCGAATCCGAGCAGTCCACGCTCGAGGAGCATCCCGGCGTCGAGTACCGGAACGGACGCGCCGCCGCGAACGGCGTGAGCGCCGGAGGCGACGAGGGGAGCCGCGACGGGCGATCGGACGCGAGCGGCGGGACCAGCGCGACCGACCTCGCCCCCTGGCCGGAGCAGTCGGCGGGAAGCGGAGGGGGTGACGGAGACGGAGGCGGTGACGGCCATCGGAACGGCACGGGTGACGTGAACGGCCGGAGCGGCGGCGCGGACGACGCCTCGGGCGCGCGTGTCCGCGACCGATCGGTCGTCGAGCGACTGCGCGAACGCCTCGAATCGATGGACCCGACGACCCGCTCGATGCTCGCGCGCTACCGCGAGCGCGGTCCGCTGTCGCCCCTCGACGCCCACGTCGCCGCGGGCGGCTCCGGCGATCGGACCGTCGCCTACAGCCGCAACGGCGAACTCAGGGAGGTGGGGTTCATCGAGCACGCGGGACGCGGCGAGTACGTCTACGTCCTCCCCGACCTCGTCGCGCGCGAGTTCGACCACCGGCTGTCCCCCGAACAGTTGGACGAGCGGGTCGAGCGGATCGAGCGGTACCTCGTGGGCGGTCCCTGGCCGGCGGAGTAAGTCTCGGATGCGCCGGTGGACTCCTCTCTCGACGACTCCGAATGGTCCAACGGTCCCGCGGACTCGACACCGAGAACCTCGAGTCCGACCCTTCGCCAGACCATGACGGACGGACGTACTGTCGGCGAAACGTTCAGCCTTCCGCGATCGTGAACAGGGATCGGGAGCCGTCGAGCAGATCGCTCATCGTCTCGATCCGACGATGCGGGGACGGTTCCGGATCGTCGATCCCGTCCGCGTCCAGCCATATCGAGCGCACGCCGGCGTTGTGTGCTCCGGTGACGTCGCTCCCGAGCGAGTTTCCGACCGTGACCGCTCGGTCCGGTTCCGTACCCAGCCGATCGAGCGCGGCGCGAAACGGTTCCGGGTCCGGCTTTGGAGCGGTGTCGTATCCGGCGTAGACGATCGTCTCGAAGCGGTCTGCGATGCCCAGCGCCTCGATCTTCTGGCTCTGCCACTCCGGCGGTCCGTTGGTGACGAGCGCGAGTGAATAGTCCGGTGAGAGTACGTCGAGTGCCTCCTTCGCTCCGGGCAACCACCGCACGTTCGTCTGATCGCGTTCCTCGGCGTAGGCGGCCGCGACCTCCCGACCGACGCTCTGACTGTATCCCGCTCGTTCCGCGAGCGCGGCGAAACATCGCCGACGGTTTTCGAGCCCGCTGTCGCTCTCGGCGACGAAGTCGTCGAAGATCTCGTAGTAGTCCTCGGCGGTGAAGAACGGGTCGCGACCGATCGCCTCGAACGCCAGCGAGAGGATCTCCTGCCCGGAACGGCGATACGTACAGAGCGTGTCGTCGAGGTCGAACAGTATCGCCTCGATCGGGTTCCCCATGACGGAGACGTACTACGTCGAGCGATTAAAGACTCGGTGTTCGGCGCGGTAGAGTCGGGCAGGAGTTCGGATGGAGCGGTTTTTCCCGCCGCCGGACGAGACGCGGTCATGGAACTGACGCTGTTCGGCCCCCTCCGGGGCGTGACCGGCGCGAAGACCGTCGAGGTCGAGTTCGGGGGCGGGACCGCCCGCGACGCGCTCTGCGCGCTCGTCGATCGCTACCCCCGCGCCCGGGACCAGTTGTTCGACGGGGCGGGCGACCTCCGCCCGAGCGTCCGGCTGACGCGCGACGGCGAGCGCGTCGATCCTGACGACGCGCTGGCGGCCGACGAGTCGCTCACCGTCTACCCGGCGATGCGCGGGGGGTAGGGATCTAGAGGTCGTACTGTTCGCGCACGAGGTCGGCGAGGCCGCGCTCCTCGAGCACGTCCATCGGCGCGAGCAGGGTCAGTTGCACGACCCCCGGCAGGCGGGCGATCTCGACGCCGCCGGTGAAGGTACAGCGCCCCCGAACCTCGCCGACGCTCATGTCGAGGAGGTCGCTCGCGCGCTCGAAGGCGTTGTCCGTCGCGTCGTTGATCGTCGCGCCGCTGCCGATCACCTGGATCGGCCCGAGGTCGTCGAGGTCGACGCCGTACTCCTCGGCCAGCGCCTCGCCCCGCTCGCGCTCGTCGGCGTCGATCGGCCTGGCGATGTGGGGCAGGTCCTCGACGTTCGGCAGGAGGAGCGGGCCGTCGACGTCGAGGCCCTTTATCACCTCGACCTCCAGTTCGGTCCACCCGCTCACGTCGGTCGTGTGCAGGGAGAGTTCGCCGTCGCCCTGGTTTGCGTGGAGGTCGCCGACGTAGAGGCCGCCGCCGTCGACCTTCACCGGGCAGATCAGCACCGCACCGGCGCGGACCTCGTTCGAGTCCATGTGGCCGTCGGTCCGGTTCGCGAGTTCGGACTCGTCCGCGAGTCCCCAGTCGTGCTCCGCGCCGACGAGGAACTGCCCGAAGTCGCCCGCGTTGTGCGAGTCGGGGAGTTCGACCGGCGGCGTCGTCCCGATGTTCCCGACGAAGGGACGGAGGTGGCCGATCGCGCCGGGCATCTCCGCGGGCTTGTAGAGGAGGATGGGATGCTGGCGGGAGTTCTCCGGGAGCGCCATCAGCTCCTCGGCGTCCTCCGCGAGCGCGTCCGCCCCTTCGGGGCCGACGGTGAGCCCGATCGTGCGGTCGTCGTCGAAGACGACGGTGTAGCCGTACTCGAAGCCGAACGAGGAGGCGTTCGCGCCGCACTCGGCGCACCTGATCGACTCCTCGCCGGCCCCCTCGACGACCGTCTCCGGCCACGCCGCGCCGCACTCCGGACAGCGGTGGTCCACGAACGGGTCGTCGCCGAACGCCCCCTCGCGCTCGGCCATGCTGCCCGTGCTCGTGGCGACGCTCGTCACCTCCACGTCCCTGATGCGGACGGCGATGGCGTCGCCTACCTCCGCGCCCTCGACGGCGATCGGTCGGGTCACCTCGTGGCCGCCGCGGAACGAGGGCGTTATCATCGGCCCCCAGCACCCCGGCGGCGTGTGCGTCCGCACCGTCCCGCCGTCCGCGACCGTCCCCGCCCACTCCTGATCGGGGCCGACCAGCCCCAGCGTGAACTCGTCGACCGTCAGTTCCTGTCGTACCTCTCGCTGTGCCATGACGTTCGTGGGGTTGGTTCCCGCGGACCAAAAGGGTGCGCACGTCCGCGAGGCGCGGGGCGCGTCGGGATTACGCCACGTCGCGGAGTCACCGGCGTCCTCCAGTCAGATACCGGAGACGAGATCGCGCAGGGCGGCCTCGGGGTCGTCGGCCTTCGCGACGCCGCTGGCGAGGAGGACGCCCTCGCTCCCCAGTTCCCGGGCGGCGGCGAGGTCCTCGCCGGTCGAGATGCCCGCGCCGCAGAGCACCGGCACCGACTCGTCGACCGCCGCGGCGGCCGCGACGGCGTCCTCGACGACGTCGGGGTCGGCCTGACTCACCGGCGTGCCCGTGCCGATGAGTTCCGGCGGCTCGACGGCGACCGCGTCCGGGCCGAGGGCGGTCGCCGCGCCGACCTGTCGGGGGTTGTTCGCGCAGGCGACCGTCTCCAGCCCGGCGCGCTCCGCGGCGCGCAGGCCCGCGTCGACGGCCGCGAGCCGAAGCCGTCGCTCCGAATGGTTGATCAGCGTCCCGACCGCGCCCGCGTCGGCGACCGCCTCGGCGAGCGTGCTCCCGGTGTGGCTGCCGTGCTCGACGCCGTCTACGTGCTGGGCCCACGTCTCGACGCCGGTCTCGGCGACCGCGGAGAGGTGGGCCGCCTGCGGGGCGACGGCGATTCTCGCGTCCGTGTCGTCGGCGACGGTCGCGGCGGCGGCGGCGACCGCGACCGGGTCGCAGGGGTACGCCTTGAGGTTGACGAGGACGAACATACCCGGAATCGGTTCGGCAGGCGGGAAATAGCTACTCCTTCCCGTCGCCGGCACCGCTTTGCCGTCGTCCGGCGTCCGGGCCGCATGGATCCCCACGTCAGCCTCGTGACGCTCGGCGTCTCCGACCTGGACCGCTCGATCGAGTTCTACCGCGACGGACTCGGCCTCCCGATGCGAGAGCGAACGGAGGCGGACGTCGCGTTCTTCACCACCGAGGGGGCGTGGTTGGCGCTCTATCCGGTCGAACTACTCGCGGCTGACGCGAACGCGGCGGTCCCGACCGGGGGCGGCGGGTTCGGGGGGATCACGCTCGCGCACAACGTCGCGTCGCGGGCGGACGTGGACGCGGTCGTCGAGGAGGCCGAGACGGCGGGTGCCGAGGTCGTGAAGTCGCCGCGGGAGACCGACTGGGGCGGTTACGCGGGCTACTTCGCCGACCCGGACGGCTACCGCTGGGAGGTGGCGTGGAACCCGCACTTCGAGATCTGAAGGAGAGCGCCCGCGTCTCAGTCCTTTCGCTTGACCACGTCGCCGAGGGTGTAGGATCCCGTCGAGGCACCGCCCTCCCACTCGGTGTCGTCGTCGGTGGGGCCTTCCGTGAGCGAGATGTCGAGCTTCCGTTCGAGCTTGCGCCGGATGTCGTCGCTCGGGAGCATGTCCCCGCGTTCGAGCTTGCGGACGAGGCTCGCCTTCTCGTTGAGCTGCTTCGCGAGTTCCTCCTGCGTCAGCCCCGACGCCTCGCGGGCCCCCCGGATGCGCGCGTCGTAGTCCTGGGCGATCTCCTCCATCTGGTCGAACATGTCGCGCCGACGGCGGCGCGTCCCGCCGGAGGACCCGGACGATCCCGACCCGGACCCGGACCCGCCCGATCCCGAGGACCCCGTGGAGTACTTGGTGGAGGCGCTCCCGGACGACTGGGTGCGGACCTCGGTCCCGAACTGCGCGCAGTCCGAGCAGACGTCGATCTCCGCCCCCTCGATCTTGACCGTCTTCGGCGACGAAGTCTCCGCTCCGCACATCTCACACTGAGCCATGGGGGGTCTTTGCCACGCCACCGTATAAATCGTGCGCCCCGACCGCTCAGTCCAGCGCGCGCATCGAGTAGTAGAACCGCTGTAGGGCGGTGACGTGCCCGACGACGGCGAAGAAGGCGAGCAGCCACCCGACGACGGTCAGCCCCGACAGCGTGCCGGTGACGAACGCCGCGAGTACGCCCGCCAGGCCGATGAGCGCGAGGCGGTCGGCCCGCCCGACGAGCCCGCCGTAGACGCGGTCGAGGCCGACGGCCTGCGCCTGCGTGCCGAGGTAGGAGGTCATCAGCACGCCCGTCACCGCCGCGAGGCCGATCGCCCACCGCCCGACGCCGGCGGCGAGGCCGACGAGCATCACGATGTCCGCGTAGCGGTCGAGCACGTGATCGAGGAGGTCGCCGGCGGGCGAGGCGGTCCCCAGTCGACGCGCGAGCGCCCCGTCGAGCAGATCGAGCCACCCGTTGAGGAAGACGAGTACCGCCCCGATCAGGTAGAGCAGCGGCGCGTCGCCCGCGAACGCGAACGCCGCGCCCGCGGCGATCGCCAGCCCCATCGCCACGACGCTCACCGCGTTCGGCGTCAGGCCCAGCCGCTCGGAGACGTTCACGAAGGGGTCGAGCGCGCGGTTCGCCACGGGTCTGAGCTGATCGAGCGTCATAGGTAGTCGGTGAAGTCGACCTCGCCGGCGCTCGGTTCGCGCTCGCCCGCGACGACGGCCTCGATCTCGCGGGCGACCGCCTCGGGCGGCAGGTCGGTCGTGTCGATCTCGTACACCGCGTCCGCGCCGTGGTGCTCGACCGCCTCCGCGAGGATCACGTCGAGCGCCTCCGCCTCCGCGTTCTCGCGGGCCTTCGCCGGCGGCTCGCCCCGCTCGGTCAGCCGTCGCTCCACCTCCGCGGGGCGACAGCGCAGCACGACCACGCGGTCCGCGTCGAGGCGGTGGGCGAGGTGCGATTCGAGCAGGGGGCCGCCCGCCCCTCGCTCGTTCGCGCGCTCGTCGACCCACGCCGCGAGCGCGTCGAGGTCGGCGTAGAGGCTCCCCCTGTCGGGGTCCTCGCCGGCGTGGAACCCCTCCTCCCGGATCGCGTCGTTGAGGTGGAGCACGTCGAGCGGCGACGACACGAGGTCCGTCGCGGTCGTCTTTCCCGTTCCGGGGGTGCCGGTGACTGCGACTCTCATACGACGCGGTTCACGACCTCGACGGCGCGTTCGGTCTCCTCTCGCGTCCCGCAGGTGATCCGGATGCACCCGGGCAGCCCGAAGCTCGAGCAGTCGCGGACGATGACGCCCTCGCGCTGGCAGGCGTCGGCGACGGCCGCCGCCGGGGAGGCGTCCGTCCCGCCCGCCGTCGAGCGACGCCGCGGCTCGCCGTCCTCGTCCCCCGCGCCGTCTTCGTCGCGCTCACCGACCTCGACTCCCTCGACCCCCTCGCCGACGTCCGCGAGCACGAAGTTGCCCGCGCTCTCCCACGTCGGGGCGTCCAGGTGCTCGTACATGTACTCGCGCGCCCAGCGGACGGCCTCGACGCTGCGCTCCACGTGGTCGTCGTCGTCGAGCGCCGCCAGCCCGGCGCGACAGGCGAGCTTGTTCACCCCGAAGGGCGTGTTCACGCGGGCGTAGGCGTCCGCCCACGCCCCGGGCGCGAGCAGGTAGCCGAGCCGGAGCCCCGCGAGGCCGTAGGCCTTCGAGAACGTGCGGAGGACGGCCACGTCGTCGCGTTCGCGGACGAGGTCGACCTTGCTCGGGGCGTCCGTGAACTCGCCGTAGGCCTCGTCGACGACGACCAGCGTCTCCTCGTCGGTCCCGTCGGCGATCTCCGCGACCCCGCCGATCGAGATCTCGGTTCCGAGGGGGCTGTGCGGGCTGGTGAGGTAGACGATCCGCTCGCCGTCGTAGGCGTCGAGTATCGTCCCCGCCGTCTGCGCGAAGTCCTCGGCCTTCCGGATTCGGTAGGCGCGCGCCGTCCCGTGGTGGTAGCGGGCGCTCATGGCGTAGTAGGCGAAGCCGGGGTCGGGCACGAGGACGCGGTCGCCGGGGTCGAGCAGGGCGCGGTGGAGGTAGTCGATCGCGCCGTCCCCGCCGGGGGCGAGCCACACCTGGGCGGGCGCGACGTCCCACCGGGCCGCGAGCCTCTCGATCAGGTCCGCGTGGGAGGCCTTCGGGTAGGTGTTGATCGAGTCGGCGGCCTCGCGGACGGCCGCGACGGCCTTCGGACTCGCGCCGAGGGGGTTCTCGTTCGAGGAGAGCGCGATCAGGTCCCCGGGGTCCACCCCGAGTTCCCGGGCGACCTCCTCGTTCCCCCGCCCGGCCTGGTAGACGCTGTGGGCGGAGAGGTCGCGCGGTTGCATACTCGGAGACTGCGGACGCGCCGCCTTAAGCGTGCTCAAGCGGCGTCGGTCCGTGCCACGCACGCCCGACGGTCGTTCGCGGAGCGGCGTGCAGTCGACAGTATCTTCCCCGGGCCGTTCATCGATCCGGACATGTCTCTCGTCGACACAGTCGCCTACGTGGTCCACCTGTCGTTCGCCGGGCTGTGGACCGGCACCGTCCTCTTCGTCACCGCGGGCGTCCTCCCGCTGGCGCTGCGCGGCGAGATCCGCCCCGAACCCCTGGAGTACCTCACCGGCCGCCTGACGACAGTCTCGCGGGCGAGCGCCTTCTTCCTCTTCGCCACCGGCGGCCACATGGCTGGGCAGGGCTACACCCTCCCCCTGCTGCTCGAGACGCCGCGGGGACACCTCGTGCTCGCCATGGTCGCCCTCTGGTTCGCGCTCGCGGCGCTCGTCGAGGTCGGGGCCGCGCGGATGCGCAGCGGCCTCCGGGCGAAGAAGGTCCGGACGCCCGCCCGCGACGCGAAGCCCTTCCTCCAGGCCGGGTCGGCCGTCGCGGTCGGCCTGCTCGTCGTCGCCGGAACGCTCGCCGGCGGGCTCCCGTTCTAATCTCCCCCGACTACCGCCTCCCGCATCTTTACGCCCTCCTGATGCGACGCGACCGCATGGACGCAGAACCGCGGTACGTGGAGGTCCCGTCCGGCGAGACGATCGCCTACAGGGCGCGCGAGGGCGGCGAGGTGCCGGTCGTGCTCCTGCACGGCAACATGACCTCCTCGGTCCACATGGACGTGCTCTTCGAGCGGATGGACCCGCGCTACGCGCTCTACGCGATCGACCTGCGCGGGTTCGGGGCGTCGAGTTACGGGACGCCGATAGACTCGCTCGCCGACTTCGCGGCGGACGTGGCGGGCGTCGTCGACGCGATCGGCCTCGATACGTTCCACCTGCTCGGCTGGTCGACCGGCGGCGGGGTGGCGATGGAGTACGCCGCCGCCCACCCCGACCGCGTCGAGCGGATCGTCCTGGTCGCCCCCGTCAGCACCCGCGGCTACCCGATCTACCGCAAGGACGAGGACGGGCAGCCGACCGACGAGCCCCTCACGACGCGCGAGGAGATCGCCGCCGACCCGGTGCAGGTCGCGCCGGTCCAGCGCGCCTACGACGAGGCCGACCGCGACGCGCTGAGGGCGATCTGGGAGGCGCTCATCTACACGCACGAGACCCCCGACGACGAGCGGTACGAGCGCTACGTCGACGACATGCTCACCCAGCGCAACCTCGCGGACGTGGACTACGCGCTCGCTCACTTCAACGTCAGCGACCGGGAGAACGACTACGGCGAGGGATCGGGCCGGGCGGCCGACGTGACCCAGCCGACGCTCGTCCTCCGGGGGGACCGCGACCTCGTCATCACGGCGGAGATGGCCGCGGAGACCGTCGAGGACCTCCCGAACGCGCGCCTCGTCGAGTTGGAGGACTGCGGACACTCGCCGTTCGTCGACGCGCCCGAGCGCGTCGTGTCCGAGATCGAAGGGTTCCTCTCGTCGCCCTAGGGAATGTGGATCCTCCCTAGGGGATGTGGATCTCGTTTCGGAGCGTCCCCACGCCCTCGACCTCGACCTCGACGGTGTCGCCGTCCGAGAGCGGGCCGACGCCGGCCGGGGTGCCCGTGGAGATGACGTCGCCGGGCAGCAGCGTCATGTAGCGGGTGATCTCCTCGACGAGTTCCGGGATGGAGAAGATGAACTGATCGCGCGTGGAGTCCTGCCTGAGTTCGCCGTTGAGTCGGAGGCGGACGTGGGCGTCCTCGGGGACGGCCTCGGGCTTGGCGATGACGGGGCCGATGGGGGCGGCGTTGTCGAAGGCCTTGCCGCGAACCCAGTTCTGCTCGATCCGCTGGTCGTCCCGGTTGGAGATGTCGTTGAGGCAGGTGAAGCCCGCGACGACGTCCATCGCGTTCTCCGCCTTGACGTTGCGACACCGCTCGGCGATGACGACGGCCAGTTCGGCCTCGTGGTCGATGCGCTCCTTCCCGGCGGGCAGCGTGATGCGCTCGCCGTGGGCCGCGACGGTGGTGGGCGGCTTGAGGAACAGCATCGGGCGCTCGGGGACCTCGCTGTTCGTCTCCGCCGCGTGATCGGCGTAGTTCAGCCCGATGCAGACGATCTTCGTCGGCTCGCACGGCGGGAGGATGTCGACGTCGTCGGCGGCGAAGGTCTCGTCGCCGAAGGTGAGCCGCCCGCCGTAGTTCTCGCGGGCGACGATCTCCTCGCCGTCGGTGCCGGTCCACTCGCCGCGGCGGACGTTCCCTGCCGAGTCGCGAAAGCGAACCACTCGCATGACACTCCCATTCAACCGAGACCCGATAACCCTTCGGACTTCCGGCTTCCGGGGGCCGCGTCTCCGGTATCCGAACCCCGACTCCCGATCCTGCCCCCCGCTCTGTCCCCCGGCCCTGACCTCCCGACCCCGATTCCCCGGCCCTACCTCGCGGCGGACGACCAACAGTATAAGTGGCTCTCGCGAGATACTACGTCCGTCATGGAGCTAACCTGGCACGGTCATTCCACCTGGTACGTCGACGTGGACGGGACGACGATGCTGATCGACCCCTTCTTCGACAACCCGAAGACGTCGCTCTCGCCCTCGGACGTGGACGACCCGGATTACCTCCTGCTCACGCACGGGCACGCCGACCACATCGGCCACGCCGGGGAGTTTTCCGACGCGACCGTCGTCGCCACGCCCGAACTCGCCGCCTACGTCGAGGACGAGTTCGGTCTCGCGGACGCCGTCGGCGGGATGGGCATGAACGTCGGCGGCACCGTCGAACTGGGCGACGCCTACGTGACCATGCACCGCGCTGACCACACCAACGGCGCAAACACGGGCTACGAGCACGGCCTCGGTATGCCCACCGGCTTCGTCGTGAGCGACACGAAGCCCACGCAGGTCGCCGACAGCGAGTCCACGACGTTCTACCACGCGGGCGACACCGGCCTCATGACCGAGATGCGCGACGTGATCGGGCCGTTCCTCGAACCGGACGCCGCGGCGGTGCCCATCGGCGACCACTTCACGATGGGACCGTGGCAGGCCGCCATCGCCGTCGACTGGCTGAACGTCGACCACGCGTTCCCGATGCACTACGACACCTTCCCGCCGATCGAGCAGGACCCGCAGGACTTCGTCCGCGAGGTGGCGGCGACGGGGAGTTCCGCGGAGGTCCACGTCCTCGAGGCCGACGAGCCGTTCGATCTCGGCGAGGCGCTCGGCCGCTGAACGTGGCGGCACGCGGCACGCGTCCCGCCGCCCCGGACGCGCTCGGCGTGTAGCTTTAATAGGATCACCGCCGTCGTTCCAGGCGCTTATGCCCGTTAGAACATCCGAAGCGCAGTGGGAGGGCGACCTCCGCGGCGGCAGCGGCACGATGTCGCTCGGCAGCGGTGCCTACGAGGGCGAGTACAGCTACGTCTCCCGGTTCGAGGAGGGCGAGGGGACGAACCCCGAGGAACTCATCGCCGCGGCCCACGCGGGCTGCTACTCGATGGCGCTCGCGAACGCGCTCGCCGGGGACGACCACGAGCCGGAACGAGTGCACACGCAGGCCCACGTCCACCTGGAGGGCACCGAGATCACGCGCATCGTCCTCGAAGTAGAGGCCGAGGTGCCCGGCATCGACGAGGGGACCTTCACGGAGTACGCGGAGGACGCGAAGGAGAACTGCCCGGTCTCGAAGGCGCTGGCCGGCCCGGAGATCGAACTCGAAGCGACGCTCCTGTAGGCGGGACGATAGCGATAGCCCGCCTTTCGGTGATCGCGCCGGCGGCGGCCCCGTCGCGGTCAGGGGTCGTAGCGGGCGCGGAGCACGAACGTCTCCCGGCGCTCCTGACCCCGCTCGACGCGGAACCCGGCCTCCCTGACGAGTCGCACCGCCTCGGCGAGCGAGAAGCGCTCGCTGGTGGGGGGCCCGTCGGACCCCTCGCCGTTCGCCGACCAGTCGCCGACGCCGAGGAGTCCGTCGGGGGCGAGCACGCGGGCGAGTTCGTCGAGCGCCGCCTCGCTCGCGAACTCGTGGAAGGTCATCGTCGAGTACGCGCCGTCGAGTTCGCCGTCGCCGAACGGGAGGTCGCTCACGTCCGCGACGACGAACGAGACGTTCTCGGGGGCACCCTTCTCGCGGTAGTAGTCGTGCATCGACGCCTGGACGTCCACCGCGTAGAGCGTTCCGACGTAGGGGGCGACGTCGTCGGTGTAGAAGCCCGTCCCGCTCCCCAGGTCGGCGACCGTCTGGTCGGTCGCCGGGTCGAACAGGGCGAGCAGTTCGTCGACCGAGAGGTACCGGTAGCGCGACGGGTCCTCCAGGTCGTCGGCGCGGTCCACGTCGAACGTGTGAAAGCCCATGTACCACCTCCGGGCGGGATCCGTATAGCTCCGTTCGTCGTCCGCGGGACTGATCCGTGGCGCGAGATTGATGGGGCTCGGCGGCTATCCCCCCTGTATGGTATCCATCGTTCCGCCGACCGAGCGCGCCTGCGAGCGCTGCGGCCGCCGCGACGTCTGGGACGCGGCCGTCGAGAACTGGGTCGTCCGCGACGAGGAGGGCGATCCCCACTGCCTGCACGAGTGGGACATCAACGGGCAGTACAACCCCGTCGGCGAGTGATCCCATGCCGACCGCCTACGTCACCGCGCCGCCGGAGTTCGCCGACGAACTGGCGACCGCCCTCGTCGAGGAGGAACTCGCCGCCTGCGTCAACGCCGTGCCGTGCTCCTCGACCTATCGCTGGCAGGGGAGCGTCGTGGAGGACGACGAGGTCGTCCTGCTCGCCAAGACGACCGCGGAGCGCTACCCCGACCTCGAGGCGCGGGTGGTCGAACTGCACCCGTACGACGTCCCGTGCGTCGAGCGCTTCGAGGAGTCGGCGCTGCTCGGCCCGTTCGCCGACTGGCGGGCCGAGAGCGTCCGGTAACCATGCGGGGCCGGAGCCCGGATCACGGGGTTTATTACCGTCAGTGGGAGTGTCAGAATGTGAGCCGACGACGAGGTGCGCCGTTTCGGAGGCCAGTCGATGCTACGTAACTCGCTCTGTCGGGACCTGACGGGCCAGTTCGTCGGCTGCGACGAGCGGCCCGACCGGGCGACCTGTAGCTTCCACGACGAGCCGTGCTGCATGGGCGCGGGCGACGTGATCCAACTGGAGGTCGAACGCGTCGACGGCGTCTGGGCGACGCTCTTCCACCGGTGTGAGCACCACGCGGTCCCGGTGTTCCCGCGGGAACACACCCTCTGCGGGACGCCGCAGGTGCTCGTCGCGACGCGGCTCGAGCCGACCGGCGCGCACCTCCCCGCCACCAACGAGTACGTCCCGGACGCGCTCACCGTCGGCGCGATCGACATCGTCGACGTCTCGCCGGCGGACGAGGGGCTGCGGCCGCACTACTAGCGTCACCCGTTTCCGTCGATCGGGTCATCGATACCGAGCTACCGATCCGCCCTCCCGAACGCGCGCTCGTGGAGCGCCCCCGCGACGTGCTCCATGAGCGTCCGGAGGTTGATCGCGTCCTCGCGGTTGTACGAGACGAGCGTCTCGAGCGCGTCGTTCGCGCCGCGTTCGTACTCCCGCCAGAGGCGGACCGCGTCGCGCCCGGAGAGGTCCGGGCGGTCGCGCTCGACGCCGACCGCCCGCTCTACGGCCTTCAGCCCGCCCGTGAGGTCGAGCCGACGGCAGGGGTACATGAGGTCGACGTGCGGCGCGTCGAGCGTCAGGTCGAACGCCGTCTCGAGAAACGGGACGTCGAAGCGCTTGCCGTTGAACGTCACGAGCAGCGGCGCGTCGGCGAGCGCCTCCCGGACCGCCTCGCGGGTGAGCGGTCGGCCGACGATCGGGTCGGGGTCGGCGACGAGCGTGAGCGTCTCGTCGCCCCGGTGGACGCTCACTGTCGTCACGTCGTCGCGGGCGTGCGAGAGGCCGGTCGTCTCGATGTCGAAGAAGCACGCCTCCTCGCGGAAGTTCTCGTAGAGCCGCCACCGGTGCGCGCTCGGGAAGGCCGAGTCGAAGAAGCGCGAGTCGCCCGCGTCGAGGCGCTCGCGACCCGTCTCGATGAACGCCTCGATGCGGTCGGCCGTCGTCTCGCCGACCGCGTCGCGCTCGAAGTCGTCCCAGTGGGTGATCCCCCGCTCCCACAGCCCGCGCTCCGTCTTCTCGCCGACGCCGTCCACCGGAATGAAGCTGTTCTCGATCCGCACGCGACGAACGACGGTCAACGGTGACTAAACGTTACGGGATACGGTCACAGAACGGTGATGGAGACGAATGGTTTCACTCCTGCGGGACGGCGACCGGCGCGACGTGGATCTGGCGGGCGACCTCCGCGGGGAGGCTCTGGCGGCCGGCATCGCCCTCGACGGTGACCATCCCGAAGGGGGCGATCTCGACGACCTCGATCTCGGTGCCGGGTTCGACGCCCGATTCGGCGAGGTAGCGCAGTTCCTCGTCGGTTCGGTGGCGGACCCGCCGGACGACGACGCGGTCGCCGACGGCGCACTCGTCGAGGCGGTTGCCCGGGGCGTCCTCGGGCGGCGCGAGGTCCGCGCCGGGGATGGGGTCGCCGTGCGGATCGACCGTGGGGTCGCCGAGCGCCTCGGCGATGCGCGCCTCGAAGCGCTCGCTGATGTGGTGTTCGAGGCGGTCGGCCTCCTCGTGGACGTCCGTCCAGTCGTAGTCGAGCGCCTCCGCGAGGTAGGCCTCGATGAGGCGGTGGTGACGGAGCACCTCGATGGCGACGGTCTCGCCCTCCGGGGTGAGCGTCACGCCCTTGTACTTCTCGCGTTCGACGAGCCCGCGGTCGGCGAGTTTGTCGAGCATGCTCGTCACCGTCGGCGAGGTGACCCCCACGCGCTCAGCGATGGCGGAGGTGGAGACGCGCTCTCCGGTCTCCCGCTGGAGAACGTAGATGGTCTTCAGGTAGTCCTCCATCACGTCACTGAGCATGGGGTCTACTCGGCGGCCGCCCGCTAAAACGGTTCCCCTGTCGGGCGGCGCTCGCTACTCCCGCCCCCCGTCGACCGCCCGCGCCGGGGACTCGTCGGTCGCGGTGCCGGCCTCGCTCCGGCCCTCGTCCTCGCTCCCGTACTCAAGGTCGTCGGTGTAGTGGTCGATGCCGAGGACGAGCGCCACGCCGACGAGCGCGGCGGCGAGGAGCGCGGCGGCGGTGGCGGCGGTCAGCGCCCCGGTCTCGCTCGCGACGTTCGCCACCGGCAGGCGCAGCGCGCCCACCATCAGGCTCACGAGGAAGGTGAGCGTCGCCGCCCGGTAGTGCGCCAGGGCGTACTTGATGACGTGCGCGATGGTGAACAGGCCGACGACCGCGCCGACGCCGAAGACGGCGACGGTGCTCGCCGGTCCCGCGAGCGGGGCGACGTCGCCCGTCCGCGCGAACGCGACGATCCCCGCGACGAGCGCGCTCGGGACGCCGATGAGCGTCCCGTACTGCCCGAGGATGTAGAGGATGAACGACCCGGAGATGCCGGGGAGGATCATCGCCGTGATCGCGACCATCCCCGAGAAGAACAGCACGGGGGGCGTACTCGGGAGCGCGCCGTTGACCGAGGGGTCGGTCAGGAGGAACGCGAAGACGAACCCGGCGACCGCGACGAGGAGGCGTCGCGCCGTGTCGACCGAGACGTGCCTGTAGAGGACGATCGCCGAGGCGAGGATGAGACCGAAGAAGAAGGCGTTCATCTCGGCGGGGTACACCTCCAGGGCGGTCTCGAGCGCCTTCGAGAGCGTCACGACGGCGGTCACGATTCCCGCGCCCAGCACGAGCAGGAACGGGACGTCCATCTCGACGAGTCGATCACGCAGTCGGGCCCGGCCGTCGGCCGTCACGACGCCGGGCACCAGCGCGAGCGCGCGCGGGTCGAGGTTCGTGATGGCGGTGATGAGGCGCTCGTAGATGCCGGTGATGAGGGCGATCGTGCCCCCCGAGACGCCCGGTACGGTGTCGGCGGCCCCCATGAACGCGCCCTTCAGGTAGATCTCTGCCCAGTCGCGAAGTCCCATTCTCACGCTAGGCCGCTCCGGCCAGGGGGATGTGGGTTTCGGCCGGCGCGAGGGCGGACGTGACGGAGACCGTCGGCGCGGGGAGCGACGCGGCGGGCGTCGCGTTGGCCTCGCCCGTCGCGTTCGTCGCGTTCGCCCCCGTCACGTTCGTCCCGGAGGTGGCGTTCGCCCCGTCCGTCGTGCCCGCCGTCGCGTTCGCCCCGGTCGTGGCGTTGCCGGTCCCGGCCCCCTCGGGCGTCTCGACGCTCGACTTCTCGAGGGTCACCCGCACCGGGCCGTCGCGTTCGCCGATCACCTTCGCCTCGCTCACGTCGGCGGTGGCGTTCCACGTGGCGACCGAGGTGTTCCCCTTCCCCTCCTGCGTGAAGGCGACGAACTCGTAGGGGCCGGTCGCGCGGACGCTGACGTTGGTGCGTCCCTGCTCGGGACCCCACTGGTCGTAGCCGGTCGTGGAGTAGGGCAGGGTCATCTCGAAGTTCCCCTGCGCGTCGGTCTGCGCCTGCTGGGCGTAGGTGAACGTCTCCCCGTTCGGCATCTGCATCTGGACCCGCGCGGTCACCGTCGCGTTCGGCGGGCCGTCGCCGGTGACGTTCGCGCCCGGGACGCGCTCGAAGGTCTTCACCCACGGGGTCCCCCGGTGGGCGGACTCGCTTGCGTGGACCAGGCGGTAGTGTTCGAGCGCCGGGATGCGCTTCGTCGGCACCCCGTCGAGGCCGCCGATCTGGGCGGTCCCGTCCTCCCTCACGAACTGCTTCGCCTCGGCCATGCTGTCGAAGAAGCGCACGACGTTCGAGGCGTTGTCCGGCGTGCTCATGACGGTCCGGCCGTTGGAGAGGGTCCGCGGCTCCCAGTCGACGACGGGGACGCGTCCGTCCGGCAGGCGCGGGCTGGCGGCGCTCCCGTGGAACGTGAACAGCCGCACGCGCATGCTCTCGTAGTGACGCTCCTGGTGCAGCGTGACGACCGGCCGGCCGTTCGGGCCGTAGACGTAGGTGTAGAGGTCGGAGAGGCCGACGCCCTGCGTGTCGAAGACCGCGGGCGCGAAGTACTTGTTCGAACTGGTGTCCGCGAGCTTCCAGTCGATCATCACGTACCGCGTGTTCTGCTCGCCCTTCGTGGCGAGTTCGTTCGCGTACGTCTCGTTCGGCGCGAGCAGGAAGTCCGCGGCGTAGGTCGCGCCCTGCTGGAACGGGTTGGCGTTCGGGATGCGCTCGCCCTCGACGGTGATGTAGTGGCCGTAGTCCCACCACGACAGCACGCCGTAGGAGCCGGGGTACCGCTCCTCGTAGTCGAAGTTCTCGACGCGGTCGTACGTCCCATAGTACTTCATCGCCTCGCCGTCCGGGTTGTCGTACCGACCCTCCTCCGGGGTGTTGTTCGCCAGCCACTGGAGGCTCCCCTCCCACTGGGCGACCTCCCCGGGACCGGTGTAGGTCCCGGTCTGCGTGGCCTGGAACACGGGACCGGCGAGCACCGGCCCCGCCGTGAACGGGACGACCAGGATGAGCACGACGCTCGCGACGACCATCGCCTGCGCCGCGTCGACGTTCTTCGCCCGCGAGACGTCGTCCAGCCCGACGAACCGCACCACCTCGCCGACGAGGACGGCGGTGAGCGTGGCGACGGGGACCGCGAGGTAGTAGTCGAAGCGCACCTGCGTGAACGTCGCGAGCGTCATCAGCACGATCCAGACGATGACGAGCAGCCCCTCGCCGCGCGGGTCGTCGTCGAGGAGGTACCGGCCGACGACGACGGCCGCGCCGGTCGCGGCCGCGAAGTACGCGAGCCCGTAGGAACGGAAGAGGAACTCCGCCCACTGATCGCGCGGGACCGGTTGCGCCTCGCCGACGGTGCGGGCCTCGGCGCTCACGTCGAGGCCGAACACGCGCAGGAACTGCCCGACGAAGTAGTCGAACAGCTCCGGCGTCGCGACGGCCATCAGACCGACGACGACGGCGATCGCGCCGAGGATGATCCCGGGATAGAGCAGCGGGGAGGCGTCGCGCGCCTCGAGCCGGCGCGCGAGGACGATCATGACGGCGAGGCCCGCCGCGAGCGCCAGGAGGAGCGCCGGTTGCAGGAGCGAGAAGTCGGTCGCGGTGAACTCGAGGGTGGAGACGCGGATCGAGACGAGGAGCGCCGCCACGACGAGCGTGACGATGCCGGCGATGGCGACGTGCTCGGGGCTGCGGCCGCGGAGGAACGTCGCGAGGAGGTGGACGAGGAAGAACGCCCCGAGGATGGCGACGATGAGGATGCCCGGCGGCCACACCCAGACGTACGTCGCGACGGCGACCCCCGCGAGGGTGGCGTAGAGGAGCGTCCCCCGGAGGGCGTCGAAGTCGCGCTGGACGAACTGCTCGTAGATCGGCTTGTCGCGCTCGGCGACGGCGACGGCGACGACGACGCCGAGGACGGCGAGCGCCTGGAAGAGCGCCTCGGCGGCGTGGTGGTCGGAGAAGCCGACGAGCGAGCGCCAGAGGAACGCCCCCGGCGTGAGCGCGAGGACGATCACCGCGACGACGCCGCCGAGGCGACCGCCGAAGTGCTTCCCGAGGTAGTAGCCGGGGATCGCCGTGAGCGCCCCGATCACGGCGGGTGCGAACAGGAGCGTCACCGCCGTCGCCTCCGTCTGCGGGCCGGGGTAGAACACGCCGACGACGATCGCGGCCGTGGCGACCAGCTGGTCGTAGAACGTCCCGAACTGCCCCGAGGCCGTCCCGTAGGGGAAGTAGGTCCACGGGTCGAACGGCATCGTGAACGGCCAGTTCCGGACGGTGTACGTCGTCGTGCGGAAGTGGTACCAGGCGTCGTTACCGTTGAACAGCACCCGGTCGTTCACGAAGAAGCGCTCCCAGGACTGCACCCGTATCCAGAGCATGTACGCGAGGAGGAGGGCGAGCACGGGGAGGTGGTACAGGTCCTGCACGCGGTCGAGGGCGGCGTCCGCGTCGAACGAAAGCCGGTCCTCCCGCTCCGTGCGTTGACTCATTGAAGTGACGAAGATCCAACGTACGCATAAGCCTTCTGACCTCGTGTCGGCCGTGAAAGGAATCCGGAGCGGCACGTTCGCGGCGCGTTCCGTGACGAGCGTGTCGGGGGGGATTCCGTCGGGAAGGGAAAACGCATTGTATCGCCCGGAAGTGGGGACGGTCATGCGCGTCTCGGTCGTCGTCTGTACGCACACCACCGACCGCTACCCCGACCTCCGCGAGGCCGTAGAGAGCGTGCTCTCGGGCACCTACGAGGACCGGGAAGTCATCGTCGTCAGCGACGGCAGCGAGGCCGTCTACGAGCGCGCGCGAGCCGACTACGGGGAACGCGACGACGTCCGCGTCCACCTGCAGGAGCCGAACCAGGGGCTCCTGGCCGCGCGCAATGCCGGGGCCGCCGTCGCGGAGGGGGACGTGGTCGCGTTCGTCGACGACGACGCCATCGCCGACGAGCGCTGGCTGGCGGAACTCGTCGCGGCGTACGACGCGGACGGCGAGGGAGAGTCGGCAGGCGAGGGAGAGTCGGCGGGGGCCGGTCGCGGGAGGTCCACGCGCGAGCGCGTGCTCGCCGCGGGCGGGAAGATGGTCCCCGAGTGGGTCGCCGGGCGGCCGGCGTTCCTCCCCGCGGAGTTCTACTGGCTGGTCGGCGTCACCCACCGCGGGTTCGCGGACGGCCCCGGCGTGGTGCGGAACACGTTCGGCTCGAACATCTCGTTCCGCCGCGAGGTGTTCGACGAGCTGGGAGGGTTCGACACCGACATCGGCGGCCGGAAGGGCGATAAGCACCTCCAGGGCGGCGAGACCGAACTCTGCGCCCGTCTCCGGGCCGAGTACGGCGCGGGAGTCTACTACACGCCCGACGCGGTCGTCGCGCACAAGATCTTCGACTACCGGACCGACCCGAGGTGGCTCCTCAGGCGGGCGTTCTGGCAGGGGTACTCGAAGCGCGGGATGGAGGTGTTCGTCCCCGAGTCGACGGGCGAGGAGGGCGAGTTCCTCGGCGACCTGCTCACCCGGTTCGTCCCCTCGCGCGTGCGCGAACTCGTCGCCGAGCCCTCCGCGGAGAAGGCCGCCCAGCTGCTCGCGCTGTTCGCGCTGACGGGGGCCGTCGGATTCGGCTACCTCTACGGGTACGCGAAGTGGCACTGAACCGCACGAGTCGCCCCCCGGTCGCCCGCGTCAGTCGTCCTGTTGGGCCGAACTCGATCGATCCCCGCTCGCGATGCCGCCGAACAGCCACTCCCGGACGCCGAGCACGCGGCGGTCACCGCCACCGGCCGGGACGCGACGTTGGGTCTGCGCGTAGTTCACGAGCGCGACGAGGAAGACGCCCCCGACCGTGTTCCCGAGCAGGACGGGGAGCACGAAGTGCCAGAGGACGAGGAGGACGGAGGCACCGTCGTGGAAGACGTAGTAGAACGCGTCGCAGGCCGAGACGACGACGTGGTACAGATCTGCGACGGGGATGCTCAGGAAGATCGTGAAGACGAGGACGAGTCGGGTGATCGTGTCGCGCGAGGCGTGGAGGAGCCACACCAGTCCGGCGACGAGCCAGCCCGCGAACACGGCCTTGAAGAAGAGGTCCCACCAGGGCGTCTCGACCGCCTTGGACGCGAACTCGGCCGCGACGGTCGCCGTCTCCGGCGTCATCACGCCGGTGTGGGCGAGGACGAACGCGCCGAGCGCCGCGCCCGTGAAGTTCGCGACGAGGACGACGCCCCACACCCGGAGCAGCGACGGGACGCTGAGGATCCGCGTCAGCGTGAGCGCCACCGGCGGCAGCGTGTTCTCGGTGTAGAGCTGGTAGCGGCCCATGATGATGTAGATGAACCCGACCGGATACAGGAGGCTCGGCAGCAGGTTCGTTCGGTCGTCCGGGACCGCCGCGGTCAGGACGGCGTGGAGGAGGAACGTGAGCGTGATCGCGAACCCGGCGGCGAGACCGCTGAAGAACAGCTCTCTGGTGGTCGAACTCACCTCGTCGTCGGCGGACGCGACGACCCGCTGGAAGATCTCGTCCGTCGAGAACCGGTCGCGGACGGCCGCTCCGGCGGCCGGCGCGCCGCTCGCCGAGCGGTCGATGGCCTCTCTCACGTCGTCTCCGTCGCGTCCGCTCATGGTGCCGGAACGGCCCGACGGTCGTTCTGTGGATACACGTGGGTCGGGGGAGGGCCCCTACGAAGAAAAGCATCAGCAGAGTGATGGACGCGAGACGGTCGCGAACGCCGATAGGCCGCCGTCCGCCGTCCGCCTAGGTCGCGTCCCCGGGGCGTCCGGCGCTCTCGTGTTTCCAGATGAGGTCGAAGTAGCGGTTCAGGCCGGCGACGAACGCGCCGTTCTCGGTGATGACCGCCTCCCGGAGGTGGTTCGGGACGTCGTCCGCCTGCACGAGGAGGATCGCCGTCCCGTCGTCGTACTCCATGGTGGGATCGGCGAGCGTCCCGCGGAACGGGAGCGCTTCGAGGCTGAAGCGGATCCCGATCTCGGGGTACTCCCGCTCGATGTACTCGACGAGTTCGGCCTGTCGCTCGCGGTTCGGGGGGGAGAGGTTGTCGGGGTGGAGCATGAGGACCCGCACGTCGAGTCCGCGGTCGACGGCGTCGGCGACGGCGGGTTCCACCGTCTCGATGTACTCGAAGGCCTTCGTGAGCACGCGCACGCGCTCGCGGGCCTCGTGGTAGATGCGCTTCGTCTCCGTCTCGCTCGGTTCGCCGACGTCGACGACGTAGAACAGTTCCTCGGCGGCGGTAACCTCCTGGCCGGCGCGCTCGAACCGCGGGCCGAACTCCTCGAGGAACGACTCCCGCTCCGCCTCGACGTCCCGGACGAACTGCTCGTAGGCCTGGCGCTGGTTCTCTTCGGCCCGGTCGAGGATCTCCTCGGGCGACCGCGGGAGGTACTGCTTCGGGCGTCCCGGAATGACCTTCACGAACCCCCGGTCGGCGAGCGAATCGAGCACGCCGTAGACGCGCGCCTTGGGGATGCCGGCCGCCTCCGCGAGGTTCGGGGCCGTCGTCCGCCCGAGCGAGAGCAGCTCGGTCAGTGCGATCCGCTCGTACTCGGTGAGCCCGAGGCGCTCGAACACGTCCGTCTCGCTCATAGTCGCCACACTGTACGGGGGACCGTAAGCGCGCCGATCGGGGACACGCCGCCTCGTCCCAAAGTATTATATTAGATGCTGTCTAGTTACTCGGATAGCGAGTAACCATGGCTGACCAACCCCCCCGCGAAGACGATCGATGCCACCTGGACGACCTGGAAGACGGGTGCGGATGCGCAGAGGTGTGGGAACACCTCTCCGAACAGCGCGAGAAGGCAGAGACGACCCGCCAGGAGACGGCGAGCGTGACGCGATAACGTCGAACTCGGGCGGTCGCAGCGCGCCCCGACGTCGGCCGAGGGGTTTTTGCGGGTCCGTGGACGAGTTGTCCCAATGACCGACTCGCAGGTGTGCGTTCTCATCCCTACTTATCAAGAGGTCGAAACCATCGGCACGGTGATCGACGGGTATCGGGAGCAGGGGTTCGACGACGTGCTCGTCGTCGACGGCCGCTCGACCGACGGGACGCAGGACGTCGCCCGTGAGCACGGCGCGCGCGTCATCGAGCAATCGGGGATCGGAAAGGGACAGGCCGTCCGCGAGGCGTTCGACTACATCACCGCGCCGTACGTGCTGATGGTCGACGGCGACGCGACGTACGACCCGGCGGACGCCCCCGCGATGCTCGAACCGTTGATCGACGGGCGCGCACAGCACGTCATCGGCGACCGCTTCGCGGACATGCGTCCCGGCGCGATGACCCGCTTCAACAGGCTGGGGAATCGGTTCATCAACACGGCGTTCGAGGTCATCCACGGCCGCGACTTCGGGGACATCCTCAGCGGCTACCGGGCGTTCACGCTCGACTCGGTACGACGGTTCGAACTCACCGCCGACGGCTTCACCATCGAGACGGAACTCGCCGTCGAGTGCGTGAAGCACCGCGTCAACACGGCGGTCGTCCCGGTGAGCTACCACCCCCGGCCGGACGAGTCGGACACGAACCTCAGTCCGGTCCGCGACGGCGGGCGCATCATCGTCGCGCTCTACGCGCTGGCGAAGACGAACAACCCCCTCTTCTACTTCGGAAGCGTCGGTCTCTTGCTCGTGATCGTCGGGGGCGTCCTGGCTGGGTACGTCGGCATCGAGTGGTTCACGCGGAACATCTCGCACGAGGCGATCGCGGTCGTCTCCGGGGTCGCCATCCTCCTCGGGGCGCAACTGCTCGCCTTCGGCGTCCTCTCGGACATGGTAGTGGTGGTCAATCGCGAGCAGACGCGCCGCCTGGAGGAGTTGAACGACCGACTCGCGGCGCACTTCGACGAACCGCGACCGGGCGATGGCCGCCGTGACGACCTCGCGGACGCGGAGCGGGAGGACGCGGAACGGGAGGACCCCGGGGACTACGAGCGGCCGCTAGAACGGGACGAGCGAGCGTAGCCGTCCCAGGAGTCCCGACCCGCCACGCTGGCGGCGTTCCTCGAAGACCGGGTGCAGCGCGTTCAGCAGGTCGCCCTCCCGCTCGAAGTGCGTCACCGAGGTCTCGTCGAGCGCCTCGCCGACCGTCATAGTTCCGCCCGACACGTCGTACGGGATGGCCTCGTCGCCGACGGCGGCCCGGACGTCCGCGGCGTCGGCGGGGAACCGCAGGTCCGCCCGCTCGAGTCGCTCGTCGAGCGCGGCGATGCCGAACGCGAGCGTGTCGGGTTCGTCGATGTTGTCGTCGGTCGGGGGTCGAACGCCCATGCGAGGGCACTTGGAGCGACCCCCTCGAAAAACCTGCGCTATCGCGCGTCACAACCCATATGCGCGTCCCGTCCGATGTGACGCCCATGACGGAGTACACCACCGTGTCGATCCCGAAGCCGCTGGCCGAGCGCGTCGAGGAGACCCTCGAGGGGACGAGCTTTTCGAGCACCAGCGACCTGGTCCGGTTCCTCCTGCGGAGCATCGTCATCCAGCACCAGCGGACGGGCGGCCTGAGCGAGGCCGAGTTCGAGGAGATCGCCACGCAACTGCGCGACCTGGGGTACCTACGCGACTGACTCCGTCGGGGGCGTCGCGTCGAGGACGGTACACTCCTGCCGGCGGCCGCCCCGGCTGAACGGTACGACCCGATCCCACGGCGGGACGGCGACGAACACCACCTCGTGCAGGTCGTCCGACTTCTTCAACCCGAGGTGGCCGTCCGGATGCGAGACGAACCGTCCCTGCGTCCGGGGGGTCCCGAGGTCGACGCCGAAGACCGCGCGCACCGACGGGGCCGTCTCCGGCAGGTAGAAGTGCGTAAACACGGGGGTCTCCGGGTCGAGGTCGAGGGGGACCCCGCCGTCGAGCGACCCTGCGGAGGTGACGAGCAGCCCGATCGTCACCGACTCGGGATCACGCTCGCGGGCGAACTCGAGGAGCCCGTCGACCAGTCCGCGAGTGACGTAGATCACACGCCACGATACGATTCCGAACAACTTAAGTTAGTTGACGATTTCCGTTCCGTGAGACAATTTAGGAGCACATTATTTCTAAATTGAACGTGTTAACATCCAGTCTTTTATGACAAAAAATTTAAGATTATGCGCGCCAGTTGGTATTCTGTATGTCCGACAACAGCATCGCGGAATACGTCGCGGAGCACCCGAAGATGGCCGGCGTCCTGTTCACGATCCTGCTGCTGCTCTCGCAGGCGGGATCGGTCATGGCCGGGTTCGGTCGAGCCCACCCCGGTCCGTAATCAGTCGTCAGAAAAGATCGCCGAGGTCCAGCGTAACTGGCCGTCGAAACGTACGTACGTTTCGTCGAGTGAAAGGAACGTCCTGAACTCTTCTTCAGTGAGCGAGAACGTCCGTAGTTCACCCGGGATCAGCGAGTGGGTCTCGTAGCCCCTGATCGTGGGGATGAACGTCGTCCCCATCCCCGCGCCGCCGGTCGGATAGGTCCGGATCGTCACCTCGTAGCGATCGCCCGCCGTCTCGACGGAGCAGAAGACCGGCACGAGGCTCTCGGTGTGCGCGATGTCGACGTTCCCGTCCCCGACGACGAGGTACTGGCCGCCGACGACGCTCTCCTCGCGGGCGACGTCGAGCGCGGCCCGGAGCGTGAACCCGCTGTTGAGCAGGCGCGCCATCGTCCGTCCGACCGTGGTCGCGCCCGTGTTGATGACCGGATCGAGCGTGACGACGCCGCCGATGGCCCCCGCGTCGATGAGCGCCATCCCCTGCTCGTAGGACGAACAGGCGTTGAGGAAGAACGCGTTCATGCCGACGGTATCGAGCGTCCGGGCGTCGAGTAACCCGTCGGAGCACAGGAACCCCCCGTCCTCGATGTGGCCGATGTAGTGGAAGTAGTCGATCTCCGACTCGAGGACCAGGCCGAGTCGGTCGGTCGTCAGGTCGCGGTGGACCGTCACGTCGAAGGGGAGGTTCGACCGCGACCCGTAGACGCCGCTCGCCTCGTCCTGCTCGTCGAGCATCGAGTCGTCGTTGCAGACGACGACGATCCTGAGGTCGCCGGTCTTCGGTCGCTGTTCGAGGCGATTCCTGAAGGCGGTCGTCGACGCCTTGGTCGCCCCCACCGGCGCGTCGGTGCCGACCCAGACCTCCTCCAGCGCCCCCGTCCGTTCGGGCCTGACCAGCCGCGGCCCCGCGAGGTCCCCGGTCGTGCGCACTGACTCGCCCCGGACCGGCTCGCCGCGCATGAACTGCTCGATGGATTCGGCCGACGCGGCGGTCGCGACGGGCGTGTGACCGCTCGGCGTGCGGATCACCGCGAGGTCGGCGACGAGAAACGGGAGCGCCTCGACGCTCGACGGGAACGGCTCGACGTGCGCCGTCTGTTTCCACGGCGGGACGTGCGGTTCGAGCGCCTCGAACGGTACCGACAGGTACGCCTCCAGCCGCTCCGCGGGCGGCTGCTCGTACAGCGCGGCGAAGTCGAGGTCGTAGCGACCGTCGAGGTGGCGTTCGACCCTGTGGCGCTCCGCGAGATCCACGGGGTAGATCCCCTCGGTTCGGGCGAGACAGTCGAGGAAGAAGACGTGCTTGAGGACGCGCTCCACCTCGCGCTCGTACCCGTCGGGTCCGTCGAGCGGATAGGTGAACCCCTCGTCGGTGACCAGCCGCGGTTCATCGCCGGCGACGAGCCGCGCGCCGAGGTAGTACGCGAGCGGTGCGGCGACGACCGCCGCCGAGAGCGTCGGCGGGAGTTCGAGCGTCACGCCCGTCTCGGGTCGCGAGAGGCCCTCCAGGATCGACAGTTCGTCGCCGAGTTCGATCGCCGGCGGGTGCCCCCGGAGCGTCGGAAACGAGCGCTCACACGTGGTCGTCTTCAGCGACGACGACAGGTACGACACCGCGGTCAGCACGTCCTCGGGATCGTCGGTGGTGGTGATGGTCGCGGCGGGGCGCTCGTGGTACGAGCGCGCCCCGACGACCACCTCGCCCTCGCGCTCGAGTTCAATCGAGGTCGAGCCGCTGTCGAGGCGCACCGTACACGGTCCCTCGACGCGGAAGTGGAGCTTGATGGGCGCGCTCAGTTCGACGTGGTAGACGCCGTCGGGGAGCGTTCGTTCCTCGAAGTGCGTCACCTCGTGGACGAGCGCCCCCTCCGGGTCGCGGACGTAGGTCGCCACGGCTTGCGGGAGCGAGACGGCGCTCGTCGTGACGGCGGCCGCCGCGTCGACGGGGAGGGCGATACGGTCGGTGGGGACCGACCGCGGCTCGACGGGCACGGGCGTCGCGAGGTCGCACCGACGGCGCTCGATGCTGTCGGTGATCCGGACGCCGTCGCCGTCGGGCACCGGGTCGATGGCGACGAACGTCACGGCGGCTCACCCCTCACGACCGACGAGACACGCATAGCTATCGGTGCTAACGTCGGTGGAGAATAAAAGCCCTTGCGAGGACGGGGATCTACCCCAGGACGAACTCGCGGACCGTCCTGGCGTAGAGTGCGGGCGCGCGCCGCCTGCTGTTCCTGACCGCGTCTCGGACGGCGCGCGTCGCGTCCTCGTGGATCCCCTCGCCGTGGCCGACCAGCACGCGATCGACCGCGACGTCCGCCAGCTCCGTCGGCGGAAGCGCGCGCAACATCGGGTGGACGCCGAGACGCTCGTCAGACGTGCAGTAGTACGGAGCGGTCCCGAGCGCCTCGGGCACGACGAGCGTTCCGCGGGCCTCGTCGTAGAGGTACGCCTCCCGCCAGACGGGCCAGTCGACGAGTTTGTGAACCCGGTATCCCGTTCCGTCGAGCGTGTTCTCCACGTCGTCGATCGGCACGTCGAGTTCCGAATCGACGTTCGACATCCAGGAGGGACGGTGGACGGCGACGCCGTGACGCCGGGCGATCGTCGCCGCGTCGCGCCTGTGCCGGTCGAGCAGGAGCACCACGCCCCGGACGGTCCCGAGGTCGGAGAGCAGGTCGTCGAGCCCCCGCGCGTCGACCGGGTCGATCACCCACACGCCGTCGTCGTCGGCGAGCGCGTGGCTCGCGCGCTGCATCCGTTCGTCGGGGTAGGCCAGCCACCCGACGCCGCCCTCGAACCGGTCGATCTCGCGGAGGGACGTCGAACCGGATCCTTTCATCGGCATACGACCTCGTTGGTCCGCGGGCGGCATATAGTGTCGGTCGTGCGTCATCGGGAGGGCACGGCGGGCGATCGGCGATGGACCGCACGATGGACCGCACGACTGTTTATCACGCCCGCGACCCAACCTCCGGGGTATGCTCTCGTCCCTTCGCTGGCTCGCCCTCGAGGTGAAGTACCTCGGTCCCGCGGGCGAGTTCTACGAGCGCCACCTCGACCTCCCGCTCGCCGAGCAGCGCGAGGCGGAACTCGTCTTCGACGCGGGCGGGACCGACCTCGTGCTCCGCCGGCCGTCGGGCGTCCCCCGCGGCGGTCTGCACGTCCACTACGCGTTCGCCACGCCGCCGGACCGCTACGACGGGTGGTGGGAACACCTCTCGAAGCGGTTCGACCTCACCGAACACCGCTTCGGGAGCGCCCGCTCGCTGTACTTCTACGACATCGAGGGCAACTGCGTCGAGATCGGTCAGCGCGGCGAGGGCGACCGCGACATCACGGGGATCTTCGAGGTCGTCCTCGAGGTGGAGGACCTCGGTCGGGCGGAGGCGTTCTACGAGACCCTCGGCATGGACGTGACGAGCAGGGGCGAGGAGCGCCGGCGGGTCCGCCTCACGACCGGCGCGTTCGACCTCGAACTCTGGGAGCCGCACCTCGGTCTCGCCGACGCGCGCGGCGGCGTCCACGTCGACTTCGGCGTCGAAGCCGAGGACCCCACGGCCGCCGCGGAGCGCGTCCGCGGGCGGGCCTGCGACGTCGAACCGCTGGCCGAGGGCGTCCGCATCCGCGATCCGGACGGCCACTACCTGACGCTCGTCGCGTGACTCGCTGGACCACCGGCCTGATCACCCAACTCGGTCGGTGTCGACGTCCACGCCCTCGGGCGTGACGACGAGGAAGCGCCGGAAGTGGACGAGCGTGCCGCCCGCGTCGCGCACGTCGCGGGCGAACCCCGACGCGAGTTCGTTCAGGTCGCCCTCCACGGCCAGGACGAGCACCGCACCGCCCTGGACGAGGCGGGTCCACTCGACGGGCGGCGTCGTCCCGTCGAGCACGCCGAGGACGACGCGACCCTCGGGATCCGCCTCGTCGATCTCCCGCTCGACCGCCCGCAGGTCGAGTTCGAAGTCGCTCATGTCAGGCCCTCCGCGGGCCGGCGATAAAACATCCACCGTTCGAGGACCGCCACCTTTTGCTGCGGTCGTGTGGCGGCGACCGCGAAGCGTGTCGCCGCCGACTCCCTGGCAAACGCTGCATTGTGAGACGCGAAGCGTCTCACAGGCTTCCAGAACCGCGGGCGGTTCTGAAAGGATCAAAACCCTCCTCCCCCTCGTCGCGCCTCCGGCGCTCCTCGGGGGTTCGTCACCGGAACGCGGCGCGTTCCGGTTGGCTCACGAGAGTGGAACGCTCGTGAACGTCGGTCCGCTCGTTCGGGCCGTACGTTTATATCGGAGAACGGGACCAGCGTCCGTGTGACGTAACTTCCGTCGCGGGGCGCTCGCGGGTGTGCGACGCCACGCCCCGCGAGCAGCCCGCGGCGTCGCCTGCACGCCCACGTTTTACTGTCGTCCTCAGAACCGCGAAGCGGTTCTGATGGGCTGTCCCAAGAACGACGAAGTCGTTCTTGTGGGCATGGAAGACGCGTTGCGTCTTCCACACTGCACGAGAGCTTCGCTCTCGTGAACGCCGAAAGGCGCGAAGCGCCTTCCGAGATCTCGAAGTGCCTCCGGTCTTCCGACGACTCGTCGGAGTAACGAAGCTGCTCCGAGATGATGAGAGACGCCTCTGGCGTCTCTCGGACCACGCTCCCTCGCGCTCGCTTCGCTCGCGCTCAGTCGCTGGTAAAACCCCGACTAAAACCGCACCTCATCCCCTCGCTGCGCTCGGGGATTCGGCGCGTCCGCTCGTTCGGCCGTCGGCCTCACTCGCGGATGCGGCCGAGCGGAGTGGGACCGCGGGGACGATCGAACCTCCCGGTCGCGACCGCCCTACTCCCGCTTCACGCCCGGGTTCGTCACCGCGCCGTTGGCCGCGGAGTCGAAGTCGCGACCGTACTTCGCCAGGACGCCGGAGGTGTACGGCGGCTCCGGCTGCTCCCAGTCCGCGAGGCGCGCATCGAGTTCCTCGTCCGTGAGGTCCACCTCCAGGGTGCGCTCGGGGACGTCGACGCGGATCGTGTCGCCGTCCTCGATCGCGGCGAGCGGCCCGCCGACGAACGCCTCGGGGGCGGCGTGGCCGATCATGGGACCGCGCGTCGCGCCGGAGAACCGGCCGTCGGTGACGAGCGCCACGTCGTCCTCGTGGCCCTGGCCGACGACGGCCGCGGTGACGCCGAGCATCTCGCGCATGCCGGGGCCGCCGCGGGGCCCCTCGTTGCGGATGACGAGTACGTCGCCGCTCTCGATGCTCCCCTCCTGCACGTAGCGCATGGCGTCCTCCTCGTTCTCGAAGACCCGCGCCGGCCCCTCGTGGCGGTCGGCGTCCTTCTGGGTGACCTTCAGCACCGCGCCCTCCGGCGCGAGGTTGCCCTTCAGGATCTTGATCGCGCCCTCGTCGGCGAACGGATCGGAGACGGGGCGGAGGAAGTCGGCCTCGATCGCGTCGTCGTCCGGGAGGTCGAGTTCCTCCAGTTCCTCCGCGATCGTCCGCCCCGTGACGGTCATCGCGTCGCCGTGGAACAGGCCAGCCTCCAGCAGCCGGCGGATCACGACCGGGACGCCGCCGGCCTCGTGGAGGTCCTGCATGACGCGCGTGCCGCCGGGCTGGAGGTTCGCGATCTTCGGGGTCCGCTTCGAGATCTCGTCGAAGTCGTCGATCGAGAGGTCGACGCCCGCCTCGGCGGCGAGCGCGAGCAGGTGGAGCACGGCGTTGGTCGAGCCGCCCATCGCCACCTGGATAGCGATGGCGTTCTCGAAGGACTCCCGCGAGATGACGTCGGAGGGCTTGCGGTCGTTCTCGACGCAGTCGAGCGCGAGTTCGCCGGCGCGCCGGGCGACCTCGTAGCGCTCCTCGCCCTCCGCGGGCGGGGACGCGCTGCCGAGCGGCGCGAGCCCCAGCGCCTCGCTGATCGAGGCCATGGTGTTGGCGGTGAACATCCCGCCGCAGGAGCCCGCCCCGGGACAGGCGTGGCGTTCGAGGTCGTCCAGCTCCTCCTCGGTCATGTCGCCGTGCGCGTACGCGCCGACGCCCTCGAAGACGTTCTGGACGGTGACCTCACGCCCCTCGTGCTCGCCGGGGAGGATGGACCCGCCGTAGAGGAAGACGGTGGGGAGGTCAGTTCGGATGGCGGCCATCATCATCCCCGGGAGGTTCTTGTCGCACCCGGCGACGGTGACGAGTGCGTCCACGCGCTCGCCGAAGGCGACGAGTTCGACGCTGTCGGCGATCAGTTCCCGGGAGATGAGGCTCGCCTTCATCCCCTCGGTCCCCATCGAGATGGCGTCCGAGATGGTGATCGTGCCGAACTCGATGGGCATGCCGCCCGCCTCGTCCACGCCCTCGACGGCCGACGCCGCCACGTCGTCGAGGTGGACGTTACACGGCGTGATGTCGGCGGCGGGATTGGCCACGGCCACCATCGGTGAGGCGAGGTCCTCGTCGTCGAAGCCCATCGCGCGGAACATCGCGCGGTGAGGGGCGCGTTCCGGTCCCTCGGTGACTTCGCGGCTACGCAGGTCGGCCGGCTTCGCCGGTTTCGACTCCCGGCGTGATTGCTGCTGGCTCATACCACCCGGAACGACCGCGAGGGCTTAAACACCCACCCTCCGTCAGGAGTCGCCGGGAGGTCGATAGCGACGGCGCTGTCGACGCCGGCCGTGACACCCCCGGTCAGTGCGGGCGAATATGGCTCCTTGGAACAAGCTTAATGTACCCCCGTGTCATGGGGGAAGTACAATGTCCCAGACATCGGAGGGCACGTCGGATACCCCGGCGGGTCGAGTTCTTCCAGGGCACGCTGAGTAACTTCGACGAGATCAGCACTGCACAGATTTTCGACACGACGCTGCGCGACGGTGAGCAGTCGCCGCGGACATCGTTCTCCTACGACGACAAGCGGGAGATAGCCGCGCGGCTGGACGCCATGGGCACCCACGTCATCGAGGCCGGGTTCCCGGTGAACTCCGACGCGGAGTTCGCCGCGGTCCGCGACATCGCCGCCGACACGACGGCGGCGGTCTGCGGGTTGGCGCGTGTCGTCGACAAAGACATCGAGGCGGCCATCGACGCGGGCGTCGACGTGGTGCACGTCTTCGCGAGCACGAGCGACGTGCAGATCGAGGACTCCATGCACGCCACGCGCGAGGAGGTCGTCGAGCGGTCGGTCGCGTCCATCGAGCGCGTCCGCGAGGCGGGCATCGAGGTGATGTACTCGCCGATGGACGCCACGCGGACGGACACCGACTTCCTCATCGAGGTGGTCGAGGCGGTCACCGACGCGGGCGTCGACTGGATCAACGTCCCCGACACGTGCGGGGTCGCCACGCCGACCCGGTTCGCCAGGCTCATCGCGACGATCCGGTCGCACACGGACGCGAAGATCGACGTTCACACCCACGACGACTTCGGACTGGCGACGGCCAACGCCATCGCCGGCATGGAGGCGGGCGCGACGAGCGCGCAGGTGAGCGTCAACGGCATCGGCGAGCGCGCCGGCAACGCCGCCTACGAGGAGGTGGTGATGTCGCTGGAGAGCCTCTACGGGATCGACACCGGCATCGACACCACGGGGATCCGCGACCTGGCGCGCATCGTCGAGGAGAAGAGCGACATGCCGATCCCGGCGAACAAGCCCGTCGTGGGGCGAAACGCCTTCGCCCACGAGTCGGGCATCCACGCGGCGGGCGTCATCGAGAACTCGGCGACGTTCGAGCCGGGCGTGATGACCCCCGAGATGGTCGGCGCGGAGCGCGAACTGGTGATGGGCAAGCACACCGGCACCCACTCGGTACGCGAGCGGCTGGTCGAGGCCGGCTACGAGCCGACCGACGAGGACGTGCGAACGGTCACCCGCCGGGTCAAGGACCACGGGGCGGCCAAGGAGCGCGTCACCGAGGAGACGTTCGAGCGCTTCGCCCGCGAGGCGGACGTCCGCCGGCCCGAGCGCGTCACGGAGGGACCCCGCTAGCGATGTCCTCCGACACCGGTCGTCACCGCCGCGAGCGGCGGCCGCGGCGATCGGAGCGCCGGACGGTCCGCCCCCGGCGACAGATTTGCCGCACGGGGAAGGCTTATCCGTCTCGGCTCCCCACGCCAGACAATGACGCGTGGCGCTCACGTGGGTTCGCATCCCGCCGCGAGCGGCGCGTTCGACTCGATCCTCGCGATAATCGTAGGGGCCGCCTAGCCCCTACACCATCCATCCCCCGACGCTACTTGCCGTATCGACTTCGAGCAGCGACGCGCAGTCACCGATGGACGCGAGCACATCACCACACCGAACACGACGCGGAGGAACAGCATGAGTGAACCAGGTTCACGGGCCCAGGCGGCCGCTCAGCCGACGCCCGAAACGGAAGCGACGGAAGCGACGGAGGCGACGGAGGAACGGGAACCGTCGGACGAGGCGGACGGGGCGGACAGCGCCGACGCCGAGTCCGTCGCGGCGGACCAGTCGACGGCCGCGGCGCGCACGACCGGGGCGGCGGCCGTCGTCGCCGCGCTCGAGTCGGCGGGCGTCGAGCACGTCTTCGGCGTGCAGGGCGGGGCGATCATGCCCGTCTACGACGCGCTGTACGACTCGGACATCGCGCACGTGACGATGGCCCACGAGCAGGGGGCGGCCCACGCCGCCGACGCCTACGGACAGGTGACGGGGCGGCCCGGCGTCTGCTTCGCCACGTCCGGCCCCGGCGCGACCAACCTCGTGACGGGCATCGCCGACGCGGACATGGACTCCGATCCCGTCGTCGCGCTCACGGGGCAGGTGCCGACGGACTTCGTCGGCAACGACGCCTTCCAGGAGACGGACACGGTCGGTGTCACCCGTCCCATCACCAAGGCGAACTACTTCGCTGACGACGTCGACGCGGTGGGCGACCTCGTCGCGGAGGCGTTCGCGCTCGCCGGCGAGGGCCGCCCCGGCCCGACGCTGGTCGACCTCCCGAAGGACGTCACGACCGCGGAGACGGAGGCCCGCGAGGCGGAACCGCCCGAGGGAACGCCGACGCCGTCGGCCGACGCCGAGGCGGTCGAGGCGGCCGCGGCCGCCCTCGCCCGCGCGGAGAAGCCGCTGATCCTCTCCGGCGGCGGCGTCACGAAGGGCGAGGCGAGCGAGGAGCTGCGGCGGTTCGCGACGGCGTTCGAGATCCCCGTCGTCACGACCATGCCCGGCATCGGGACGTTCCCCGAGGACCACGAGCTGTCGCTGTCGTGGGCCGGGATGCACGGCACCGGCTACGCCAACATGGCGATCAGCCACACCGACTGCCTGCTCGCCGTCGGGACGCGCTTCGACGACCGCCTCACGGGCGGCATCGAGACGTTCGCGCCGGACGCCGAGGTCGTCCACGTCGACATCGACCCCGCCGAGATCTCGAAGAACGTCCACGCGGACTACCCGCTGGTGGGCGACGCGGGGACGGTGCTCGATCAGCTGTACGACGCGCTGTCGGACGGACCTGCCGAGGCGGCGCGGGCCGGCGATCGCTGGGACGCGTGGCGCGAGCAGTGCGCGACGTGGAAGGAGGAGTACCCGCTGACCTACGACGCGCCCGACGACGAGCCGCTCAAGCCGCAGTTCGTCGTCGAGGCGCTCGACGCCATCACGCCGGACGACGCCATCGTCACGACGGGCGTCGGGCAGCACCAGATGTGGGCCGCCCAGTTCTGGACCTACACCGAGCCGCGCACGTACGTCTCCTCTCACGGGCTGGGGACGATGGGCTACGGGCTCCCGGCGGCCATCGGCGCGAAGCTCGCCGCGCCGGACCGGGAGGTCGTCTGCTTCGACGGCGACGGCTCGTTCCTGATGACGATGCAGGAGCTGTCCGTCGCGGTGCGAGAGAACCTCGACGTCACCGTGATCGTCCTGAACAACGAGGCGATCGGGATGGTCCGTCAGTGGCAGGACGCCTTCTTCGACGGCCGCCGGATGGCCTCCGAGTACGCGTGGATGCCCGACTTCGCCAAGCTCGCGGAGGCGTTCGGCGCGCGCGGGTTCACGCTGACGGAGTACGACGACGTCGCGGACACGCTCGAGGCCGCCGTCGCCTACGACGGGCCGTCGGTCGTCGACGCCTACATCGACCCCGCGGAGAACGTCTACCCGATGGTGCCGAGCGGCGGCGCGAACGACCAGTTCGCCCTCTCGGAGGACCACCTATGATGCGGGGGCCTGCACCCGAAGAGCGCCCCCGTCCGAAGGGTCGGCGCTCCTCGCAGGGAATCCGCGTCGATCCGCACGCGGAGGCGACCCACGAGCCGCGTCGGACCGCCATCTCGGCGCTCGTCTACCACGAGCCGGGCGTGCTGGCGAAGGTCTCCGGGCTCGTCAGCCGGCGGCAGTTCAACATCGAGTCGCTGACCGTCGGGTCGACGACCAACCCCGAGACGGCCCGCATCACGCTGGTCATCGAGGAACCGGAGCCGGGGGTCAGGCAGGTGGAGAAACAGCTCCTGAAGCTCCAGCCGGTCATCTCGGTCCGCGAACTCGGGAGCGACGCCGTCCGGCGCGAACTCGTCGTGCTGAAGGTGCACGGCGACGAGCCCGACAAGGTCAACGCGATAACCCAGATGTACGACGGCCGGACGCTCGACGCCGGCCCGCGCACGATCACCGTCGAGATCACCGGCGACGAGCAGAAGATCGACGACGCGATCGACGCCTACCGACAGTTCGGCATCCGCGAACTCGCGCGCACGGGGCAGACCGCGCTGGCCCGCGGCGACGAGTGGACGACCGACGCCGAGGAGGAACGGTACGAACGGATGCAGCGGACGCAGAACCAGACAGACGTAGACCCAGACCAATCATACCAATGAGCGATACCGCGACGATCTACTACGACGACGACGCACAGTCCGATCACATCACCGACAAGACCGTAGCCGTCCTCGGGTACGGTAGCCAGGGCCACGCCCACGCGCTCAACCTCGCGGACAGCGGGGTCGACGTGGTGGTCGGTCTGCGCGAGGACTCCGACTCGCGCGCCGTGGCCCGCGACGACGGCCTGCGGGTGACCACCGCGAGGGAGGCGGCCGCAGACGCGGACGTCGTGACGATGCTCGTCCCCGACACCGTCCAGCCGGCCGTGTTCGACGAGATAGCGGACGAACTGGAGGCGGGCGACACCCTGATGTTCGCCCACGGGTTCAACATCCACTACAACCAGATCCGCCCGCCCGAGGACGTGGACGTGACGATGATCGCGCCCAAGTCGCCGGGCCACCTCGTCCGGCGCAACTTCCAGGCGGACCAGGGGACGCCCGGCCTGCTCGCGGTCTACCAGGACGCCACCGGCGAGGCGAAGGACGAGGCGCTCGCCTACGCGCAGGCGATCGGCTGCACCCGGGCGGGCGTCATCGAGACGACCTTCCAGGAGGAGACCGAGACGGACCTCTTCGGCGAGCAGGCGGTGCTCTGCGGCGGCATCACGGCCCTCATCAAGGGCGGCTACGAGACGCTCGTCGAGGCGGGCTACAGCCCCGAGATGGCCTACTTCGAGTGCCTGAACGAGATGAAGCTCATCGTGGACCTGTTCTACGAGGGCGGGCTCGCGGAGATGTGGAACTCCGTCTCCGACACCGCCGAGTACGGCGGGCTCACCCGCGGCGAGGAGATCGTGGACGACCACGTGCGCGAGAACATGCGGGAGATACTCGAGGGGGTCCAGAACGGCGAGTTCGCCCGCGAGTGGATCGCGGAGAACCAGGCGGGCCGCCCGAGCTACACCCAGCGTCGGCAGGCCGAGATCGACCACGACATCGAGGACGTGGGCGCGGAGCTGCGCTCGCTGTTCGCGTGGGCGGGGGAGGACGCCGAGACGGAAGAACAGCCGCCGAAACCGTCGGCGGACGACTGAGACGAGACGATGACCGAGACACCACGATCGAATCCGAAGCGACGAACGGACGAGCGAACGCACCGCCCGACGCTGGGTGAGCTGAGCCACACGAACCCCTACACGGACGAGGCGTTCGGCGAGACCATCGCCTACGAGCGCGGGCCGGCCGTGGCCGCCGACGGCGGTCGCGACCCCTCGCGCGAGGGGTCGCGCTCCCCGGGCCGCGAGCGACTCCGGGACGTGAGCCACGAGCCGCCACACGGCGAGGGGGCGAACCGCGTCCACGAGCGCGGCGAGGAAGCCGAGGCCGAGGAGAGACGCGATCGCGGCGGGAGAGAGAACCGCGGGGAGTCCGCGTGACCGTACATAGCGCCCGATCCGTAGGCGTACGACGATGAGTCGGGGGACGCTCTACGACAAGGTGTGGGACCGCCACCGCGTGGGCACGCTGCCGAGCGGGCAGGATCAGCTGTTCGTCGGCCTGCACCTCGTCCACGAGGTGACCAGCCCGCAGGCGTTCGGCATGTTAGAGGAGCGCGGGCTGGAGGTCGCCCGCCCGGACCGCACGCACGCGACGGTGGATCACATCGTCCCGACGGCGGACCAGTCTCGACCCTACGCCGACGAGGCCGCGGAGGAGATGATGTCGGCGCTGGAGTCGAACGTCGCCGACAGCGCCATCGACTTCGACGACCCGACGACGGGCCGGCAGGGCATCGTCCACGTCATCGGTCCGGAGCAGGGGCTCACCCAGCCGGGGATGACCATCGTCTGCGGGGACTCTCACACCTGCACGCACGGCGCGTTCGGCGCGCTCGCGTTCGGCATCGGGACGAGCCAGATCCGCGACGTACTCGCCACGCAGTGTATCGCGCTGGAGAAGAAGCGGGTGCGCCGGATCGAGGTCACCGGCGAACTCGGCGAGGGCGTCACGGCGAAGGACGTGATCCTCGCGCTGATCCGCGATCTCGGCACCGACGGCGGCGTCGGCTACGTCTACGAGTACGCCGGCGAGGCCGTCGAGTCGCTGTCGATGGAGGGCCGGATGAGCATCTGCAACATGTCCGTCGAGGCCGGCGCGCGCACGGGCTACGTCAACCCCGACGCGACGACCTACGAGTGGCTGCGCGAGACCGACGCCTTCCGGGACGACCCGGAGCGGTTCGAGCGCCTTCGCGAGTACTGGGAGTCGATCCGCTCCGACGCGGACGCCGAGTACGACGACGTGTACGAACTCGACGCCTCCGCCCTGGAGCCGATGGTCACCTGGGGCACCACGCCCGGCCAGGGCGTCGGCATCTCCGATCCGATCCCCGACCCCGCGGACCTCCCGGACGGGAGGCGGGAGGTGGCGGGGCGCGCCCAGGAGCACATGCGCGTCGCGCCGGGCGAGACGATGGAGGGTTACCCCGTGGACGTCGCCTTCCTCGGCTCCTGCACCAACGCCCGGCTCTCGGACCTGCGCGACGCCGCGCGCGTCGTCCGCGGGCGCGAGGTCCATCCCGACGTGCGGGCGATGGTCGTCCCCGGCAGCCAGCGCGTGAAGGCCGCCGCCGAGGCCGAGGGGCTGGACGACGTGTTCCGCGAGGCGGGCTTCGACTGGCGCGCCGCCGGCTGTTCGATGTGCCTCGGCATGAACGAGGACCAGCTGGTGGGCGACGAGGTCTGCGCCTCCTCCTCGAACCGCAACTTCGTCGGGCGGCAGGGCAGCCCCGAGGGGCGGACGATCCTCATGAGCCCGTTGATGGTCGCCGCCGCCGCCGTGACCGGCGAGGTGACGGACGTGCGGGAGCTTCCGGAGGTGGCGGTCGCATGAGTTCGCCGTCGACCTCGCACTCGGCCGACGGCGCGGGCGCGGAGCCCGTCCGCCGCGTCGAGGGGACGGGCGTCCCGGTCCGCGGCGACGACATCGACACGGACCAGATCATCCCGGCGCGCTTCCTGAAGGTCGTCACCTTCGACGGCATCGGGGAGTTCGCGTTCTTCGACCAGCGGTACGACGAGGACGATACCCCCCGGGACCACCCGTTCAACGAGGCGCGCTTTCGGGAGGCCTCGGTGCTCGTCGTGAACAGCAACTTCGGCTGCGGCTCCTCGCGCGAGCACGCCCCGCAGGCGCTCATGCGCTGGGGGATCGACGCGGTGGTGGGCGAGAGCTTCGCGGAGATCTTCGCGGGCAACTGCCTCGCGCTCGGCATCCCGACCGTCACCGCCGACGCGGCGTCGATCGAGGCCCTCCAGGACTTCGTCGACGCGCACCCCGACGAACCGATCGCCGTGGACGTGGCCGACGAGCGCGTCAGCTACGGCGACGTGACGGTCGAGGCGTCCGTGGACGAGACCCAACGCACCGCGCTGGTCGAGGGGAAGTGGGACACCACGGCCCTCATGGCCGCGAACGAGGGGGAGATCGAGGCCACGGCAGCCTCGCTCCCGTACGTCGATGACTGACCGGATCGCCGTCGTCCCCGGCGACGGGATCGGGCGGGAGGTCGTCCCGGCCGCCGTCGAGGTGCTCTCCGCGCTCGACGTCGACGTCGAGTTCGTCGAGGCCGAGGCGGGCGACCGCGTCCGCGAGGAGACCGGCGAGGCGCTCCCCGAGGGGACGGTCGAGGTCGTCCGCGAGGCCGACGCCACGCTGTTCGGCGCGGCGGGAGAGACCGCCGCGGACGTGATCCTCCCGCTGCGGGCCGCGGTGGGGAGCTACGCGAACGTCCGGCCCGCCCGCGCCTATCCCGGCGTGGACGCGCTCAAACCCGAGACGGACCTCGTGTTCGTCCGCGAGAACACCGAGGGCGTCTACGCGGGCATCGAGAGCGAGATCGCGCCGGGCGTGACGACGCTCACCCGCGTCGTCACCGAGGACGCCTCCCGGCGCATCGCCGAGTTCGGCTTCGACTACGCCGAGGCGCGCGGCGACGACGTCACCGTCGCGCACAAGGCGAACGTGATGCGCACCACCGACGGGCAGTTCCTCGACGCGGTGCGCGCCGTCGCCGACGAGCGCGGCGCGGCCCACGACGAGGCGCTGATGGACGCGCTCGCGATGCACCTCGTCCTCCGCCCGGAGGAGTACGGCGTCGTGATCTGCCCGAACCTCGCGGGCGACGTGCTCTCGGACCTCGCGGCGGGGCTGGTCGGCGGCCTCGGCCTCCTCCCGAGCGCCAACGTCGGCGACGACAACGCGCTGTTCGAACCCGTCCACGGCACCGCGCCGGACATCGCCGGCGAGGGGACCGCGAACCCCGTGGCGACGGTCCTGAGCGCGGCGATGCTGCTCGAACACCTCGGGTACGACGAGGAGGGCGCGCGCGTCCGCTCGGCGGTCGAGGCCGTCCTGGAGGACGGCCCGCGCACGCCCGACCTGGGCGGGAGCGCGACCACCGAGGACGTGACCGGCGCGATCGTCGGACGGCTGGACTGACGTTCGCCGTTCCCCGTTTTCACGCTGACGCGGCGGCCGACTACGCTCGGCGGAAGAACCATCGACGGCGAAACGTCGAGGACGAACCTTCATACGAACCCGGCGTATACATCGATGTGTAAATGGGTGGAAAGACGATCCGCGTCTCGGAGGAGACGTGGCGGAGGCTCCGCGCCCGAAAGCGGGGAAACGAGAGCTTCGAGGACGTTATCGTCCGCGAACTGGAGGACGACGATCCGCTGGCTGGCTTCGGCACGTGGAGCGATACCGAGATCGACGAGGCCGTTCGCGAGGTGAAGCGGGAGATGGACGAGGACTTCGAGGCGGGGCCGTGAAGGTCCTCGACAGCAGCTACTGCGCCGACTTCCTTCGTGGCCGCGAGCACGCCAAGCAGTACCGACTCGACCATCGGGACGAAGACCTCGTCCTCCCCGTGGCCGGGTTCTACGAGCTATACCACGGCGCGGTGCGGGTCGACCGCGAGCCGGAGACGGTCGATCGGGATCTCCCGTGGGTCGACTGCCTCGATTACACTCGTTCCCACGCGCTCGAAGGTGCACGTATCCGTGCCGAACTCGAGGGGAAGGGTCAGCGCATTCGACACCCGGACATGATGATCGCCGGTGTCGCGCGGTCGCTCGGCGTACCGGTCGTCACTTCCGACGGTGGATTCGACCGGATCGACGGGCTCACCGTCGAGGATCCTCGCGAGATGTACCGGGATGGCGACGGAGCGTGACCGCACGCGCCCGGTCTATTCCTCCCTCTCTCCCTCGCTCGCAGCTTCCCTGACCTCGTCCCACCGTCCGCGGTCCTCCAGGAACGCCTGCAGGCGCTCTGCGTACTCCCCGACGAGCGCCTCCGCCCGCCGGACCTTCTCCTCGTCGAAGCCGCCGCCGCCACCGCCGAGGCCGAGCGCGCTCTTGATGGAGCCGAACAATCCGCCGCCGCCCCCACCGCCGCCGCCGGAGGAACTGCCCGCGCCCGCGCCGCCCGCCCCCATCGGGCCGCGGCTCTCCATGCGCTCCAGTTCGGGAACGACGGCGGGGAGGCTGTCGGTGTTCCCGACGAGGCGCGCCCGTTCGGGGTCCTCGGGGTGCTCCACCTCGAACTCGGTCGCGGTCATGATCAGCCCCCACTGCTGGCGGGTGAACTCGGAGGCCTCGATGCGCTCCTCGAACTCGCGGTCGGTCGCCATGCGCGCGCCGACGATGCGGTCGGTCCAGTCGGTCATAGGGGTCGTTGGATCCGCCGGGGTATCAAACCCCGCGCGTTAGAAGTCGGGGACCCGCGCGTTAGAAGTCGGGGAGGTCGTCGGGCGCTTCGAACTCGGACTCCCAGTCGATGTACTCCTCCTTGAGCACGTCCGAGACGACCTGCCCGAGTTCGGTCAGGCCGGCGTTGATGGCCGACACCTTGCCCCAGGAGTCGAGGTCGGGGTGGAGGTCGCGCTCGCGCCAGTCCTCGGGGAGGCCGGGGGCGTGATAGCCGACCCGGTCGGCGAAGTCGTCCCAGAAGAAGTCGAACTCCGAGACGAGACCGAGGTCGAGGACGATCCCCCACTCCGTCTCGCCGACGTCGGTGTGCTCGCTCCACTCGTTGAACGACCGCTCCCACGCGCCGTCGCGGAGGAACGCCTCCAGTTCCTCGCGGCGGTACTCGTCGCCCATCACGTCCGCGTCCGCGTAGTCGTCCGGGTCGAGCGCGTGCCGGAGTTCGGGGGGGTCGGGGGCCTCCGCGTCGAGACTCATGAATCACCGTAGGGACGCCGAGGGCAAAAGCGTGCGTCAGACCCGCCGCGCGACGACGGCGAGATGATCGTCGTGGAACGGTTCGAGTCGGGCCGTCTCGAGCACCTCGTACCCGTCGAGATCGTCGAGGAAGGCGTCGAAGACGGCCTCGGGGTCCGCGGTCACGTCCTCGCTGCGCGCCTTCACCGCGGCGAGCAGGCGGCCGCCCTCGCGGAGGAACCGCCGGTTCGCGGTCGCGACGCGCGCCTGCCCGCGGGTGGCGACGTCCTGCACGATCGCGTCCACCGGCTCGACGACGTGCGCGTACGTCTCCGGTTTCCGGGCGTCCTTGAGCAGGGGAAAGAGGTTCGGGCGGGACGCGGCGACCGAGAGCAGGTCGCGGGCGGGGCGGGCGGCGAACTCGACCGCGTAGGTCGGGCCGGCGAAGTCGGCGACGTGGCTCACGGTCGTCCCGGAGGCCGCGCCGAGGTAGAGGACGGTCTCGCCGCCCGCGAGGCCGACGTCCATCCCCTTCTCCAGCATCGCGCCGAGCTTCGAGCGGCGGGCGTCCCACAGCCGCCAGTCGCCGTCGGTCGGCTCGCCGTAGACGGGTTCGCCGCGCGTCGCGAGGCGCTCGCGACCGTCGAACGGCCGCCGCTCGACGCCCGCGGGGAGCGACGGCGTCACGCCTCCCGCCCCCGGATACGCTCGATGCGCGCGTCCAGTTCCGCCGCGAGTTCGGGCTTCGGGTCGCCCGAGTAGTAGTCCACCCGGGCGGCGATCGAGAGCTTGCCCGCGAGCGCCCGCGCGGCCGACCCGCGCCGGTCGGGGCGGGTCCCCTTCACGTACTCGTGGACGTAGATGACGCCGTGCTTCGGCGACGGCCCGCGGCCCCGCAGGTGGGCGAACAGCGCGTCCTCCGCGCCCAGCACCTGCACGGTACCGCTCGGCTTCTTCGCCAGCGCGCCGAGGCCGCCCGCGAGGGCGATCAGCCGCGCGGCGAGCACCGGCCCGGCCAGCGTCGAGAGGTTCGGCGCGACCTCCGGCGCGGTCCGCTCGACGTACCCCCTGAGCGCCTCGCTCTCGTCGGCGAGGTCGGCAACCCGCGCCGCGAGCGCGACGAGGCGCTCGTCGGTCGGGTCCGCCGGATCCGCCTCGGCCACCTCGCGGGCGTACTCGACGCCCGTCCCGGCGTCCTCGAAGCGCGTCCCCGCCCACTCGGAGACGCGCTCGGCGAGTTCGTTCGCCACGCGCTCCGAATCGTCCATCGCGCGCACCGCGTGGACGAGCTGGCGGTCGTCGGCACCCTCGCGCTCCCGGACCGCCTCGCGGGCGGCGGTCGTGGTCACCTCGTGGAGCAGGGCGTAGTACTCGTCCTCGTCGGCGGCGAAGCCCGCCTCGACGGCCAGCGCGGGCCAGTCGTCGGGCGCGTCGCTCCGTCCCTCGCGGATGCGTTCGACGGCTCCCGCCTCGTCGCCGGGGTCGAGGCCGTCGAACCATCCCGTCGCGTCGTTCATACCCACTCGTTCCGGGGGAGGGTCGAAAAGGGCGACGGGTTAGGTGCGCCGGCCGCGCAGGAGGAGGCGCGCGCCGAGGACGAACCCGCCTGCGGCCGCGAGCGTCCGCGCCGTCTCCGACCAGCCGGGATCCCGCTCCGCGGCCTTCACCAGCACGTAGCCGTCGTCGGTCTCGAAGAGCTGGCTCGTTCGGCCCCCACTCGGGGCTGCCGACCCGTAGGACGTCGCGACGCCGGTCCGAGCGGCGCGGTAGGTCGCCGGTTCTGCGGATCTCAGCGATTCTCGGTCGGCGTACGCGCCCGCGTCGCGCGCCGTCTCGTTCAGGAACGTCTCGGGGGTGACGCGTTCGAGACCGAGGACGAGCGTCCCGTTCGCCGCGCGGGCGGTCCGTCGGTAGAGTCGCCCGTCGACCACCGTGAACTCCTCGTCGATCCTGACCGAGAGTTCGCCCGACGTGCCGGGATCGAGGCCGCCGGCGGACGCGTTCACCGCGATGCGCCGGCCGCCCGCGAGCGCGCGGTCGACGACGCAGGGGCGGGAGTCGTCGACCGGGTCCTCGCAGGCGAGGTTCTCGACGTCGCGCGTCCGACCCAGTTCGCGGTCGAGGTGGATCGGCCCGTCGGCGAACCGGAGCGTCTCGTCGGTCGCGGTCACCGGCACCGCTCGGTAGGTGACCGACGGCTCGCCGACGTGGAGGACCGCCATCCAGACGGGTGCGGTGAGCAGCGCCACGGCGACGACGAACAGCGCCGCCGTCCGGAGACGCGCGCTCGGCACCCAGCCGCGGGCGAGCACTACGGACGCACCTCCGGTCGACGGCTCCGCGGAGGGGGAGAGCGGGACATATCGGGTATCGGAGGCGGGATCGGGCATAGGTCTTCCCGGCCGCCGCGTCACCGGAGGTGGTCGAGCACCGGCCCGTCGAACCGTCCCCGCCGACTGACGACGACCTCGTGTCCCAGCCCGTCGAGGCGCTCGAACGCGCCGTCGGGGAGCGCGTCCGCGGTCCGGCGGAACGCCCGCCCGGCGAAGAAGGGATCGCGCGTCCCGCCGATCACGAGCGTCGGCGCGTCGATCTCGCGGAGGCGGTCGCGCGCGTCGTGTGCGAGGCAGGCCCGCGCCGAGACGTCGAAGTCGATCGCGGTGGGCGGGATCCGCGAGAGCGCGTCGTAGGGGTAGGTCGCCGCGCGCAGCAGGCGGCGGAGCGGGCCGACGGCCACGCTCTCGACGCCCGCGCGGTAGATCCGCCCCCACTCGCCCGCCGCGGCCCAGGCGCGCCAGCGCTCGACCGTCGCGCGGCCGCGGGCGCTCAGGCGGTCCGCCGCCAGCCCGAGGACGACGCGCGCCGCGAGGTCGGGCCGGTCGGCGGCGAGGTGCTGGACGACGAACCCGCCCATCGAGAGCCCGAGGAGGTTCGCCGGGGCGAGGTCGCCGGCGACGAGCGCGGGGGCGAGGGCGGCGGCCATGTCGCGCGTCGTCGTCCCCGCCGGCAGGCCCGCCGGCCGGCTGAGGACGTAGACCGGTCCCGGGTACCCCCGGCGGCGGAGGCGCGCGCCGAAGGCGGCGACGGCTCCGGCGAACCAGAGGGCGTCCGTCACGCGAAGCAGGGGATCGTTGAGGCCCGTGACGACGACGAGCGGCGGCGCGTCGCTCGCGCCGGCCGGCGGGCCGACGCGGACGAAGGGGTGATCGCGCAGTTCGCCGAGGCGCACGTCGAGCATTCGCTACCGGACGTGAACGGGCGAGCGGAGAAAAGTGCGCCGACGGCGGTGATCTCGAGGGTCGCGTACCGCCGGACGTTGACGTTCGCCGCTCAGAGGACGCCGAAGCCGAACATCGGGCCGAACAGGAGGTGGAGGCCGACGCCGACGAGCAGCGCCGGGATCGTCGTGTAGACGCTGGCGACGACGGCGGCCTTCTTGTCGATGGCGATGAGCGGGAACAGCGCGTCGCCGTCCTGGCTGATCGCGTTGGCGGTGAGCGCGGAGAACGGGATCGCGCCCTGCGAGTAGGCCGTGGCGAGGACGATCTGCGGCCCGCAGCCGGGGATGAGCCCGACGACCGCGCCCGCGATCGGCGCGAGCAGTCCCGCCGCGGCCGCGACGGCGGCCACGTCCAGGTTCAGCAGCGCGACGGGGTACTCATACAGCAGGTACGCCGCGAGCACCCACACCGTCACGAAGGAGGTCTCCATCGCCGCGTGAGTGAGCGTCTCGGTCACGTTGTCGAACGTGTCCCGCCCGCGGCCGACGTGCCCGTGGCCGACGTAGCGCCGCCCGACGAAGTAGAGGTAGAACGACAGGGCAGTGCCGGTGATGCCGAAGACGGTGAACGCCCCGGCGTAGTCGAGACCGAGGCGGATCGGCACGTCCGGCGCGCCGCGAGCGAGGTAGAGTACGCCCGCGACGAGCGCGCCCGCCGCGGCGACCCACCAGAGGCCGAGCGCGACCTCGCTCAGGCGGGTGAGGAGTGGCGACTCGCGCGTCGGGGCGTCGACCTCGCAGCACTCCGCGGCCTCGTAGTGGTGGACCTTGCTCCCGCCGGGCGTCGGGAGGCCGCCGTTGGCGACCGCGCCCCCGTCGGTGACCGTCGGTCGCAACCGACTGACGGCGCGGTCGATGCGGTCGACCCCGAGCCCGATCGTGTCGACGGCGTAGCCGGAGACGACCGCGGCGACGAACGCGATGGCGTAGGCGTACAGCCCCGCCTCGGGCGCGAGCGCGAGGATGACGAACGCCGAGTCGCCGGCCGTGGCGATGAGCGTCGCCACGACGGTGCCGAAGCTCACGGTGCCGCGGACGTAGAGCGGCATCATCACGATCGCCCCGCCGCAACCGGGGGTGAGCCCCATCAGCGCGCCGACGAACGGCTGGGCACGCTCGTGCTCGCGGAGCTTCTGGATGAGCCGTCCGTCCGTCCTGTACTGCACGTAGCTGAACAACAATACGGTGACCGCGACGAACGCGCTGACCTGCACGAAGCCGTCACGCACGGAGGCGACGAAGATGTCGACGACCGCGTCAAGCATCGGGATCACCACCCGACCATGGTTTAGACATATCTAAAAATTGGTTTAGCACCATCGACTAAATAGTTGGCGGTAACCTACTCCTTTGCGACAGGATGGGCGGTCGCCCCCGTAACACCGGACCGAAAGACTGTTATCGCGTTTCGAGATGGGGTCGAACCCGATCGACGAAACCTGCACCGTCATAACGTCCCGCACGAAGGGGGAGACATGACGGAAGCGTACCTCGTCGGGGCGGGTCAGTCGGACTACGGCTCGTTCCCGGAGGAGAGCTATCGGTCGCTGTTCGCGACGGCGTACGGGGCCGCGCGCGACAGCGTTCCGAACGGGATCGAGTCGGCGGAGGTCGACGAGGCGTACGTCGGGACCCTGGGAGTCGGCGGGCGACAGCTCGGCCTGCCCGGGCCGGCCGTGACGGAGCACGTCGGTCTGGCGGGCGTGCCGTGCACGCGCGTCGAGAACGCCTGCGCCGCGAGCGGCTACGCGGTCCGGCAGGCGGTCATGGCGATCAGGTCGGGCATGGCCGACGTCGTCCTCGCGGGCGGCGTCGAGGTGATGACCGACGTCTCGGGCGACGCCGTCCGGTTCTGGCTGGGCGTCTCCGGCGAGACCGAGTGGGAGCGCCTCTCGGGGACGACGTTCGCGGGGGTCTACGCGCAGATGGCGAGCGCGCACATGGCCGAGCACGGGACGACGGCCGAGCACCTCTCGCACGTCGCGGTGAAGAACCACGCGAACGGCGCGAAGAACCCCCACGCCCAGCTCGGGTTCGAGTGCTCGCTGGAGGACGCGACGAACGCCCCCACGGTCGCCGACCCCCTCACGCTCTATCACTGCTGTCCGACCACGGACGGCGCGGCGTGCGTCCTCCTCGCCAGCGAGGACGTCGTCGACGAGTTCACGGACGAGCGCGTCCGCGTCGCGGGCGTCGGGGCCGCGAGCGACGCGGTGGGGCTGTTCCAGCGCGACACCTACACGTCGATCCCGGCGTCGCGCGCGGCCGCCGAGCGGGCCTACGCGATGGCCGGCGTCGGCCCCGACGACCTCGACTTCGCGGAGGTCCACGACTGCTTCGCCATCGCCGAACTCGTGGCCTACGAGGATCTCGGGCTGTGCGAGCCGGGCGAGGCCGGCGAACTCGTCGCCTCCGGCGCGACCGCCATCGACGGCGACCTCCCCGTCAACACCTCCGGGGGCCTGAAGTCGAAGGGCCACCCCATCGGCGCGACCGGCGCGGGACAGGTCGTCGAGGCGTTCGAGCAGCTCACCGGCGCGGCGGGCGAACGACAGCTCGAGGATCCGAGAATCGGACTCACCCACAACGTCGGCGGCAGCGGCGGCGCAGCCGTCGTCCACATCTTCGAGCGCGAGGAGGACGGCTCCTCGGGAGGGTCGAGCGACCGGGGAGCGCGGGGGAGCGAGAGCGGGGGTGGTGCGGCGTGATCCGCGCGATCCGCGCCGTCGGCGCGTACGCGCCCGAGTTCCGCCTGCCCGCCGGGGAGATCAGCGAGGCGTGGGGTCGGATGGACGCTGCCGGGATCGAGTCGGTGGCGGTCCCCGACGCCGACGAGGACGCGCTGACGATGGCCGCGGCGGCGGCCCGGCGCGCGCTCGACGCCGCCGGCGTCGGCGGCGACGCGGTCGAGCACCTCGCGCTCGCGACGACCACCCCGCCGCTGGCGGAGGAGGAACTCACCCCCCGGCTCGCCTCGATGCTCGGCGTGGGTGAGCGCGCGTCCCTCCAGGCCCACGCGGGGAGCACGCGCGCCGCCACTCGCGCGCTGTTCTGCGCGCCCGCCGACGCGACGGCGCTCGTGGTCGCCAGCGACGCGCCGCGGGGCGAACCGGGCGACGCCTTCGGGCAGGCGGCCGGCGCGGGCGCGGTCGCCCTCCTCTGCGCGCCCGACGGCGCGGCCCGCGCGGTCGCGTCGGGGGAGTACGCGACGCCCTACCCGGGGACGCGCTTCCGGCCCACCGGCGACGAGACGCTCTCCGGCCTCGGCGTGACGAGCTACGATCGGCGGGCGTTCACCGACACCCTCTCGCGGGCCGCCGAGGGCGTCGAGACGGGCGACGCGACGGCCGCCGCGGTGCAGGCCCCCGACGGGAAGCTCCCCTACCGCGCGGCGGGCGCGCTCGGCGTCGAGCGCGAGGCCGTGCGCGCCTGCGCGACCGTCCACGAACTCGGCGATACGGGCGCGGCGAGCGTTCCGCTGTCGCTCGCGCGGGCGCTCGAAGCGGGACACGAGACGGTCGTCGCGGCGGCGTTCGGCAGCGGCGCGGGCGCGGACGTGCTCAGGATCGAGGTCGACGGCGGGGTGCCGGCCGACCTCGCGCTCGACGGGGGCGAGGAGGTGTCCTACGCGCGGGCGCTCCGCCTGCGCGGCGAGATCACGGGCGAGGGACCGGGGACGGGCGCGGCGTACGTCTCGGTGCCGACGTGGCGGCGCTCGATCCCCCAGCGCCACCGCCTCGTCGCCGGGCGCTGTCCCGACTGCGGCGCGCTCGCGTTCCCGCCCGAGGGTGCCTGCTCGGAGTGTGGCGCGCTGGCCGAGTACGACCCCGTCGAACTCCCCCGCGAGGGGGTGATCGAGGCGGTGACCCGCATCGGGCGCGGCGGCGCGCCGCCGGAGTTCGCGGAGCAGCAGGCCCGATCCGGCGGGTTCGGCGTCGCCATCGTCCGCTTCGAGGTCGACGGCGAGACGACCAGCCTGCCGGCGCAACTCGTCGGCGAGGCGGCGGTCGGCGACGCGGTCCGGGCGGTGATCCGCCGGATCTACACGCAGGAGGGGGTCACCCGCTACGGGGCGAAGTTCCGCCGCGCGGAGCGAGCGGCGTCTCCACCCTGACGCGCGCGGTGCCGTCCGGGCGCTCGTCGAGGATCGCCTCGCAGCCGAAGGCCCGGATCGCGGCGAGGTTCGTCCGAACGTGGTCGGTGACGCGCGGGATCTCGAGCACCCCGCCCGAGAGCGCGAGCGCGACGAGCAGTTGATCCGCGAGGTGCGGGTCGACCACCGCACCCGCGTCGTGGAGCGCCTCGAACGCCGACGCCGCGTCCGCCGCGACCGCCTCCGAGGGCTTGCCCCGCTCGCCCAGCGCGCTCGCGCCGACTCTCGTCCGCCCGTACTCCCCGACGAGGAGGATCGAGGAGCCGGGGGAGTCCGCCTCGACGTACTCGACCCGTTCGACCTCGACGGGGAGGGCCGACGCACCGAGGATCTCGGCCGCGGCGGTCGCCTGCCTGTCAGCGACCTCGGCGGCCGCGAGCGACGCCGACGCCTTCGAGTACACCCCGACCCGGCGGAGCGGTCCGCGCTCCGTGAGGCGGATCGGCGCGAGTGCCGAGGGGCGGAGTTCGAGCGTCGCCCGGCCGCCGCCCGCCGGGTAGAAGCCGGTCCGCTCGCAGTCGATCGACGCGTCGAGGCCGTACTCCCGGAGGAGGGGGAGTTTCACCCGGCGGGGGTACTCGATCGGCGGCGACCACGTCACGTCCGTCCCGCCGACCGCCTCGACGGTCAGGGGCGCGTCGAGAACCGCCGCGAGCGGCAGGAGCGCGTCGAACACCAGCGCGACGCTCCCCGCGGTCCCCACGTCGCCCGTGAGGTCGCCGCCGCGGACCGTCCGCGGCGCGAACGTCACCGTCCGCGAGTCGAGTTCCGCCCCCTCCACGTCGGCGTCGCAGGCGGCGGCGAGGAGGGCCACCGCGGCGAGGTGCTGGGGGCGCAGCCCCGGGTTCGGGCGCGCGCCGCGGACGTCCTCGACGCGCACGCGCCGACCCGTGACGGCGGCGAGCGAGAGCGCGGTCCTGACGACCTGCCCGCCCCCGTCCGCCCCGTCGATCTCCACCGTCGCCATCGCTACCGCACGACGGTCACCGGGACGGTCGATCGCTCGACGAGCCCCGCCGCGACGCTCCCGACGAGTTCCTCGTACCGGGGGGTCATCCCGCGGTGACCGACGAACACGCAGTCGGCTCCCCGGCCCGAGGCGAACTCCGCGACGGACCCGACCGGATCGCCGTAGAGCAGTTCCGTCTCCACGTCGTGGCCGCGCTCCCGGGCGTACTCGCGCGCCCGGTCGAGGACGTACTCGCCGCGGGCTTCGGTGTCCGCCTCGTCCTCGACGACGAGGTAGTTCTCCGCGTCGGCGAAGCTAGCTACCGGCGCGTCGGCGGCGTACTCGCGGATCGCCGGATCCACGGCGTAGACGATCGCGACCGACGCGTCGGTCGCCCCGGCGAGGTCGAGGGCGTACTCCAGCGCTCGCTCGCTCTGTTCCGAGCCGTCGATTGCGACGATGAACTGCATGGTGTCTCCGTTCGACCTACGGGCGGTCGAGAGATGACGGTACCGCCGAGGCCCGGCCGCCGGGCGCTTTAACAACTATTTTACGTCGCCGCCCGCTCTCCCCGTGTATGAGCGCAGAACAGCGAGGTGCGCGCAAGTGCGTCTCCTGCGGGATCAACATCTCCGGGACGAACGCCGCCGCGTTCAAGTGCCCGGACTGTGGACGCCAGATCTACCGCTGCTCGAAGTGCCGCAAGCAGAGCAACCTCTATGAGTGCCCGCAGTGCGGGTTCACGGGTCCGTAGCACCATGGGAAAAGTCGCAGCCCGGATGAAAGTCATGCCGCAGAGCCCCGAGGTCGACCTCGACGACCTCCAGGACCGCCTGGAGGACTCGCTGCCCGAGGGCGCGAAGATCAACCGGGTCGACCGCGAGAACGTCGCGTTCGGTCTCATCGCGCTCATGCCGACGGTCATCGTCCCCGACGACGCGGGCGGCACGGAGGCCATCGAGGAGGCCTTCTCCGGCGTCGAGGGCGTCGAGAGCGTCGCCGTCGACGAAGTCGGCCGCATCTGAACGCCCGGAGTCGAACCGTTCGCTTTCTCCCGACCGCCGCGGTCGATCCGCGATCAGAACCCCCGGAGACGGATCGCCCGTCCGCGATGCGCGCGGATTAGCCGGTCTGCACCTCCCCGCGCATCGACTCCGGGTGGTACTCGCAGTAGTAGGCCGCCTCGTCGCCCGTCGCCTCGTAGGTCATCGACACCGTCGCGCCCTTCTCCGAGGCGGACTCTGACGCGGCGAGTTCCTCGCCGTTCGCGTCCTCGACGATGAGTTCGTGTTTCGCCCCGTCGAGGTTCTCCCAGACGATCTCGTAGACGGTCCCGGGGACGAGGGTGAGCGTGGGGTTCGTCTGCCCCTCGATGCTCGCCGGGGCCCGACCGATCCAGCCCGCGGTCTCGCCGCCCAGTCGAACCTGCTCGCCCGCGCCGCCGCCCGTCGCGTTAGTCTGGTTAGTCGCGTTCGTCTGATTGGTCTGATTGGTCTGATTGGTCGCGTTAGTGGCGTTAGTCGCGTTAGTGGCGTTGGTCTGGTTAGTCTGGTTAGTCGCGTTCGTCGCGTTCCCGGTCTGGTTGGTCGCGTTGGTTACGTTCGTCTGATTGGTCGCGTTGGTCTCGTTCCCACCGCCACCGCCGCCCGGACTCGCGCAGCCGGCGAGTCCGACGACCGCACCGGTGAGAACTGCACCGCCCGCCCTGAGGACGCTCCGCCGATCGTACGTATCATCTCGTGTCATACGCTCAACTAGAATGGGAGCCTTCGGACGGAGATATACGTGGCGGCGCGCCGCGCGGGAGGGTGACGGCGGGACCTCGCGGACCGTCGCCGTGCTGTCGGTTCCCGGGGCGACCGTGGAACGCACCTTTTATAACGCTGACCGGGAAAGGTACGGCAAATGCCGAGTTCCAAGGGCCCTCTTCACGGAACCCGAGAGAAGCTGTCGAACGATCCTCGCGAGCGCGGGACGTCCCCGCCCCAGCGCGCCATCCAGCGATACGAGGTGGGCGAGAAGGTTCACCTGAAGATCGACCCCAGCGTCCCCGAGGGGCGATTCCACCCGCGGTTCAACGGACTCACGGGCGAAGTCGTCGGCGAGCAGGGGCGCGCCTTCAAGGTCGAGATCACCGACGGCGGCAAGCGCAAGACGCTCATCGCTCGCCCCGCGCACCTCCGCCGCCAGCGTAACGAATAGATGACGATCTTCAAGGAGATCCTGGACGAAGAGTACCTCACCGTCTCCGAGGCGAAGGCGTTGCTCGCCGGCATCGAGACCGAGCGCGCCGCGGCCGAGGACCGCGAGATGCGCTACGAACTCGCGCGCGCCATCGAGCACGTCAACCGCTTCGCGGAACTTAGCGCCGAGGACTCCCGCGCGCTCGTCGAGGACCTCACGGGGTTCGAGAAGGTCGACGACGAGACCGCTCACAAGATCGCGGATCTGCTCCCGCGCAACCGCGACGAACTGCGCGCCGTCTTCGCCCAGCAGCGCTACTCGCTCTCGGGCGACGAACTCGACGAGATCCTCAACGCGGTCGCGAAGTACGTCTGAAACGGTTCGCCGCGCGTCACGACTCCTCCTCCCCGGGTCACACTTCGATCCGACGGTGCCGATCGCCCGGACCGCCGCGCTCGATCCCGTCTCCCGCGTCGTCCGGCGGTGTCCGGTCGAGCGTTTCTCCCGAAACGGGGCACCGCGACCTACACACCTGTTAAATACGCGCTTCCCGTCATGGTACCTATGACGGACCCCGACAGCGACGCAGTCGCCGTCGTCCTCGATTACCTGCCGCACGGGCGGGCGGACGACGACCGCCCCCAGTACCAGAAGCCGTCGCTCGCGCTCGCGCTCGGCGTCGCGGACTTTCGGCTCTACGAGTGCGTCCTCGCGGAGGGGGCCGACGTCTCCATCGGCGACCGGATCGCGCTCGACGACGACGACGTCGAGAACGTCCGCGAGATCGACTACGACGAACTCTCCGGCGGGGGCCGCTCCGAACTCGAGTACGCCGTCGAGGCCATCGTCGACGAGGACGAGCGGCGGTTCGTGGACCACTACAACGAGGCCCAGCCGATCACCCTCCGGCTCCACCAGCTGAACCTGCTCCCGGGGATCGGGAAGAAGCTCCGCAACTCCATCCTGGAGGAGCGAAAGCGCAAGCCCTTCGAGAGCTTCGAGGAACTCGACGAGCGGGTGAAGGGGCTGCACGACCCGCGCGGGATCCTCGTCGACCGGATCGTAGAGGAGATCCGCGACGAGGACCTGAAGTACCGTTCGTTCGCCAGGTGACCGCGACCGACTTTCTTTCATCGAACGTGACGGGGATCGTACAGCGCTAGGTCATCCCCGCTCGCGACCTCCTCTCACACATGAGTTCAGAGGAAGAGTACCTGCGGCGAACCGACACCGAGTCGCGGTTCGAGTTCCGGAAGGAACAGCGCGCCGCCTTCCGCGCCGACCGGGGGTTGACCGAGGAGACGGTACGGCTCATCAGCGAGGACAAGGGCGAGCCCGAGTGGATGCTAGAGCGCCGCCTGCGTGCCCTCCGCATGTTCCACGAGATGCCGATGCCGACGGGCTGGCCGGGCCAGCCCGACCTCTCGGAGGTCGACGTCGACGAGATCGTCCCGTACATCCGCCCGGACGTGGAGGTGCGCGGGGGCGTCCGCGACTGGAACGACCTCCCGGAGGACATCAAGGACACCTTCGACAAGCTGGGCATCCCCGAGGCCGAGCGCAACTCGCTGTCCGGCGTGGGCGCGCAGTACGAGTCGGAGATCGTCTACCAGAACATGCGCGCGGAGTGGGAGAGCGAGGGGGTGATCTTCATGGACATGGATCGCGCGGTCCGGGAACACCCGGAGATCGTCGAGGAGTACTTCATGACGAAGTGCGTCCCGCCGAGCGACAACAAGTTCGCCGCCCTCCACGGCGCGATCTGGTCCGGGGGGAGCTTCGTCTACGTCCCCGAAGGGGTGACGGTCCAGATGCCGATTCAGGCGTACTTCCGGATGAACTCGGAGGGGATGGGCCAGTTCGAACACACCCTCATCATCGCCGAACCCGACTCCGAGGTCCACTACATCGAGGGCTGTTCCGCCCCGAAGTACGGCGTCTTCAACCTCCACTCGGGCGCGGTCGAGGTGTTCGTCAAGGAGGGGGCGCACGTCCAGTACTCGACGGTGCAGAACTGGTCGAAGAACACCTACAACCTCAACACCAAGCGCGCCATCGTGGAGGCGAACGGACGCATGGAGTGGATCTCCGGCTCGATGGGCTCGAAGGCGACCATGCTCTACCCGGCGACCATCCTCAAGGGGCCGGGCGCGAGCGACAACCACATCACGATCGCCTTCGCCGGGCGGGGCCAGAACATCGACACGGGCGCGAAGGTCTACCACAACGCCCCCGACACCAAGTCCACGATCGTCTCGAAGTCGATCAGTAAGGACGGCGGGCGCACCAACTACCGCGGGCTGGTCCGCATCCCGCGCGGCGCGGTGAACGCGGCCTGCTCGGTCGAGTGCGACGCGCTCATGTTCGACAACGAGTCCGAATCCGACACGATGCCGCACATCGAGATCAACGAGAGCCGCGTGGACGTGGCCCACGAGGCGACCGTCGGGAAGATCGGCGACGAGGACGTCTTCTACCTCCAGTCGCGCGGACTGGACGACGACGAGGCGAAACAGCTCATCGTCAGCGGCTTCATCGAGCCGATCACGGAGGAGTTGCCGATCGAGTACGCCGTCGAACTCAACCGACTCGTCGAACTGGAGATGGAGGGTAGCCTCGGGTAGTCGGACGATCGGGGCGGCTTCCCCGACCCGGATGACAAACGGTTTACCGCGCTCGTAGCGTATCGCCCCCAATGACTGACCCCGCGAGCGCCCGCACGGGCGCGCGCGACCCCGACGCCCTGATCGCCCGCGCCGGCCTGCGCGGCGACCCGAACCGCGACCAGCACTTCCTCGTCGACGACCGCGTGCTCGACCGCCTGCCGGGCTACCTCCCGGAGGGAACCGACGCGAGTCACCTGCTGGAGATCGGGGCCGGGACGGGCGCGCTCACCGACCGGCTGCTCGCCGCCGCGGATCGCGTGACGGCCGTGGAGCGCGACCCGCGGCTGGCGGCCTTCCTCCGCGAGGAGTTCGCCGACGAGATCGACGCGGGCCGGTTGACCGTGATCGAGGGCGACGCGCTCGACGTGGACCTTCCGGCGGACGCCACCGCCTCCGTCTCGAACCTCCCCTACGGCGTCTCCTCGGAGATCGCGTTCCGGCTCCTGCCGACGGGGATCCCCCTCGTGCTCATGTTCCAGCGGGAGTTCGCAGAGCGGATGGCCGCCGAGCCGGGGACGCCCGAGTACGGCCGCCTGTCGGTGACGGCGGGCCACTACGCCGACGTGGCGGTGGTCGAGCCCGTCCCGAGGGGGGCGTTCGACCCCGCGCCGGCGGTCGAGAGCGCCGTCGTGCGCGCCGTTCCGCGCGATCCCGACTACGACGTCCCGGACGACGAGTTCTTCCTGCGGTTCGTGACGGCGGCCTTCACCCAGCGCCGGAAGACGATGCGCAACGCGATCCGGAACACCGCCCACATCTCGAAGCTGGACGACCCCAGGGCGGTCGTCGCCGCCGCGGACGAGGCGCTGATGGGAAAGCGCGCGGGCGAGGTGACGCCCGCGGAGTTCGCGCACCTCTCCAGGCTCGCCTGGGACGTGGGCGAGCCGGCGGAGCGGGAATGACCGACCTGTACGAGCGGCGCGGCGGGGAGCAGGTCTACCAGCCCGCGGAGGACTCGGACCTCCTCGCGCGGGCGGCCGCGCGGCGACTCGGCGGCGACGAGCGGGTCCTCGACGTGGGGACGGGGTCGGGGTACGTCGCGGCGACGGTCGCGGCGGCGACCGGCGCGCGGGTGATCGGCGCGGACGTCAGCCCCCTCGCGGTCCGCGAGGCGCGCGAGCGCGGCGTTCCGGTCGTCCGCGCGGACCTCCTCGATCCGTTCCGGGACGGCGCGTTCGACGCGGTGCTGTTCAACCCGCCGTACCTCCCGACGGACCCCGCCCACGAGTGGGACGACTGGATGGAGCGCGCGCTGTCGGGCGGGCCGGACGGGCGGCGCGTCGTCGACCCGTTCCTTGCCGACGTGCGGCGCGTCCTCCGCCCAGACGGGCGCGTCTTCCTGCTCGTCAGTTCCCTCACCGACGTCGAGACCGTCCGGGAGACCGGGCGCGAGAACGGCCTCGACGGCGAGGTGATCGCGGAGGAGTCGTTCCCGTTCGAACGGCTCGTGGTGCTCGAACTGCGCGCGGTCTGAGTCGCCGTCGGCGATCGAGCGGACCGTACGCCGGATCTGATTACTACTGCGCATTTGCAGAATAAGTAATTATTATCACCGGGGATGCCGTAGCCGGGAGCGATGACCGAGCGTATCGCGACGACGACGGGGCTGTATCCGCTCCCCGATCACGCGAAGTCGACGCTCTCGGACCTCAAGGGTCACCAGAAGGACGACCTGATATCGGGGGACGAGGGCGACGACATCGTCGAGGAGTACGACCGAATTCGAGCCGAGGTAGTAGAGCGCCAGCGGGCGGCGGGCTTAGACCGCATCGTGGAGGGGCAACTGCGCTGGGACGACATGCTCGCCCACCCGCTGTGCGTCCACGAGAACGTGGAGACGCGGGGCATCGTGCGCTACTACGACAACAACAACTTCTACCGCGAGCCGGTGGTGCGCGGCGACCTCTCGTTCAGCGGCGACGTCGCGGCCGACCTCGAGAAGACCGCCGAGCTGGCGGGCGACGAGGCGCTCCAGGCGGTCCTCCCCGGCCCGTACTCGCTCGCGGACCTCGCCACGGACGAGCACTACGGCGACGAGGCGGAGTTCCTCGACGCCGTGGCCGACTTCCTCGCTGGCGAGGTAGAGGCGTTCCCCGAGGTCGAGACGCTCCTCCTCCTCGAACCGTCGCTCGTCGAGCACGCGCCCGGTGACGGGGCGGACGCCCGCGCGAGCGAGGCCGTAGACCGCGTCGCGGGCGCGACCGACGCGGACGTGATCGTCCACGCGTTCTACGGCGCGCTCACGGAGAAGGTCCACGCGCACCTGCTCGACGCCGACGTCGACGCCGTGGGCTACGACTTCGTGAGCGACCACGACCGGAACCTCTACAACATCAACGAGTACGGCACCACGGACGACGTCGCCCTCGGGTTCGTCGACGGGCAGAACACGAAGGTGGAGTCGCCCGACCTCATCCGCGAGCGCGTCGAGTGGGTCGAGGAGAACACCCCCGGGGCGTCGTTCGAGCGGACCTACCTGCTGCCGAACACCGAGACGTTCTACCTGCCGGTGAACCGCTTCGAGGAGAAACTGGACGCCCTCGGCGCGGCCGTCGCCGAGGAGGAGGTGACCGCATGAGTACGAACACGCGAGAGCAGTTCCGACCGCCGAACCACCCCCACGAGCACTTCATCCTGACGACGGTCGTCGGGAGCTACCCCAAGCCCAAGTGGCTGAACCGCGCCCGCGACCTCTACCACGGCGACCTCGACGTGACCGCCGCCGACCGCGCGAGCGACGAGCCCCGCGGGGGCTTCGACGTCGACGTGGACTTCGACGAGCGCAACTGGCAGGAGGCGAAGGACGACGCCTCGCGGCTCATCACGCTCGAACACGAGCGCGCGGGGCTCGACGCGGTCGTCGACGGCGAGATGCGGCGCAACGAGATGGTCGAGTACTTCGCCCACCGCATCGCCGGCTACGAGTTCAACGGTCCCGTCAAGGTGTGGGGGCACAACTACTTCGACAAGCCGAGCGTCGTCGACGCGGTCGAGTACGACGAGACCTGGCTCGTAGACGAGTTCGAGTTCACGAACGAGGTCGCCTCGCGGCCGGTGAAGGTGCCCATCACCGGCCCGTACACGCTCGCCAACTGGTCGTTCAACGAGCACTACGACGACGGGGAGGCCCTCGCCTACGCGCTCGCGGAACTCGTCAACCTCGAGGTCGAGAAGCTGGTCGAGGCGGGCGCGCGGTACGTCCAGATCGACGAACCCGCCCTCGCGACGACGCCCGACGACCACGCCATCGTGGGTGAGTGTCTGGAACTCATCGCCGACGGCATCCCCGACGACGTGCGCCTCGGCCTGCACGTCTGTTACGGCGACTACTCGCGCATCTACCCCGAGATCCTCGACTACCCCATCCACGAGTTCGACGTCGAACTGTGCAATGGCGACTACGAGCAGATCGACGTGTTCACCGAACACGAGTTCACGAAGGACCTCGCGCTGGGCGTCGTGGACGCCCACGTCGCGGAGGTCGAACCCGTCTCGGAGATCAAGGAGAACGTGAAGCGCGGCTTCGAGGTCGTTCCCCCCGAGCGCCTCACCGTCTCGCCGGACTGCGGGCTGAAGCTCCTGCCCCGCGAGGTCGCCTACGGCAAGATGGAGAACATGGTGACGGCCACCCGCGAGGTCGAGGCGGAACTCGACGCGGGCCAGATCGAGGTCGGCGCGCCGGCCCGCGCGGACGACTAGCTCGCGCGTCGGTTACTCGTCTCTCCTCCCGGATCACCACCGCCGACCGCCCGCTCGTTTTTACCCCGCGCTCGCCAAACGCGTACCATGGACTCCCAGGACCTCCACCCGGCCGTCGAGGCGGCCGCCGAGGACATCGCCTCGATGGAGATCCGCGGGGCGGCGGCCATCGCCGCGACCGCGGCGGCGGCGCTGCGCGAGCAGGCCGAGGCGAGCGACGCCGAGACGCCGGAGGCCTTCCGCGCGCAGCTGCTCGGCGCGGCGCGACGCCTCCACGAGACGCGGCCCACCGCGGTGAGCCTCCCCAACGCCATCCGGTACGTCGTGCGTCGGATGGAGGGGGACACCGTCCCCGCGCTCCGCGAGAGCGTCGTCGAGAGCACGACGGCGTTCGAAGCGCGCCTCGAACGCGCCCAGTCGGAACTCGGCCGCGTCGGGGCGAACCGCCTCCAGGACGGCGACACGATCATGACGCACTGTCACTCGACGGACGCGCTCGCGTGCGTCGAGGCCGCCGTCGAGCAGGGGAAGGAGCTGTCGGCGTTCGTGAAGGAGACGCGTCCGCGCCAGCAGGGACACATCACGGCCCGCGCGCTCGCCGAACTGGGCGTCTCCGTCACGCTCATCGTCGACAACGCCGCCCGCCGCTACCTCGACGACGCCGACCACGTCCTCGTCGGCGCGGACTCCATCGCCGCGGACGGGAGCGTCATCAACAAGATCGGCACGAGCGGCCTGGCGGTGAACGCCCGCGAGCGGGGCGTCCCCGTCGTGGTCGCCGCCCAGACGATCAAGCTCCACCCGGAGACGCTGACCGGCCACACGGTCGAGATCGAGACCCGCGACGAGCGGGAGGTGGTCGACGACGAGACGCGCGCCGGGATCGGCGACGTGGCGGTCGCGAACCCCGCGTTCGACGTGACGCCCCCGCGGTACGTCGACGCGATCGTCACCGAGAGCGGCCAGTTCCCGCCGGAGAGCGTCGTGACGCTCATGCGGGAACTGTTCGGCGAGGAGCACCGCGACCCGTGGTTGAACGCGGGCGAACTGTAACCGGGAGAGGGTTTTTGTCGCTGGACGTCGCATGCTGGGCATGCGTCGCGTTCTCTGCGCAGGTCACGTGAACTGGGACGTGACACTCCGCGTCGACGCCCTCCCCGAGCGCGACGGCGAGGCGCGCATCGAACAGCGCCGGCAGGCGGGCGGCGGGAGCGCCGCCAACGTCGCCTGCGCGCTCGCCGGACTCGGGATCGACGCGGCGCTCTTCGGGAGCGTCGGCGACGACGATCCGGGCCGTCTCGCCCGGCAGGAACTCGAGTCCGCCGGGGTGGACTGCCGGCACCTCGTGGAGACGGACGGATCCACCGCGGTCAAGTACCTCGTCGTCGACGGCGACGGCGAGGTGATGGTCCTCGGCAGCGACGGCGCGAACGAGGCGTTCGCGCCCGACGACCTCGCCCCGGGCGCGGTACGCGGGGTCGACCACCTCCACCTGACGGGTCAGCGCCCCGAGACCGCCGCCCGCCTCGCCGACAGGGCCCGCGAAGCGGACGCCACGGTCAGCTTCGACCCCGGGCGTCGATTCCGCGTGCGCGACTACTCGGCGACGCTCGAACGGGCCGACGTCGTCTTCCTGAACGAGCGCGAGGCGGACGCGCTCTCGCACGACGCGGGCGGCCGGCTCGACGCGACGGTCGTCGTCACGCACGGTGCCGGCGGCGCGCGGGTCCGGACGGCCGACGACCGCTATCGTCACTCGGGGTACGACGTCACCCCTGTCGACACGACGGGGGCCGGCGACGCCTTCGCCGCCGGGTTCCTCGCGGCGTGCGACGGCGGTCTCCCCGAGGACGGGCGGGGATACGAGCGGGCGCTGGCGGCGGCGAACGCCTGCGGCGCGCTCGCCTCGACGGTCACGGGCGCGCGCACCGACCTCTCGGCGGACGACGTCCGGACGCTCGTGGCGGGCTGACCCCGACGCGTGTCGCCCAGCGACCGTCGGCTCGACGGCTCCGACGGTCGCGAGCAGTCGCCGTGATCCGCCCCGGGACGCCTACCGCGGCGTCTCGGTCCCCCACTTCTCGATCGCGACGGCGAGTTCGGGGTGATCCTCCGCGTACTCCTCCAGCGGGGTCCCCTCGACGGTGGCGTCGATGGACTGCCGGAGGGCCTTCGCGCCCGCGGCCGTGCCGTCGGGGTGGCCGTGGACGCCGCCGCCGGCCTGGACGCAGATGTTCGTGCCGCAGCGCTCGACGAGTTCGGGGACGAGTCCGGGGTGGAGGCCGCCGGAGGCCGTCGGGAGCACGTCGTTCAGGCCGTAGAGGTCGCCGTAGAGCCACTCGTTGATCCCGACGGTGTCCTCGTTCTCCAGTTTGCCCAGGTCGGCGGTGCCGGTGTGGAGCTGATCCGCCCCGCAGAGGCGGGCGATCTGCGCGAGCACGCGCATCGAGACCCCGTGGCTGGGGACGCGGTCGAACGCGGCGTGCATCGCGCGGTGGGCGTGGATGGCGAGGCCGAGTTCAGCACAGCGCTCGCGGACGGTCTGGACGGCGGCCCAGCCGGTCGTGATCACGTCGACCATGACGTACTCGCCGCCCGCCTCCGCGACCGCGTCGGCGCGCTCGAGCATCGCGTTCGCGTCGGCGGTGACGTTCACGAGGTAGCTCTTTCGCTCGCCGGTCTCCTCCTCGGCGCGGTCGCGGGCGTCGAGGCTCCCCGTGAGCCGGTCGTGGAACGGGTTGAACGACTGGTCGGTGAGGTTCTCGTCGTCCTTCAGGAGGTCGATGCCGCCCACCCACGCGTCGTAGCCCACCTGCGCGTGCTGTTCGGTGGAGAGACCGACCTTCGGCTTCGGGACCGTCGCCGTGATCGGGCGGTCGGGCGCGTCGAAGATCTCCGTGCGGACGCTCGTGCCGAACTGCGGCCCCGGGAAGGAGGTGGCGAGCGGTTCGGGCCACTCGCAGTCGAGCAGGCGGATGCGCTCGACCGCCTTCATCCCCATGATGTTCCCCGCGATGCAGGAGAGTACCTGCGCCATGCTCCCCGGCTCGAACAGTTCCTCCGGGTAGGCGACGCGGATCTCGCTCCCCTCGATCGAGAAGGCCGTGGCGCTGAGGTCGGTGACCGACCCCTCCACCTGCAACTCGGCCCACGTTCCGTTCGAACTCTCGGAGGCGACGCGGCTCGCGGCCGCCTCCATCGACATGTCGGCGGCGGGTTCGACGCGGAACGCGCAGACGAGATCCGAGTCCGCGGGGTCGTACTCCAGGTCGATGAAGTCCTCGTAGGTGATTCCCGGCATGCCCCGTGAGTTCGTCGGGCGGGGTTATAAAGTTCAGAGGGGTGGGGTCGGTCGCGGCGGTGCGGTGGATGCAGCGGGCGCGGCGGGCGCGGCGGGCGCGGCGGGTATTGCGAGCGCGACGGTCAGGTCGCGACCATCACGTCGCTCGCCTTCACGACGGCCGTCACCTCGTCGCCCTCCGCGATGCCGAGGCGCTCGACCGAGCCGCTGGTGATCGTCGCCGTCACCTCGTTCCCGTCGACGTCGACGACGACCTCCGCCATCGGCCCCTGAGTGGTGATCGACCGGACGGTACCTCGCAGGCGGTTTCGGGCGCTGAGTGCCATTGCGAGGTTCGGGTACGCGGGCGGCGGTGAAAAGCGCTCGCGGCTACTCGGGTGACCGTGCCAGAAGCGAGAACGTGAGCGGCGGGTGGTTCGTCCCCTCGGGGAGCCACCACCGCCCCTCGTCGTCCACCTCCATGCCGGGGAACTGCTCGAAGCAGGCGAAAGGGTGCTCGCGGAGGAACTCGACGTCCAGCCCCGAATCGAGCAGCGCGGTGACGATCTCGCCTAGTCCGTGGGCCCACTCGTGGGTCGTGGTGCTGTCGAGCGTCGCCGCCGGGGCGGCGTAGGTGCCGTCCTCCTCGTAGGTGCGCGCGCCGCCCCCGAAGTACGACCAGTCGGGGACGGGCCGTCCCGCCTCCAGTTCGAGGTCCATCAGCACGTGAGCGAACGGATGGATCTCGGCGACGTAGAACGTCCCCCCCGGCGCGAGGAAGCCCGCGACGACCTCGGCCCACCGCTCGACGTCGGGTAGCCAGTTGAGCACGCCGTAGGAGGTGAACACCACGTCGAACGCGCCCGCCTCGTCGAGCGTCGCCGGGAGGTCGTAGACGTCGCACTCGACGAACCGCGCCCGGTCGTCGAGTCCCGTTGCCGCCGCCAGGTCGCGGGCCGTCCCGATCGCCGTCCCGGAGAAGTCGACGCCCGTCACGACCGCCCCCTCGCGCGCCCACGAGAGCGTGTCCAGCCCGAAGTGACACTGCAGGTGGAGTATGCGTGTCCCCTCGCCCACGACGTCGCCCAGCTCCTCGCGTTCGAGCGGGAGGAGCGTGCTCTCACCGGCCAGGAAGGACTCGACGTCGTAGAAGTCCGTGCCCGGGTGGAGCGCCGCGAGTTCCTCCCAGTGGGCGCGGTTGTCCGCGAGGAAGTCGTCCATGCGGGAGGGTCCGTCGCACCCGACAAGTCCCTTTTGGAGGCGTGCGGGGGCGCGTCGGGGCGTCCGTGTCAGGACATCTACCGGCGTTCGCGCCCCGAGGAAGTCACCTCCAGGGGTTCGAGACGAGTTCGCCGTGGACGTCGCTGCCGACGCGGAGCCGACAGTCGCTCCGCGGTTCCGCGACGCACGCGAGGACGTAGCCGTCCTCCCGGTGGCGCGGCTTCAGCGCGCGCGGCTCCCGGCGGTGCTCGATCCGCCCGTCGAGCAGCCGCGCGGTGCAGGTGGCGCACGCGCCGGTGAGACAGCCGAAGGGGAGGGCGACGCCCGCGCGCTCGGCCGCCTCGATCACGGTCTCGTCGGGTTCGCTCTTGATGCTCTCGGTCCGTCCGTCGTTCCATTCGAGCGTGATACGGTAGGTTTCCATGGCCTCGTGGGTGCGCGCGGTCCGTTACTACGTCCCGGCGGACTGGAAGCCCTCGTCCCCCAGTTCGAGTCCGAATTGCACGATGATATTAATCCCTCGTCACAGCCAGACGTCGCTCGTGCAGTCGCCGTCGGGCCAGCGGATCTCGTGGGCGCGGGCGGGGCCGGCCGGCATGTCGCCGAAGTCCACCAGGAAGTCCCGGTCGAGTTCCATCGTCCCCTTTCGCGGGTTCACGTCCGCCTTCAGCATCACCGACCCCTCCTCGCCCTCCTCGGGGTAGAACTGCTCGTCCCACGTGGAGTAGAGCGACGTGGTCCAGTAGAGGCGCTCGCCGTCGAGGCTCAGCTGGAGCATCTGCGGGCCGCCGTGGACGGCGCGCTCGCCCTCGATGGGGTGGCGCGGGCCGAAGTGCCCGCCGGCCCAGATCCGATCGGCGAGCCGCGGGTTCGCCGGGTCCGAGACGTCGTACATGCGGACGTCGCCGTGGAGCCAGTTCGAGAAGAACAGGTAGCGATCGTCCATCGACACCAGCAGGTCGGTCACGAGGCCGGGGACGGGCATGTCCCAGCCGTCGTGCTCGCGGGGTTCGACGTCGATGACCTTGTCGGCGCGCCACTCACCGCCGTCCTCGCGGTGAAAGTGAAACACGTTCGAGGAGAGCGCCGCGCCGACGAACCCGTGGGTCGAGACCGGCGAGTGGAGGAATCGCACCTCGAGCGGGATCATCCCCTCCTCGCCGAGGTCGATGGTCTGCTCGACCGTCCGGTTCTCCCAGTCCCAGACGTGGAGCTTCCGGCCGTACTTGCCCGCCTCCACGTCCTCCAGGTCGAACCCGGGGTAGTAGGTCTTCGGCGCGGCCCACTCCGTGGAGATCATGACGTTGTGCCGGGGCTGGTACCAGTAGTCGTAGTTCATCTCGATCTCGCCCGGGGCGTCCCAGCGCCCCTCGACCTCGAAGTCGTCGTTGAGTTCGAGGAAGCCGCCCGGCAACTCGCCGTCCCTGTCGCCGAGCATGCTGATGAGGATCTTCCCGTCGGGGATGCAGTGGACGGTGTGGGGCGCGCTCAGGTCGTGCTCGAACACCTCCTCGGGCTCGATCACCTTCACGAGTTCGGGGTTCCGCCGGTCCTTCGTGTCGACGACGTGGAGGCGCGAGGAGCGCTGGCCCGGGACGATCAGGTGCTGGCGTTCGAGCCCCTCGACGTGGCACGAGGAGGAACAGGCGTTCCAGCCGAAGTGGTGGAGTTCGTCGCCCCTGTTGGGCATCTCGACGCGGTCGATCACCTCGCCGTAGGTAGAGGAGTCAGGATCCACGTCCACGACGCCGAGGAAGTCCGGCGCGTCCACGTCCGTGCCGACGTAGAGCCCGATGACGTAGGCGACCTCCTCCGGCTCGGACTCCTCGATGGCCGCCTGCGGGGTGACGTAGCCCGGTCCCTCGTGGTGGTGATGGTGGTGCTCGTGGGCGTCGGTTGCAGGGTTGTCAGCATCGCTCATGGTCGGTCGAGGTTTGGCGCACGAGGGGGTGAGGGGTGTGCTTTCGGCACGGATTGCCGGTACGTGGGGCGCTACGTCGCACAGCGGATCGCCCGAAACCGCGCGCTGCTCTCGTCCCACGGCGGAGGTCCGGCCGTCGACCCACTGCCTCCCGATTCGGAGGAGGTGTCGGGTACCGTCGGTCGTGGCAAAGGTTTCCCCATTGCAGCGAACCCCGGGTGCGTAGCCCGTGAGGGCTTTCGAGGTGTCCTCGCCTTCGGTGTTGAGAGAATGGGGAACGGAAAGCCCTCGCGCTCTAAACTCCGGCGGCTCGCTGCGCGCCTCGCCTCACTCCGTTTGGCTCGGGCGCTTACACCGCCGAGGTTCGTTTAGAGCGCTCGCCCTTTCAGTCCGCCAGGACGCAGTCACTTGCGACCGGCGATAGGACGGAGACGAATTCCTCTTACGCTACTCGTACAGCCAGGTCTCGTCGCTTCGCTCGTAGTCGACGAGTTCGTCCTCGTCGAAGAAGAGGTCGATCTCGCGCTCGTTGGACCCCTCTTCGGTGTCCGAACCGTGGATGACGTTCCGACCGAGGTCGAGTCCGAAGTCGCCGCGGACGGTGCCCGGTGCGGACTCGGCGGGGTCGGTCTCGCCCATCATCGTCCGGACCTGCGCGACCGCGTCCTTGCCCTCCCAGACCATCGCCATGACGGGCCCGGAGGTGATGAAGGAGACGAGGTCGTCGAAAAAGGGCTTGTCCTCGTGCTCGCCGTAGTGGCGCTCGGCGAGGTCGCGGTCGATCCGCACGAACTTCGCGCCGACGAGCTTCAGCCCGCGGTCCTCGAATCGGGAGACGATCTCGCCGATCAGCCCGCGCTGGACGCCGTCGGGCTTGACCATCACGAAGGTGCGTTCGGTCTCCGTCATTCCTCGACGTCCTCCCGCGCCTCTGCGGGCGACTCGGTCTCGACGTCCGCCGTCTCGACGTCGGCGTCCGCCATCTCGTCGGCCGTCTCGGCCTCCTCCTCGCTGACGGCGTCCTCTGCGTCCTCGGCCACTTCGAGGTCGGGCGCCCGGTCGACCTCCTCGGCGGTGTCCCGTGACATCCGATCTGTCGTCTCCGCCTCGGGTTCGGGGGCGACCTCGTCCTCGTCGACCTCCTCGACCTCGTCCTGGGAGCCGACGGTCTGCTGCTGGCGGGCGGCGTGTTCGCGCTGTCCCGCGGCGGTCCACTCCAGGTCGCGGGCCTCGCGACCCATGAAGTAGTTCTTCTCGGCCTTCGAGTCCTTGAAGTGCAGCACGGTCCCGTCGTTACGGACGTACATGATGCCCGTTCCGGGCTCGATCTCCTCGCCGCTGAAATCGCAGGTACGCGTCCGGGGCATCACTGACCTCCGATGGAGTCGGCCTCGCGGGCGGTCTCGCGCAGCTGGAGGACGTCGCCCACGCGGACCGGCCCGAGCACGTTTCGCGCGATGATGCGGCCCTGGTTCTCGCCGGATCGGATGCGACACTTGACCTGCATGGCCTCGCCGTGCATGCCGGTCTTGCCGACGATCTCGATGACCTCGGCGGCGGTCGCACCGTCGTTACCCTCTGCGCTCATCTACCTGAGCTCCGAGAGCTTGCCGGCGATGTCGTCCACGTCGCCGCTGGCCTCGCCGGCGTCGACGATGGCCGCGGCCGCGCTGCCGACCTCCAGCCCGGCGGCGTGGCCGATCTCGTCCTGCGTCTCGACGAACAGGAACGGGATCTCCTTCTCGTCGCACAGCTCGGGGAGGTGCATGACGACCTCCTCGGGCTGGACGTCCTCGGCGATGTAGACGAGCGCCGCGTTGCCTCGCTCGACGGCCTTGGTCGTCTCGTTGGTACCTTTCTTTACCGAACCGGTGTCCCGGGCGACCTCGAGCGCCTCGACGGCGTCGTCTTCGAGGTCCGCGGGAACGTCGAAATCAACGTATACTGGCATGATGGATCACGTCCCGCGCGTGGGCTCGCGCTCCCTCGCCTCGTGCGAGGCGGACGGCGTAGCGTCGTCCGATCGCCCTCGCACATACCGACGCGCGTCGGCCTGGGTCCCTGACTGGGAGCATCATCAACCCCACGCGGGCTGTACACCGGAATACTGCCGCCCCACATTTAAGCGCTTCCGAACGCGTTCGACCCGTGGGACAGTGGCACAAGCGCTCTCGCCTCAGTTTTCGGGAGCCGTCACCCGAACCACTTGCTTGCCGATATTCACGCCGTCGAACAAACCCAGGAAGGCGTCGGGCGCGTTCTCTAGACCGTCGGTGACCGTCTCGCGGTACCGCACGACGTCGTCGGCCACCCAGCGCGCGAGGCGCTCGTTCGCCTCCTCGTATCGCTCGACGTAGTCCCGCACCAGTACGCCTTCGACGCGGGCGCGCTTGGTGATGAGTTCCCCGAGCTTCCGCGGTCCCGTCGGTCGCTCCTCGGCGTTGTAGAGGGAGATCTGTCCGCAGACGACGACCCGCGCCCTGACCGCGAGGTTGGCGAACGCGGCGTCCGTGATCGGCCCGCCGACGTTGTCGTAGTAGACGTCGATGCCGTCCGGGCACGCCTCGGCCAGCGCGCCGCGCACGTCCTCCGTCTCGCGGTAGTCGATCGCCTCGTCGAACCCCAGTTCGTCGGTCAGCCAGCGAACCTTCTCCTCGGCACCGGCGATCCCGACGACGCGACAGCCGGCGTGCCTCGCGATCTGGCCGACGACGGAGCCGACGGCACCGGCGGCCCCCGAGACGACGACCGTGTCGCCCGGCTTCGGCTCCCCCACGTCGAGGAGGCCGAAGTAGGCCGTCCGCCCCGGCATCCCGAGCACGCCGAGCGCGGTCGAGATCGGCGCACGGTCGGGATCGACGGGAACGAGCGCGTCCTCGTCCGCCACGGCGTAGTCCGCCCACCTGAGGTTCCCGTTCACCACGTCCCCCTCCTCCCAGTGCGGGCTGTTCGACTCGACGACCTCGCCGACGACGCCCGCGTGCATCGCCTCGCCGACGTCCCACGGCTCGGCGTAGGACTCCGCGTCGCGCATCCGACCGCGCATGTACGGATCGACCGACATGTACCGCGTTCGGACCAGCACCTCCCGCGGACCGGGCTCCGGAACCTCGCGCTCGACCAGCTCGAAACAGTCCTCCGTCGGTCGCCCGTCGGGGCGCTCCGCCAACAGCCACTGCCGATTCGTCTCCGACATGTCCCGCGAGAGGGACGGGGGGACCGTCACGTTGTCGACGGCGGGGGATACCGCCGCCGTTCGCGTCGGGGAGCGGCGTCGACGGAGAGCGACGGACTCGGTCTCCGGGCGACCGCAGGACGGATTATCGCCCGCCACGGACGGTCCTCCATGCTCACCTCCCTCGTGCGCTCGCTCCGGGCCGAGGCGCGGCGGGCGAACGAGCGCCGCCTGCTCGCGCTCGCGGGCGAGCACGACGCCTGCCTCGACGCCCTCCCCGGCGTCCTCGACGCCGGCGCGATCGAGGACGCGGTCCTGATCGGTCACCGCGACGTTCGGGGGCTGACGCGCCACGAACCGCGGCGGGCCGACGAACTGCTCGGGACGACCCGCGAGTGCGTCGTCGTGGACGCCCACGATGAGTGTCGCCCCAACGCGCTCGGCCGCGCGGCGGGCGCGGTCGACGGCGGCGGGCTGCTCGTCCTGCTCGCGCCGCCGCTCGACGCGTGGCCCGACCGGCGCGACCGCTTCGACGAGTCGCTCGCCGTCCCGCCGGACGCCCTCGACGACGTGGCGGGGAACTTCCGCCGCCGGCTCGTCCGCCTCCTGCGCCAGCACCCCGGCATCGCGATCGCGGACCCGGAGACGGGAGCCGTCGAGCGCGACGGCCTGACCGAGCCGTACCCGGCGCGCGAGCGGGGAACGCCCGACCCGCCGCCGCGCCACGGCTTCCCCGACGCCGCCTACCGCGCCTGCCTGACGGACGACCAGGTCGCGGCCGTCCGGGCGTTCGAGACGCTCCGCGACCCCGACGCGGCGGTCGTCCTCGAAGCAGATCGGGGGCGGGGCAAGTCGAGCGCGGCGGGGCTGGCCGCCGGATCGCTCGCCGCGGTCGGGCGCGACGTGCTCGTCACCGCGCCGACGCGGGGGGGTGCCGTCGAACTCTTCGCCCGCGCCCGGGAACTGCTCGACGCGCTCGGTGTCCTCGCGTCGGCGGATGACGGCGACCTCGCGGCGACGGGCGGCGGGCGCGTCCGCTTCGAGCGCCCCGCCCGCGCGGCGAACCTGCCGGGCGACCCGGACGCGGTGTTCGTCGACGAGGCGGCGGGCCTGTCGGTCGCCCTGCTCTCGTCGTTCCTCGACGGCCCGCCGGTCGGGTTCGCCACGACGGTCCACGGCTACGAGGGCGCGGGGCGGGGGTTCTCCGTGCGCTTCCGCGAGCGCCTCGACGCGAGCGACCGCGACGTGACCGACTGCGTGATGCGCGCGCCGATCCGCTACGCCGCGAGCGACCCCATCGAGCCGTGGCTGTTCCGCGCGCTCCTGCTCGACGCCAACCCGCCGGTCGAACCGCTCGTCGAGGGGGCGACGCCCGAAACGGTCGCCTACGAGCGCCCGACGCCCGGGGACCTGCTCGCCGACGAGCACCGCCTCCGGGAACTGTTCGGCCTGCTCGTGCTCGCGCACTACCGGACGGAGCCGAACGACCTCGCGCGCCTGCTCGACGCGCCGAACCTGACGGCGCGCGTCCTCGCGCACGACGGTCACGTCGTGGCGGTCGCCCTGCTCGCCCGCGAGGGTGGACTCCCGCCCGCGGTGCGCGAGCGGGCCTACCGGATCGGGCGCGTCCGGGGAAACATGCTCCCGGACCTCCTGATGGGCCAACTGCGCGACCCGGCGGCGGGCGCGCCGGTCGGCCGACGGGTGGTCCGGATCGCCGTCCACCCCGCCGTCCGGTCGCGGGGTCTCGGCTCCCACCTGCTGGGTCGCGTCCACGCGGAGTTCGGCGACCGCCTCGACTGGTTCGGCGTCAGCTACGGCGCGACGCCGCGACTGCTGTCGTTCTGGCGGGCGAACGGCTACCGCGTCGTCCACCTCTCGACGACGCGCAACGAGACGAGCGGCGAGCGCTCTGCGGCCATGCTCCGGCCCGCTGGCGCGGAGGGCGCGGGGGGCACGAACGGCGCGGCGGACGCAGAAGACGCAGAAGACGCAGAAGACGCAAGTGACGCGGGTGGCGCGGTGGACGCGGCGGACGCGGCGGACGCGGCCGACGCCCTCCCCGACCGCCACGCGCGCTGGTTCCGCGAGCGGATCGCGGGCGTCCTCTCGGATTCGCTCGCGGATCTCGACCCGGACGTGGTCCGCGCCGCGCTCGCCGCGACCGGCGGTCGGGCGGCGCTCGACCTCGGCGACCGCGAGTGGCACCTCGTCGCGGCGGCCGCCTACGGGCCGGGGCAGTTCGACGTGCACCCCGAGCCGTTCCGCCGCCTCGTCGTGCGCGCGCTCACCGACCCCGACCCCGATCCGCCGCTCGACGCCGACGCGGAGCGCCTGCTCGTCCGGCGCGTCCTCCAGGCGCGCGGTTGGCGGACCGTGGCCGAGGAACTGGGGTTCCAGACGCCGAGCGGCGCGCGACGGGCGGCGGGCCGGGCGTTCCGCGCGCTCTGCGAGCGCTACGGCGGGAGCGCCGTCGCCGAGGAGCGGGGGCGATACGAGTGAGCGAGGCGGTCCTGCTCGCCGCGTTCGCGCTGCTCGTCCTCGGGGTCGTCGGGACGGTCGTCCCCCTCCTCCCCGGCGCGCTCCTCTCGCTCGCGGGGGTGTACCTCTACTGGTGGGGGACGGGCTACGCCGACCCCGGTCCGGCGGTGCTCGCGGCGCTCACGCTCGTCGGCGTCTTCGCGGTCGCCGTGGACTACTTCGGCGGGGCCATCGCCGCGCGATCCGGCGGCGCGTCGTGGTGGACGACCGCCCTCGCGGCGACCGCGGGCGTCCTCCTCCTGCTCGTCTCGGGGCCGCTGGGGCTGCTCGTCGGATGCGCCGGGACCGTCTTCCTGCTGGAGTACGGCCGCCACCGGAACCCCCGCGAGGGCGCGAAGACGGCGCTCTACGCGACCGTCGGCGTGCTGGCGTCGGCGGTCGTCCAGGCGCTGTTAGCCCTCTCGATACTCGCCGCGATGGTCGCCGTGGCGCTGTTCTGAGGCGACGGGCCGCCCCGGGAGCACCGTCCGCTCGGGGATCGGCTCCTCCGCCGGCGCTCGCTTCGCGACGAGCCGCTGGAGCCACGACAGGCGCTCGGTCGGCTCCTTCTCGATGCGCTCGTACTCGACGACGACGTCGCCGTCGGCCTCCGCGATGCGGAAGTAGTTGAGCCGGAACGACGGGCGGTAGACCGACGGGAGCCGGCCGAGCCGCGCCGGGACGCGGATCAGTCGCTTCAGCCACGTGCCGGTGTTGACGACCACCCGGTCGTCCCAGCGGAGCAGCGACGCGCGGTGGGTGTGGCCGTAGACGAACGCCGCCGCGTCGGGGTGCTCGGCGAAGACCCGGCGCGCGGCCGCCAGGAACGGTTCGTCGCCCTGCCCGACCTGGAGGCCGGTCGTCAGCAGGCCGAACCGGCGGACGGTCTTCCGCACGTCGCGGTCGAACAGCAGCAGCGGGACCGAGACGACCGCGAGGACGACGAGGAGGACGGCGTTGACCGCGACGAGGAGTTCGAGGAAGACGCCCGCGACGCCGAGGTCGCGGGCCAGAAGCGACGGCTCGAAGATCCGCGTCGGGAGCACGCCGACCGCCTCCAGGACCGCGCCGACCAGGTAGAGGGCGGTCAGGTTGAACAGGAGGAGCAGCGGCGCGACGACGAACCGGAGGTACGGGCTCATCTCCCGGTAGAAGTAGTTCGAGAGGACCCACCGCGGGATCTCCTCCATCGGGGCGACCGACTGGATGTCCCGGGGCCAGTTGTACCGGCTCCGCCCCGAGAGCCGGCCCGCCTGCGCGACGATCCTCCGCACCACGAAGTAGCCGACGGGGTTCGCGTGGGGGTTACCGAAGTCCGGCATCCGGTTGTTCGGGTCGTGCTGCATGCCGTGCTCGATCCAGATCGTCCGGCCCGCGACCTCGCGCGTGACGTGTACCTCCTGTTCGAGTTCGACGTTGTACTCGCGCAGGCGCTCCACGTACTCGGGGTAACACGCCAGTTCGTAGTCGTGGTTCCCGGGGATGACCGTGATCCGGACGTCCTCGCCGGTCTCGCGCAACTGCTCGAACAGCCACGGGTGGTTCTCGACGAGGCGGTCGAACTTCGCGAGCCCCTCGACCTCCGTGAACTCCCAGAGCCCGAACAGGTCACCCAGAACGATCAGCTCGGCGTCGTCGCGTCCCTCCAGTCCGCGCAGGAACTCGGTGAACTCCTCCTCGAAGTCGCACTGCTGGAGCTGCTCGTCGCCGCCGATGTGGAGGTCGCTCACGAAGTAGTAGTCCGTCGTCCCGTCGTCGCGGCGGTCGGTCACCGGACCAGCGTGACGCGCACCGGCGCGCGGAACGCGACGGCCTCGGTCACGCTCCCGAGCGCGACGTGCGTGTCGAGGTCGCGCCCGTGGCTCCCCATGACGACGTGATCGACGCCGTTGGCAACGGCGTAGTCGACGATCTCGCGCGACGGCCGACCGACGACGCTCGCCGTCTCGATCCCGCTATCGTGGTCCGCCGCGACCTCGCGCGCGGTCTCGAACAGCTCGCGCTCGTACGCGTCGGCGCGCTCGTACCACGCCTCGGAGCCGTGGCGCGGCTCCTCGCGGAGGTCGACGTCCTCGCCGTAGTAGCTGTACCCCGGTTCGGTCGGGTCGATGACGTGCAGGACGGTGACGTCCCCGCGCTCCGCCAGCGCGAGTTCCAGCGCCCGCACCGACAGGGGCGATCCGTCCATCGGCACGAGTATCCGCTCGGTCATGGATCGTCGTACGACGGACCGCCACTAAATGTCTCTGTAGTCACACGTTCCGGCAGGTCGTCGGGGCGTGACCGTTCGGCGGGGGAGTGCGTCACGTCGCTCGGACGGAAGGACTGATACCGGCGCGGGCGTAGTCGACGGTATGGCAGCGTGCGCCGAGGACGGCTGCGAGAACGAGGCGGCGGTCCGGCTCTACGTCCCGTGGGCCGAGGACAGGGACGTCTGTCCGGCCCACGCTCGCGCGCTCGTCCAGCGCGACGGCGTCGTCGCGGAGCCGCTCCCGGGGGCCGAGGAGCGCTGGCGGTGAGCAGAGTTCGAGATCACGGCCAGACGGCCATCATCACCTCGTCTACGTACTCGCCCTCGATCCTGTAGTGCTTCGCGCGGACGGCCTCGGTCTCCCACCCGCGGGAGTCGAGGAACTCGATCGCCGCCTCGTTCGTCGAGGGGACGCTGTTGTAGACCTTCTCGTAGCCGTGCTCCTTCGCCCACTCCAGGCCGCGTTCGAGCAGGTGGCTCCCGATGCCGTGACCGCGGTACTCGTCGAGGACGCCGACGGTGAGTTCCGCCGTGTGGCTGAGCTTCTCGATCTCCGGCGCGTTGAGGTGGACCCAGCCGACGACGTCGTCGTTCACCGTGGCGACGAAGAAGATGCGGGACTCGATGCTGTCGTGCCACAGCAACACGTGCTCGTGGTCGACGATCTCCGCGATGCTCTCGGCCTCGATGTACGTCCGTTCCTCGCTGACCGACCGGATCGCCCCGACGAGGCCCGTGAGGTCCGTCTCGCGGGCCTGTCGGATGACGTACTCGACGCCGTCCTCGGAGAACTCCTCCTCCTCGCCGCCGTCGAGGTTCACCCGGAGGGAACCGTCGAGTCGCTCTATCAGCCCGTCGCGCTTCAGGATCGTGACGTGGTGGCCGAACGCCGTCGGGTCCATGTTGAGCGCCTCGCGGGCCTCGTCGTAGTCTACCACGCCGTGGTGCTCGATGTACTCGAAGACGTCCCGCCGGTCGTTGTGGCCGAACTCGAGTTCGTCAGTGAACCTCATGACCAATGGTATCAACTCGCATTATCTTAACGGTTGTCACCGGGGTACCGGTCGGACGGTCCGCCGATCGGATCGGTCACCACGGGGGCGTTCCAGGGGTCCTCGGGCCGGGACCGGGGACTCCCGCGGATCTCAGCGGTTCCCCTCCCCCCGGGGCGGCACGCGCGTGAGGACGCGCGCCGTGTCGCGAACGTCGTGGGTCTCGACGAGCAGCGTCGCGGCCTCGCGGACGGTGAAGTCGGCGTCGAGCGTCGTCCCGTAGCACGCGGCGTACAGGTCGAGCCAGTCGTTCATCGCGCGCTCGAGCGCCGCGAACTCGTCGGGGTGGAACGCGACCGGCGGCCCGTCGCCCGTCCGGGCCTCCACGTACAGCGCGACGGTGGGGCCGAGCCCCTCCCGGAGGTAGCCCACGGCCCGCCGCTCGTCCGGCGGGTCGGGGGGCGGTTCGAACGCCTCGCGTGCGCGCGCCGCGTGCGCGGCGAGCACGTCGATCCGATCGGCGTACGACGAGTCGGTCATCCCTGCTTGAACTCGACGCCCTTCCCGCCGCGCGGATGCTCCCACTCGGTGTCGGCGACGACGGCGCAGGTGCCGCACTCGACGCAGGGCTGGGTGTCGAGGCTGACGACCCGCTCCTCGCTCCCGTTCGTCTCGATCGTCTCCTCGCGGTAGCAGCCGCCGCCGAAGTCGAGCGCGCTGACCGGACACGCCGTGACGGCCGCGCCGCTCGCCGCCCAGGAGTTGTCGAGAACGCGGATGTGCGGGTTACCCACGTCCGTGTCGTAGGTGAGGTCGCCGATGCGGTCGGCCAGGCTCGGCGGCTCGACCTCGTTCTCGTCGGTGATCTCCTCGCCGAGTTCCTCCGCGATCACGGTCGGCAGCGTCACGTAGGGCGTCCGCGTGTCGGGGACGGTCATCGCCATGAACGGCGAGCTGTACAGGCGTTCGAGCCGCCCCCGCGCGGCGCGCAACCCGAGGCGACCGACCGGCGACCGCAGGACGGTGTCCAGCGTGTCGGTCACCGCGTCGCGCTCGCCGAGCGCGCTCGCCGCCCGGTAGCGCCGCGGCCTGAGCTTGTCCATCAGCCCCGTGTCGTGGAGCTTCTCCTCGTACCGCGCGCCCGCCGTCTCCGGCCGACCGCGGAGCTTGGCCTCGGCGAACGCCTCCGCGGCCAGCGCGCCCGCGGTCACGGCGTGGTTCATGCCCTTGATGATCGGTCCCTGGGCCTGCATCTGCCCGCCGGCGTCGCCGACCAGCACGAGCCGATCGCGGTGCGGTGCCGGGTGCGCGACCTTCTTCGAGTCGGGCACGAGCTTCGCCGAGTACTCCAGTTCGCGGTAGTCGTCACCCAGCCACCGGGCGAGCAGCGGGTGGGTGAGCAGGTTGTCGAGCAGTTCGTGGGGCTCCGCGCGCTCCTCTACGAGGCTGTCGAGGTGGAACACCGTCCCGATCGACAGCGACTCGGCGTTCGTGTAGAGGAACCCGCCGCCGCGCACGTCGTCGAAGAGGCTGCCCGAGAAGAGGTGGGCGACGCCCTCGTCCTCGCGCACGTCGAACCGCTCTGCGATGACCTCCGCGGGCATCTCCGCGACGGCCTTCACGCCCTGGAACCACTCCGAGGGGTCCTCCCAGTCCATCAGGCCGGCGTCGCGCGCGAGTTCGCTGTTCACGCCGTCCGCGGCGACGACGAAGTCGGCCGTGATCGGCTCGATCTCGTCGCAGGTCACGCCGACGACCTTCCCGTCCTCGCGGAGCAGGCCGTTGACCCGCACGTCCGTCAGCAGGCCGCCGCCCGTCTCGCGGGTCCGCTCGTGGACGCGGTCGGCCAGCCACGAGTCCATGGGCCGCCGGAGCACCGCGTCGCACCACTCCGTGTCGTGCTCGTGGAGCGACGTGAGATCGAAGGTCTTGACCTTGCGCCCCGAGACGTTGTGGAGGTAGTACTCCGTGACGGGGCGCTCCGCGGCCGCCTCCCGGAAGTCGGGGAAGATCTCGTCGACGGTGTACGGCGCGGACCGCTCGGCGTAGATGAGCCCGCCTGAGACGTTCTTCGACCCCGCCTCGACGCCGCGCTCCAGCACGAGCGTCTCGACGCCCGCGTCCGCCAGCTTCGCCGCGGCCGCGGCACCGCCCGGACCGGCACCGACCACGACCGCCTCGTAGTGCTCGTAGTCGTCAGTCATCGCGACCACCCCCGTCGGCCGCGGCCGCGACGTCCAGTCGCCCGGACTCGACCGCCTCGGTCAGCCGCGGGAGCACCTCGAACAGGTCGCCCTCGATGAAGTAGTCCGAGAACTCCCGGATGCGGGCGTCCGGGTCGGTGTTGATCGCGACGATCGTCTCCGACTCGTCCATCCCGACCTTGTGCTGGACCGCCCCCGAGATGCCCGCCGCGACGTACAGCTTCGGCGCGACCACCTGGCCGGTCTCGCCGATCTGTCGCTCCTCGCGGGTGTACTGCTCGACGTGCCCGTCGAAGTCGTAGGAGCCGGTGACGATACCGCGCGAGACGCCGACCCCCGCGTCCTCGAACGCGTCCGCGAGGTCGACCGCGAGTTCGATGCCGCGGGTCGGGTCGTCCCCGATCCCTCTCCCCACGGCGACGATGACCTCGTGGCCGGTGAGGTCGACCCCCTCCTCCAGTCGGTCGTGGTCGGTCACCCGGACGCGGAGCCAGTCCTCGTCGAGGGGGAGGTCGTGGGCCACGATCTCGCCCTCGCGCTCGGGGTCCGGCTCCGGTACGTCGAAGCTCCCCGGGATCACCGAGGCACCCTGCGGGTGGAACTCCCGGTTGGGGTTGTCCAGACAGAGGATCGTCGAGTACTCGAACCCGGAGAAGTCGGGGCGCTTCATGTGGAGGACGGCCTCGAACTCCTTCTTCTCGCCCGCCACGCCGGTCTTCGCGGGGTTCGAGATGACGGTGTCCTCGATGTACAGCCCCGAGCAGTCGCTCGCCAGCCCGGAGTCGAGTTCGGCCTGCACCTGCGCCGAGAGGTCGCGCCCGTTGTTCGTCGCCGGGAACAGGACGTAGCGCGGTTCGTCGTAGTCGCGCCACTCCTCCGCCGGGCGGTCCTCGCGCCCGTGGGGGTGGCCCGCCCCCCGCGCCATGTCGCAGAAGATCTCCGCGTACGGCTTGTGCTGGAACCGGGCCAGCCGCTCGTCCTCGTAGTGGACGACCACGTCCGCTCCGAGCGCGACGCACTCCTCGGCGTGCTCGCTCACGCCGTCGCCGATGAGCACCGCGACGACCCGCTCGGACTCGGCGTCGGACCCGTCCGCGAGGTACGTCTCGTTGTAGCCGTCCATCAGCTCCCGCGCCTTCCCGAGCATCTCGCGGGAGACGTCGACGAGCGCGCCCGCCTGCGTCTCGCAGTAGACCCACGTGTCGCGGTAGACGCCGCCTTCGAGCGCCCGGACGTGCCGCTTGTCGGCCGTGGGGTGGTCGAGTTCCGGGTACTTCTCCTCGGGCGTCTGCTCGACGGCCTCCTCGGCCTCCTCGTCCTCCTCGCTTCCCGCGATCGAGTCGATGCGGCGCTGGACGAGTCGCTTCACGCTGTCGCGGTCCTGTCCGTCCTGCTCCTCCTCGAGCAACCCCTCGAGGGTCTCCACGTCGTCGATGGACTGGAGCGCGTTGCCCACGTCGGCGGCGCTCATCTCCGCGAGGTCGAGGTCGCCCGCGTCGGCCTCCTCGTCCCCCTCGTACTTCTCGACGCGGCTCTCGATGAGCGCGACGGCCGCGGGGCGGTTCTGCCCCTCCCGCTCCGCGTCGAGGATGGCCTTCAGTTCGACCACGTCCTCCACGTCCTTGATCGCCGGCCCGAGTTCCTGGATGTCGTACTCGCCGGGGTCGAGGTTCGCCACGGTCAGTCACCCCCGGCTTCCGCGGTACCGCCCGCGCCGGCGGCGAACGGGCGCGCTACGTCGAGTACCTCCCGCATCCCCGCCTCGTCGTCGGGGTCGACCATCGTCGCCTCCCGCTCGGCCGGGGGCTTCGGGATGGGATCGACCGAGGAGACGATCGTGGGCGAGCCATCCAGCCCGATGTAGTCCGGATCGAGGTTCAGGTCCACGTGGTCCCACGTCGTGAGGTACTCCTCGTAGTCCCTCGCGCGCTCCCGCGTCTCGGCCCGGAGGTCCTTGAGCGTGAGCCGCTCGCCCGCCGTCCGATAGGACGGCTCGAACTCGGGGTCGGTGACGACGAACGCCGGGAGCGGCGCTTCGACCGTCTCGATCTCCGCGATGTCGCCCTCGACCAGCCGCTTCGCGCGCACCAGGCGCTCGTCCTCATCGACATCGAGCGCGATCACGTGCGTGATGATCGGAACGTCCAGACACCAGCAGGTCTGCGGCCCGGTGTGACCCGTCTCCCCGTCGGCGGTCTTGAACCCCGCGAACACGAGGTCGGGCATCCCGAGCTTTTCGAGCGCCGTGCCGAGCGTGATCGACGTCGCCCACGTGTCGGAGGCGGCGAGTTCGCGGTCCGACAGCAGGTAGAGGTCGTCGGCGTACACCGACTCCATCCCCTCCTGCAGTACCTCGCCGTATCCGGGCGGTCCCATGCTCATCAGCGTCACGTTCCCCCCGTGGCGTACCTTCGTCTGGAGCGCCGCGCGGAGCGCGTGCTTGTCGTTCGGGTTCATCACCGTCGGCGTCTTCCCACGTTCGAGGTGTCCGTCCTCGTCGAACGACACCTGCCCCTCGCGGAAGTCCGGGACGCCCTTCGTGAGTGCTACTATGTTCATTGATACCGCTCACCTATGTAGTATCACTGCCACCTGTTCTTAATAGTTCCTTAGGCGAATGCGAATCAGTGTCACGGTTTCGCCACCGGCGAGGGGAGGTGGTGGGGCGGTGACCCGCGTCCATCGGCGGTGGAGAACGGGGGAGACGAGCGCGACGGGGCTGGCGGGAGCGAGGCGGGGACGGTGACGGGCAGGGAGGAAGCGGGACGACGTCGGACGGGAGGGGGTGCGGAACTCAGAGACGACCGGCCCGCCCCGGGTCGACGTCGATGGCGTCGACGGGACAGACGTCCACGCAGAGCATGCAGTCGATGCACTGGGCCTCGTTCGCCGGATCCGCCTTGAGTTCGCTCTCCGGGTGCCCCGGCGTGTCGACCCACTCGAAGACGTCCACGGGACAGTCCTCGAGGCAGGCACCGTCGGCGAGACAGATGTCGAAGTCGACGGCGACGTGCGTCCCGTGGATGCCCAGTTTCTCGGGTTCCTCGACCGGCCCCCACACCCGGTGACCGTTGTGTTCGTCCACCGCTTCCCGGTTCGTCTCGAACTGCGGATCTATGGCCATTGTTGTCTATGGACAGTGCACGCACGGACTTAATAGTATCCTCGCTGTCGGTTCGGGCCGCTCCGGGGGCGGAGCGGCCCCTGCGATCCGGTTCCGTCGCCGTCTCATCCGACGACGAGCATCTCGTTCGCCCCGCGCTGGAACTCGAAGGGGACCGTCCTCGTCTCGACCGCGTGCCCGTCCGCCCGGAGGGCGTCCACCACGACCGCCACCAACTTGGACCGTTCGGCGTCGAAGCCGTGGAGCGGGAACACGCGGACCTCCTCGCCGACCCGCAGGAGTTCTCGGACCGTGTCGAGGTGGAACTCCGGGGAGAGCCGATCGTCGTAGAGAAACAGGAGGTGTGCCGAGAGGACCGTCTCGAAGGCGTCGTCCGGAAACGGCAACTCGGGAAGCGTCGCGCCGACGTACCGCCCGCCGTGGCGGGCGTAGTCGCGGAGGAACCGCGACGCCGCACGGTGGCGATACGTTTCGAGTTCGGCGACGTCCTCGTAGAACTCCCACCGATAGAGGTCCTCGACGCCGTCGAGGGCGGCCGTCGCGCGCGCCGCGTCCTCGGTCGCGAGCCGTGCCAGTGCGGCCGGCGAGCGACCGTACATCGCGTCGACGCCGACCGCGCGGACGCCGCGGTCGCGGGCCTCCGCCACGAACGAACACGGCCCCGCGGGGCAGTCGAGGACGCGCCGGCCGGCCAGCGCCTCGACGTCGAGGTCGAACATCCGTCGGTACTCGGCGAGCGTCCGCCCGACGAACGCGAAGTCGTCGATCTCGTACCGTCTCTGCGGCGTCATTCGCTTATCTACTACCCTATACGGACATTAATGTATAATTTTACCCGTTATTGGCCACTTATGTTCGCTACTTGCGCCGTCCGACGATCATCCAGTGACGAGCACGGTTGACTTCGACGACCTCCTAACCGGCCGTCTCAGTGGAGGACGGTGGCTCGGGTGGAATCTCGCTCCCACGACACCTCTATCGGGTACCCCCCTCGATCTCCGCGGACTCGAAGGACGCGAAGTTGACGACGACGAACGCGACCAGCAGGAACGCGGCGAGCCCGGCGAACGCCAGCGACAGCCTGCGCCGATCCACCGCCGAGAGGCCGAAGCGGTCGCCGGCCCACTCGGTCGCGAACATCCCCGAGAGCAGCAGTGAGAGGCCGACGGCGGCGATCCAGGCACCCCCTATCAACGACTGCGGGGCGAGCAGGAGGCCGTAGCCGACTATCGCCGCTCCGAGGAGGACGGCCAGAATGGTCACGACGCCGAACGACCCGCCCGACGCGGAGGTGGTACTGGTAGTCACGACGACGGGAAGGACTCGAAGGGCGATAACCGTTGCGCGGCCGGCGTCGTGCCGCGTCGCCGACCGACCGCTCGCCGCCCGATACGCGCGCACCGGAATGTGTCCGGGGTCGGAGAGGTCCGCGGTACGTCTCCGTGACTGGTTCCGGAGGATGAGGGATCGGCCGATCCCCGCCTCCGCGTCGCGGACCTACGGGTGGGCGTAGTACGCCACCACGCGCTCCCCGTCCGACGGTTCCGCGTCGCCCCCTGCCACGCCGTCGATCCGGGCGAACCCGACGCGCTCGAACTGCACCACGTCGTCGGGTTCGTACCCCTGGATGCCGGGTTCGGCGCGCCCCGTCACGTCGCCCTCCATCGTGCGGAGGGTGACGGGCACGCTCCCGTCGGCGGGGACCCAGTGGACGACGGGGACGCCCTCCTCGCGCACGGCGTCGATGTCGTCGCCGGTGAACTCGAAGGCGTCGCGCGTGTGCCGGACGCAGCCGAAGCCCTTCAGCCAGACGCGCTCCCCGTTGGCCGGCACGTCGTCGGGTTCGACGAGGACGCTCCCCTCGACGGGGATGCGCCGCGTCCCCCGCTCGGGGTGGTCCGGGTGGACCGGCGGCTCGCCCGCCTCCGGTCCACCGACGACCTGCTTCTCCACCCCGTCGCGCACGAGAAAGCGGCGGTCGGCCTCGTCGTCGATCAGCTCGCGGTTCCGGGCGTAGATGGCCGACATGGCGAGGTCCACGTCGCTCGTGGAGGTGCCGAGTTCGACGAGGGCGTCCACGACCGCTCGCCCGCGGATCCCGCGCCGGCGCACGCTGGCGAGCGTCGGCGCGCGCGGGTCGTCCCAGCCGTCGAGTTCGCCCCGCTCGATCAGCTCTTTGATCGTGGAGGTGGACATCTTCACGTCGTAGGCGTCGAGCTGGATCTTCCCCCAGTGGATGACCTCGGGGTACTCCCAGCCGAAGTAGTCGTAGACGAACCGCTGACGCTTTGCGGAGTCCTGCAGGTCGATCCCGCGGACGATGTGGGTGATGCCGGTCAGGTGATCGTCGATCCCGGACTGGAAGTCGAGCATCGGCCAGCACCGGTAGTCTGCCGCCTCCGGGCGCGGGTGGGGCGTGTCGACGATTCGGAACGCCACCCAGTCGCGCAGCGCGGGGTTCCTGTGCTCGACGTCGGTCTTCACGCGCAGGACCATCTCGCCCGCGCGGTACTCGCCGTCGACCATCGCCTCGAACTCCGAGCGGACGGTCTCTGCGTCCTTCTCCCGGTGGGGACAGGGTTCGCCCGCGTTCTTGAGATCGGAGAACGCCTCTGCGGAACAGGAGCAGGTGTACGCCCCGCCCAGTTCGACGAGTTCGCGGGCGTGGTCGTAGTAGGTCTCCAGGCGGTCGCTCGCCCGGATCACCTCGTCCGGCTCGAACCCGAGGTAGTCGACGGCGTCGAGGATAGCGTCGTAGGCGTCGAGGTCGGGGCGCTTCGTCTCCGGGTCGGTGTCGTCGAACCGACAGAGCATCCAGCCGTCGTAGCGGTCCTTGTACGTCCCGATGACGGCGGGCATGCGGGCGTTGCCGAGGTGCCACGGCCCGTTCGGGTTCGGCGCGAGGCGCATGCGGATCTCCTCGTACTCCGCCGCGTTCGGGAGGTCGGGAAGCGCTCGCTCGTCCTCATCACCCTCCTCCTCGGCCTCGAGTTCCGCCAGCGCGTCGGGGTCGAGTTCCGCCAGGCGCTCGCGGCGCTCCGCCGCCGAGAGGCCGTTGACGCGCTCGACGACGGGCGCGACGACGCCCGGCACCTCGCTCCCGTGCTCGCGGAACTCGGGGTTCGCGCCCATCAGCGGTCCCATGATCGCGCCCACCTGTGCGTCGCTGTCGTGCTTGAGCGCGTTGTAGAGCGCGCTCCGCTCGGCCGCGCGCTCGACGCGCGCTCGGAGGTCGTCGTCCATTACCGGTACGGTTCGCGCGAGGGATCAAAACGGGCGTGGATTCTCCCGCGACGAGGCGGGGTCACCCCCACAGCCGGAGGCCGTCGTCGGTCCCCACGCCCACGACGATGCGACCGTCGCCGCCGCGGACGCCCGCGAGGTTCGTCCGGACGGCCCCGCCCACGGGGAGCGTCCACGCCTCCCTGACGCCGTCCCCCGTCCGACGGAGCGCGGCGAGCGCCGTGCGGTCCCCCGTCGGCAGGAGGAGTTCGATCCGTCCGTCCCCGTCGAAGTCGCCCGCGAGCGCCCCGTCCAGGTTCCGGGAGCCGATGATGTGGGTCCCGTAGCGCTCGGCGGTGGCGACCACCGACAACCGATCGCCGCGGGCGCGGTAGAACTCCGCCACGCCGCCGACGTGCGGCGTTCTGACGACGGCGAGTTCGGGGACCGCGTCCGGTGCGAACGGCGCGACGGCGAGCTGGTGCCGCCAGCGAAACCCCGTCCCGATCGGTTCGCCCGCGGCGAGGCGCGTCCCGTCCGCGGCGTACGCCGCGACCCGCGCTCCCCGGTCGGCGTCGCTCTCGGTGACGATCACGTCCGGGCGACCGTCGCCGGTCACGTCCGCGAGGATGGAGGCGATCCCCTCGACGACCGCCGGAGGACCGACCTCGATGCGCGTTCGGAGTTCCAGCCCCTCGCTCGCGTCGACGACGGCGACGCTCCCCGCCTCCGTTCCGTCGCCGAGGACGCCGTGGTCGTAGCGGTCGGTCGCCCCCGCGAGGACCGCCACGACGTCGCCGCTCTGTACGATCCGGGCGTCGGGGAGCGCGTCGATCGGGAGGCGCACCTCGGCGTCGGCGTCGCGCCGGACGAGGTCGCCGTCCGCGACGAACAGCAGCGCCCCGCCCTCGAGACGGACCGGGTGGCCGAGCGCGGACGCGCCCTCCGGCGGCACGAGGAGCGTCGGCTCGCCGCCGTCGAGCGCCAGCGCCGGAGGCGTTCCGGGGTCGAGGCGGGCGGGCGACACCGCCCGGTCGCGGCGATCGCCGCCCCGGACCTCGAAGCCCCGTGCCCGGCCGTCGTCGGCGACGACGACCCACAGGCTCCCGCGCTCGGTCGGGGCGGCGACCAGCCACGCCGGGGTCCCGTCGAACGGCACCGCCCGCGGCGTCGCGTCGGGCACCGACCCCGTCCCGTCGAGTACTCGATTCCCGGACGGACGGACGTGCGTGTACGCGAGGTCGTCGCTCGTGCCGGCGGGCGTCACGGCCGAGGGCGGGTCGGTTCGACGGCGTTCACGGTCCCCCCGGTCCCCACGGTCACCGCAACCCGCCAGCGCGAGCGTCCCCGCCAGCGCGAGCAGTCGGCGGCGCGGAACGTGCATACCCCCGGTGGGGTCCGCTTCGGAATGACGGTTCCGCACTAGGGCGTGAGGGGCGAACGGCCACTCGTCCCTCGGCGACGCGACCGCGGTGACGCGGAGTTAACCGCCGTGAAACCGCTCCTCCCGGTTTATGCCTCCGCGGCACTTCACGCCGGTCGTGACCTCCCGCGACCGCGCGCTCTCCCCGCTCGTCGGCGGCGTCCTCGTCGTCGGGATCGTCGTCCTCCTCGCGGCAGTCGTCGCCACGATGGCGCTCGGCTTCGAGGACGCGCTCGTCGATCCGGGCCCGACGGTCGCCTCCGGCAACACCGTCCGGGTCGAACTCAGCGGGGGAGAGGTCGACCACTCCCTCGCGCTCCTCCACCGCGCCGGCGCGACCGTCGACGCCGACGCCCTCACCGTTCGCGTCGGCTCCGGCGACGCGAGCGTCGAGTACCCCCTCTCGTCGATCGACTCCCCCGCGCTCGCCGACGGCCGGTGGGGCCCCGGCGAGCGCGTCGCCCTCGACCTCGACGCCGAGACGGTGTGCGCCGGCGGCGGCGAGACGGCGCACGTCTCGGTCGTCCACGACGCCGGACGGCAGTCGTTCCTCGTGAGCCACCGCGAGGTGCCCATCGAGCGCGGGCAGTTCGTCGTCCGCGACACCGAGGTCGTCCCGACGGCGCGGTACACCGCCGCGGTGACCTTCGTCGGGACGGCGTGGTCGTCGCCCTACTACGACCCGCCGGTGACCGTCCGGGTGACCGTCGGCGACGAACCCGTCCACTCGTGGACGGGCGTCCACGACGCCCAGTCGACGGTGGGAACGTACGACGTGTCCACCCGCGAGGCGGGGACGAGTCTCGCGGTGTCGGCGAGCGGCTACGACGGGTGGGACTGGCGGAACGTCAGCGAGTCCCGCCACCCGTCACACATGCGCGTCCTCCGCGACGGCGACCCCGTCCCCAACCTCGACGCCGGCGACGGCCAGCAGTCGGTCGCCGGGTACGTCTCGCCCTACGTCAAGGGCGATCGCGTCTCGCTCGCCGACAACCAGGCGATCTTCCTGTTCGACTTCAACACGAACACGCCGGCCTCGGCGGTCGACTACCAGGACGCGGTCGTGCTCGTCTCCTTCTTCACGCAGGAGGAGACGGTGCAGTTCCGCGAGAACCGTCGCGGGGAGGACGTCGTCGTCTGCCCCGGTGGGTGAGATGCCTCCTCTCAGCGCTGGGAGTCGCGCAGGATGAGCGGACCGATGGCGAGGGTTCGCTTCGCGATGGTGACGACGCGGATCACGTAGGCGATGAACAGGAGAAACGGGACGACCGTGACGGTGAACGCGGCCGCGGTCACCCACAGGAGGTCCGTGACGCCGAGGGTCGCCCCCGTGAACGTGGCCGTGTCCACAAACGTCGCCATGATGGCCGCGACGACGAGCGCGGGGACCGCCGCGTAGACGATGAGCTGCGAGAGGTCGATGAGCGCCCACTGGAAGTAGAGCGTCTTCACGTGCTCGCGGGCGGGGCCGAACATCGCGAGCGACGTGTGGAGGTCGTCGAGGGCCTGTCGGGTGTCGCCGTCGATGTCGTCCGCGTACACGTCGCGGAGCCGCTCGGTCTGGAACATCTTCCAGGCGTAGTTGTAGTCGAGCGCCGCGTAGAGGACGTCGAACGAACCGAAGGTCGCTCCGTCCAGGCGGTCGCGGACGAGGTCCGCGTTCTCGACGAGACTGTCGACGAACTCGTCTACCTCCCGCTCCAGGTCGTCCTCGGCGTCCGACCCCGCGTCGAGATCGTCGACCAGCTCGCGGACCTTCTTCGCGCGCTTCGCGGACGCTTCGACGATGGCCGCGAGGAACGCCGACGGGTCGGCCGGCGCCGTCGTCCCGATGAGTTCGCCCGCGTACGTGCGGAAGTCGAGCGCGTTGCTCATCCGTTCGCGCTGGTCGCCGAGCGGCCCGTTCTCCTGGGAGATGACGAGCTGGCTGATCGTGACGACCAGCGTCACGCCCGTGATGAGGGCGCTTATCATCGTGGTGAACAGCGTATCGAGGATATCCCCGCTCGCGACGGTCTGCGTGAACGGCGGGAGGAAGAACACCCCCGCGAGGAGGAACGCGACGAACACCAGCGCCGCCAGGACGCCGGTGACGAGGAGCCGGTTCGCGCCGAGCAACAGCCAGAGCTTGAGTCGGTTCTCCCCGGCGCGCGCCCGCATCGTGTTCTCGGTGCTGACGTCCGACTCCCGTCCCGCCGACCGCTCGGAGCCGAGGGCCGTCTCACTCATCGGTCAGGGGGCGCTTGAGGACGAGGTACTTCGTCCCGCCGCCGGCGTAGTCGACGGAGCAGACGAGCTCCCACCCCTCGGTGCCGAGCTCGTTCAGCGCCTCCTTCGGATCCGCCGCCTCGTGTTTCGTCGCCTCCCGCGGCGGTCGGAGCGTCTCGTACTCCCAGCGATGGGGGTCGTTCATCGTACGCTGTTGGACTCGTCGCGGGGGTAAAAACCTGACCGCGGCAGGGCGATCCGGCCGGTCAGTAGGTGCGGTCGACGAGGTAGTCCGCGATGCCCGCGAGCGTCGTCCGGGCTTCGGACTCGGGGAGGACGTCGAGGCGCTCCTTCCCCCGGGCGACGAGGTCCCGCGCCGTTCCGCGGGCGTACTCGATGCTCCCGACCGCATCGAGGCGCTCGACCGCGGCCTCGATGTCCGCTTCGGTGACGTCGTCTGGGCGCTCCGCGTCGACGAGCGCGTCCACGTCGACGCCCCGCTCTGCGGCGTGCAGGGTGACGATGGTTCGCTTGCCCTCTACGAGGTCGCTCCCCCGCGTCTTGCCGAGCGTCTCGCTCGGGACGGTGAGGTCGAGGAGGTCGTCCTGGATCTGGAACGCCCGGCCGACGTCGAGCCCGTAGCCGCAGAGCGCGTCGACGACCGCCTCGTCCGCGCCGAGCAGGATCGCGGGGATGGCCGCGGCGGCGGCGTACAGCACCGCGGTCTTGTGCTCGATCATCTCGAGGTACTCGTCGGTCGTCACGTCGTCGCGCCCCTCGAAGTCCACGTCGAGGGCCTGCCCCTCGCAGATCTTCGTGCAGGTGGTGGCGAGCGTGTCGAGCGCGCGCACCGACCGATCGGCCGGCGCGCCGGTCTCGAGCATGCACTCGAACGCCTTCGAGTAGAGGGTGTCTCCCGCGAGGATGGCGGTCTCCGTGTCGTACTCCCGGTGGACCGACGGGACGCCGCGACGGAGGTCGTCGTCGTCCATGATGTCGTCGTGGATGAGCGTGAACGACTGGATGACCTCGACGGAGACGGCGGCGGCCATGACGTCGAGTTCGTTCGGACCGAACGCGCGGTAGTCGTCGGCTCGCGGTTCCGTATCGGTGACCGCCTCCGCGGCGAGCAGGAGCATCGTCGGGCGCAGTCGCTTGCCGCCCGCGTCGAGCAGGTATCGGGACGCCTCGTAGAGGCGCTCCGGACGCTTGACGGGGAGCATCTCCGCGATGGCGTCGTTGACCTCCCCGCGGCGGTCCTCGATGGCCGCCTCGACGCGCGCTCTCCCGGCGCTCATTCCGTCAGCTGGATCATGTTCCCGTTTCGCGTGACGTGCAGGTCGCGGCCGAGCTTGTAGCCCTGGCCGGCCGCGAGGTCCGTGTAGGGCGCGAAGCCCTTCATGTCCTGGTGGGCCGGGATGACGTGCTGGGGCTGGAGCGCCCGGAGCATCTCGTAGTGGCCCTCCTCGCGGAGGTGCCCGGAGACGTGGACGTCGTCGTAGATGCGCGCGCCCTGCATCTTCAGCAGCTTCTCGGACTGGTAGCGCTGGCCCTCGTTGGTCGGCTCGGGGATCACCCGCGCGCTGAAGATGACCTTGTCGCCGTCCTCGAGGTCGTAGGGCGTCTCCCCCCGCCCCATCCGGGTGAGCATGGCGCGCGGTTCGCCCTGGTGGCCCGTCACGATGGGCAGGTAGTTCTCCTTGCCCTCGTTCATGATGCGCTTGAACGTCCGGTCGACGGACTTGCGGTGGCCGTACATCCCGAGGTCCTCGGGGAAGTCGACGAAGTTCAGCCGCTCTGCGGTGCCCGAGTACTTCTCCATCGAGCGTCCGAGCAGGACCGGCTGGCGGCCGATGTCCTTCGCGAACTCGACGAGGCTCGTCACGCGGGCGATGTGACTCGAGAACGTCGTGGCGACGATGCCGCCGTCGTAGTCCTCGACGCTCGTCAGCACGTCCTTCAGGTGGCGTCGCGCGACGGCCTCGCTCGGGGTGCGACCCTTCCGACCCGCGTTCGTGCAGTCCTCGATGTAGCAGAGGACGCCGTTGCCCTCGCGGCCGATCTCGCGGAAGCGCGGCATGTCGATGGGGTCGCCCAGCACCGGCGTGTGGTCCATGCGCTTGTCCAGCCCGTAGACGACCGCCCCCTCGGGCGTGTGGAGGACGGGGTTGATCGCGTCGATGATCGAGTGGGTGACGTTGACGAACTCCAGTTCGACCTGGCCCGTGTCGCCGATGCGCATCGTCTCGCCCGCCTCCATCGGGACGAGGTCGTTCTGGACGCCGAACTTCTCCTCGCTCTGGATCTGCTGCTTGACGAGTTCGATGGTGAACGGCGTCGCCACGATGGGCGCGTCGTAGCGGTGGGCGAGCTTCGAGAGCGCGCCGATGTGGTCGAGGTGACCGTGTGTCGGCACGATGGCCTGCACGTCGCCCTCCAGGTCGGACATGACGCGGTCGTCCGGGATCGCGCCCATGTCGATCAGGTCGAGGCTGTGCAGCCGCTCGGTCTCGAGGTTGTCGTGAATCAGTACCTGCGAGAGGTTGAGACCCATGTCGAAGACGACGACGTCGTCCCCGGCACGGACGGCCGTCATCTGCCGGCCGACCTCTTCGTAACCGCCGATCGTTGCGATTTCGACTTCCATAGTTTCCACTCCGAGAGGAGTCGCCCGGGGAGCGCGGCCCGCGCGCGCGACCGGCGAAGACGTACCGCTGGCACTCCAGAGGCCCGCGTGATCCGGACGAATCGAGAGACCGCGCCCGGATCCCGCCGGTCGCCCGCCCGCGTTCTCGGGGCGACCGTATGCTCGGTTATCGCGTCCTACAAGCCGCGGTGTTAAAAACTACGTGGCTTGCTCCCCAGAATGTGACTCCGTGTCGAGGGCAGAATCCAGCGTTCGGCGAGCGCCGCGCGCGAGGCCGCGCTCCCCGGTCGAACGCACCGCCCGCTACCCGACGCGCGTCCCCGGATCGTCGCCCGCGAGAAACGCCTCCACCTCGTCGAGTTCGAAGACGAACGCGGGGACGGAAAGCGATAGCAGTTCGCGCACCTTCGCGGCCATCCCGCCGGTGACGTCCGTCGAGTCGCTCCCGCCGATCGCACCCCCGATCTGTTCGAGCGACTCGACGCGCTCGATCACCTCGCCGTCCTCGTCGTAGACGCCCGGGACGGCCGAACAGAGGCCGACGCGGTCGGCGTCGAGGTGGTCCGCGAGTTCGACGACCAGTTCGTCGCCGCTGACGACGGTCGCGCCCTTGCCCTCGTGGGCGATGACGTCGCCGTGGACGACGGGGACGAACCCCTCCCGGACGAGCACCCGGACCTGTCCGGTCGGGAGCACGAGGTCGCTCACCGCGTTGCGAAAACCCGCCGAGAACGGGTGGACCGGGACGGCCGGCACGTCCTGGGCGTGGAACGCGTCGAGGACCGTGTCGTTGAGGCGCTTCATCGCGGCGTGGACCGCGACCACGCCCTCGTAGTCGTGGGTCCCCCGCGTCCGACTGATGCCGTGCTCGCTCGCGTGGTGGTGGCCGAACGACCCGCCGCCGTGGACCAGCACGAGGTCGTCGTCCGCCGCCGAGACCGCGGCCGCGATCCGGTCGAGCGCCGCCGCGTCGACCGTCTCCGGCGTGTCCTTGTCCGTGACGACGCTCCCGCCGAGTTTCAGTATCGTGGTCATCCCTCGGCGCGCACCCCCTCGCGGTCGAGTTCGGCGCGGAACGCGTCCTCGCAGCCGGGCGTGTAGCGCAACGCCGTCTGCGCGCCTGCCGTCTCGTCGAGCGCGACGATACACCCGCCCCCGCCCGCGCCGGTCAGCTTCGCCCCGAGCGCGTCCGCGTCGCGGGCGGCCCACACCATCGCGTCGAGCGAGCGCGAGGAGACGCCGAGCGCCGAGAGCAGGCCGTGGTTGAAGTCCATCAGGCGGCCGACCTCCTCGACGTCGTCCTCGGCCAGCGCGCGCTCGCCCTGACGGACCACGTCGCCGATCGCCCCCACCGTGTCGGCGGCGAAGTCGTACTCCTCGCGGAGCGCGCGCACCCCGGCGACGAGGTCGCCGGTGTCGCCCGCGCCGCCGTCGTAGCCGACGACGAGCGGCAGGTCCGGGATGTCCTCGATACGCTCGCAGTCGTCGCCCTCGACCCGGACGGCCCCGCCCACCGTCGAGCAGAACGTGTCGGTGCGGGACGCCTGGCCGTCCTGTACGTCGTGTTCGACTCGATACGCGCGGTCGGCCAGTTCCTCGGACGACAGTTCGACGCCGAGTTCGCGGGCCGCGGCGTCGATGGTCGCGACGATGACGGCCGCCGACGAACTCAACCCCGCCCCCAGCGGGATCTCGCTCTCGACGATCAGGTCGAGGCCGGCGTCCGGGGCGGCGGCGGCCTCGCGGGCCTGCTCGACGGCCCCGTCGACGTAGCCCATCGCCGCCTCCACGAGCGGCGTGGGCACGTTCACGTCCAACTGGTCGTTCGCGCCGCCGCTGTACTCGACGGTGAACCCGTCGAGAGTCAGGTCGCGGGCCTCCACCTGGAGGCGGTCGTCATCGCGGCGATGGGCGGTCACCCGCGCCCGACGGTCGATAGCACAGCCGACCGCCGGCTCGCCGTAGACGACGGCGTGCTCGCCGAAGAGGTATAGTTTGCCCGGCGCGCTCGAAACGGTCATACCCGCCCGTAACCGGACCGCCCGTTTAAGCGTATCCGAACGGTTCCGGTGGACGGACGGTCGCGAGCAGGTCGCGAACAGTGGGGGGAGGGAGTATATTAGGGGGGAGTCGCAACCGGTAGCCGATGGAGACGGCCCTCTGGTACATGCTGGCCGGCGCTCGCGGCGGGCCGAACCGCATCCGCATCGTTCGTGCGCTGAGAGAGCGCCCGCGGAACGCCAACCAGCTCGCGGAGGACCTCGGCCTCGATTACACGACGATTCGCTACCACCTCGACGTGCTCATGGACCACGACGTGGTCAGGAACAGCGGCGGCGGGTACGGGACGGTGTACCTGCTGACCGATCGGATCGAGCGCAACTGGACGACCGTCGAGTCCGTCATCGACACGCTGGAGGACGCATGACATGATTCAAGAGAGACGCACCCCGTACCCGATAGCGCGGAGGAACGGATAAGATGGCCCTCTGGTTCGACGTCACGCGGCTCGCGACCGCGCTCAACCTCGTCCTCCTCGGAGGACTGTGCTACGTCTGGGTCCGCAACTACCTCCGGTTGCGGACGCCGTTCACCCTCGGTCTCCTGGTCTTCGGCGCGTTCCTGCTCGTACAGAACGGCTTCGCGCTCTACATCTACGTCCTCGATCCGACGACGAGCGACTGGTTCGGCGCGATCCCCGAACGCTACAACGTCGCCATCATGACGCTCACCGTCCTGCAGTTCGGGGCCGTCCTCGCGCTGACCTGGATCACCCGAAAGTAGCCCCGCACCGCCGACTCTTTGGACGGAGTTTGGAGAGACTTCGGAAAACGCCCTTCGTCGGCCGTCGCGAACGTACCGACTCGTGATGAAACGACGAACGCTCATCAGGGGTGCGGTCGCGACCGGCGGTGTCGCTTCCTTCGGCGCACTCGCGGGGTGTGCACGGACCGGCGACGACGGTGGCGACGGCGCAACCGGCGGAACGAACGAGACGACCGACACCGGCGACACGGCGAACGACAGCGACGACACGACGACCGACACCGGCGACGGCGACGGCGACGGTGGAACGGCCACGGCGACGGTTCGAACGGCGACGGTGGATCCCTACGGCGAGATACTGACCGACGCCGAGGGGATGACGTTGTACCTGTTCACGAAGGACGAGGGCGGAGCCAGCGTCTGTTACGACGACTGTGCGACGGCCTGGCCGCCGTTGACCGCGAGCGGGCAGCCCAGCGCGGGAACGGGCGTGACGGCACGGCTCGGAACCGCCGAACGGACGGACGGCTCCACGCAGGTCACGGCGGCGGGTCACCCGCTCTACTATTACGAACCGGACGAGGCCCCCGGCGACGCGAAGGGGCAGGGCGTCGGCGGCGTCTGGTTCGTCGTCGGTCCGGATGGAACGCGGGTGACGGAAGGTGCCACCGGTGGTACCGATACCCCTGGCGAGAACGACACGTCGAGCGACGACGGTACGTCGGGCGGTGGTGCCGACGGCGGGAACGGGAGCGGGAGCGACGGAGGAAGCGGCGGCGGGTACTACTGACGGCGCGGCCGCTCTCACCTGCGTCGGGACGAACCGAAAAGGTCTGGCGTCTCAGATACCGGCTTCGAAGTCCTCGAGCGCGTAGGCCGGTTCCGCGCCGCGGTTGTCGAGCGTCTCGTTCGCGAGCAGCCAGTAGACGACCGACAGCGCCTTGCGCCCCTTGTTGTTCGTCGGGACGACGATGTCGACGTTGCTCGTCTGGTTGTTCGAGTCGCACATCGCCACGACTGGGATGCCGACGGTGATCGCCTCCTTCACGGCCTGGCTGTCGCCGATGGGATCGGTGACGACGACCACGTCGGGTTCGATGTAACCCGCGTACTGCGGGTTCGTCAGCGTGCCGGGGATGAAGCGCCCGGTGCGGGCGCGCGCGCCGACGGCGTCGGCGAACTTCTCCGCCGGGAAGCGACCGTACTGGCGCGAGGAGGCGACGAGGATCTGCTCGGGCTGGTAGTTCGCGAGGAACTTCGCCGCCGTGCGGATGCGCTCGTCGGTCTGGCTCACGTCGAGCACGTACAGCCCGTCGGTGCGGACGCGGTGGATGAACCGCTCCATGTCCTTCGTCTTCTGCTGGGTCCCGATGTGGACGCCGGCAGCGAGGTAGTCCTCGACCGGGATCAGGAGGTCCGCCTCCTCGTCGGGCATGACGTCCTCGTCGAAGGCGGGTCCCGACTCCTCCTCCTCCGGTTCGGGGTCGGAATCGGGGTTCGCCCCCGCCTCGTCCGAGGGTGCGTCCTCGGTCTCCGGTTCGGCCGCCTCGTCGGCGGCGGGCGTCTCTGCGTCGGTGGACTCCTCTCGGTCCTCGCTCTCGGGGGCGTCCGCAGCGGCGGCCTCCTCGTCGGCGAGTTCCTCGAGTCCTTCTTCGTTGTCGCTCATGCGTTTTCCTCGATTCGAATGAGTTCGTTGAGTTTCGCGGTTCGCTCGCCGCCGACCGCCCCCGTCTTGATGAAGGGAGCCGCGGTCGCCACGGCCAGGTGTGCTATCGTCGTGTCCTCCGTCTCGCCGCTACGGTGGGAGACCACCGGCGCGTAGCCGTTCTCCACCGCGAGTTCGATCGCGTCGAAGGCGTCGGTCAGCGTCCCGATCTGGTTCGGTTTCACCAGGATGCTGTTGGCCGCCCCGCGTTCTATCCCCGTCGTGAGCCGCTCCGTGTTGGTGACGAAGAGGTCGTCGCCGCAGATCAGCGCCTCGCTGCCCACGCGCTCGGTCAGCGCGGCGAAGCCGTCGAAGTCGTCCTCGTCGAGCGGGTCCTCGACGTAGACGAGGTCGTACTCCTCGACCAGGTCGGCGACGTAGTCGATCTGCTCGTCGGGCGTGCGCTCGACGTCGGCGTACTGATAGACGTCGCCGTCGAACAGTTCCGAGGCGGCCACGTCCAGCCCGATGCCGATCTCGAAACCGACGTCGTCCTCGACGGTCGAGACGGCCTCGGCGACCACCTCGAACGCCTCGGCGTCGTCGATGGCGGGGGCCCACGCGCCCTCGTCGCCCTTCGCCGCGGGGACGCCGCGTTCGGCGAGGACGTCGCTGACCTCGCCGTGGACGGCCGCGTTGGCGAAGACGGCGTCGGCGACGCTCGGCGCGCCGACGGGCGCGGCGAGGAACTCCTGGATGTCCGTCGCGTCCGCGGCGTGCTCGCCGCCGCCGATGACGTTGCCGAGCGGCGTCGGGAACTCGTTCCCGCGGAACGCGCCCCCGAGGTGCTGGTAGAGCGGCGCGCCGAGCATGTCCGCCCCGGCCTTCGCGGCGGCCATGCTGATCGCGACGGCGCTGTTCGCGCCGATCTCGCCGAAGTTCTCCGTCCCGTCCGCCTCCCGGAGCACCCGGTCGACCGACCGCTGGTCGCCCGCGTAGACCTGCCCCTCCAGCCGGGGGACCGCGAGTTCGCGCGCCCTGGCGATGGCCTCCTCGGCGGGGAGTTCGATGGCCTCGTACTCGCCCGTCGAGGCACCGCTCGGGGCGGCACCGCGCCCGAACCCGCCGCTCTCGGTGGTGACCTCCGCCTCGACCGTCGGGTTGCCCCGCGAGTCGAGGATTCGGCGGAGCCGGATCTCGGTGATGAGCGTCACGCGTTCTTCCCCCCTCGGTGGACGGTGAACGGCAGTACCCCCGCGTCGTACTCCTCGGCGGCGATCAGGATGGGTTCCGTCTGCTCAGAATCCACCAGCACCGGCGCGCCGTAGGAGACCTGCAGCGCTCGCGCGCCGATAATGCGGGCTTTCTCGTACCGATTGTGTCGTTGTTGTGCCATCACTGGTACGGGGAGACGATGTCGACGAGGTCCTTGTGCGAGACGAGCATCCGTCGGCAGCACGCGCGTTCGACGCCGAGGTCGTCGAGCACCGCCGCCGCCGGCTCGCCCTCCTCCTCGGTCCGACGCTCGTACTCGTCCCAGTACTCGCCGACGACCTTGCCGCACGTGAAACACCGGACGGGTATCATCATGGGTGGATCACCTCAGCGGTAGGATTTCTGGTACCGCGCTCGCGCGCCGGGACCGCCCCACTTCTTCGACTCGGACTGGCGCACGTCGTTCACCAGCAGCGAGCGGTCGAACGTCATGTACGCGTCGCGCAGCTCCGCGTCGTTCGAGTGCTCGACCAGCCCCCGCGCGATGGCGGTGCGGACGGCGTCGGCCTGTCCGGTGATGCCGCCGCCGGAGACGCTCACCTCCACGTCCACGCCGTCGCGGAGGTTCTCGCTCGCGATGCGGAACGGTTCGAGCATCTTCAGCCGAGCCATCTCCGGCTCGACGAGTTCGACGGGCTGTGCGTTGATTCGCACCCGGCCCTGGCCCTCGCGGACCGTGGCGCGGGCGACGGCGGTCTTCTTCTTGCCGCTCGTGTTGGTTACCATGTGACGTTCGCCCCCAGCTGTTCGCTGATCTCGCCCAGCGAGACGAATTTGATGTTCGATAGTCGGTCGAGGGAGGTGTCCTCGAGCACCTCGGCGTCGTCCTCCAGCGGATCGCCGACGTACACCCGGACGTTCTCGAACGCCTCGCGACCGCGGGGCGTCTTGTACGGGAGCATCCCGCGGACCGAGCGCTTGAGGATGCGGTCGGGACGCTTCGGGTAGTACGGTCCCTGATCGGACCCGACGTCGACGCGCTTGCGGAAGACGCTCATGACGTCGTCCTCGTTGCCCGTGATCACCGCGTGCTCCGCGTTCACGATCGCGACGCGCTCGCCGTCGAGCGCACGCTGGGCCACGTTGCTCGCCACGCGCCCGAGGATGCAGTCGCGGGCGTCGACGACGAGGTCGGCGTCGAACTCGGCGAGGCTCATCGGATCACCCGCACGTTCGCGCCGTCGGGGTTCTGTTCGAGTGCCTGTTCGAGGTCGATGGCCTCACCGACCTGACTGATCTTCGTGCGGGCCGTCCCGGAGAAGTCGACGGCGGCGACGGTCACGTCCTTGCGGAGCGCGCCGCTGCCGAGGACCTTGCCGGGGATGATGACGGTCTCCTCTTCCCTGGCGTACCGCTCGATACGCCCGAGGTTGACCTCCGCGTGCGTGCGCCGGGGCTTCTCGAGCCGCTCGGCGACGTCGCCCCACACGGCCGCCCCGCTGCGCGCGGCGGCCTTACAGTCGGCGATGAGACTCTGGAGTCTCGGGTTCGTCTTGTTCATTATTGTGACACCTGAGAGAAGTGCAGGGAGCAGGATTTGAACCTGCGGACCTCTACAGGACAGCGCCCTGAACGCTGCGCCGTTGGCCAGACTTGGCTATCCCTGCTCGCAGTTTCGTGTACTTCGAGACCCCACATACCACTTTCGATGCCTCGCGGGCACCGGGTTCGCGTCACAGGGGTGGTAGTGGGGGTCATGGTGTGGTCGTGGTGTGTCCGTGTTCGTCTGTCGTTCTCGCGTCTCTACAGCTGGACCGCCCGGACCAGCTCGTCGGCCCGGTCGTACAGGGAGTCGACGGCCGCGAGGACGAGTTCCTCGACGCTCATCGACCCGTCCGTCTCGACGTGGAACACGAACGCGTTCGGAACGTCGTGCACCTCGACCTCCTCGTCCGGGTACCGCTCTCGGAGGTCGTTGTCGAACGTCTCCGTCGGGACGAGTTCGCCGTCCTCCTCGACGACGCCCCGTACGATCTGGGGCTCGTCGTCGGCGAACTCGGCGCGATCGCCGACGACCTCGACGCGCTGGAGGTGGCGGTACCCGATGGCGACGCCGCCCTGGAACTTCGCGTGTTCCTTGCCGCGGTCGAGCGTGGCTTCGGCCTCCACTTCGAGGCGCTGGTTCTCCTTCAGGTCGATGATGGGTACGTTCCCGTCCGCGGGTTTCACCAGCCCGTCGCTGGAGACGAGGTCGCCCGAGTAGGCCGTCGCCGGTCCCTCGACGTCGAGCGCCAGCGTCACCGTCTCGCCCAGTTCGTACTCGCCCGGCGGCGTCGTCAGGGGAACCAGCCCCAGCCGCAGGCCGATCATCTCGTCGAACATCACCGACGAGTTCTCGATGACGCGCACGGTGTCGATGGACATCGTGGGCACGTCCGCGAGCATCGCCCGGCGGATGCCGTTGGCGAACGCCGGGGTCACCCCCCGTACGAGGAACCGCGCCTCGCGTTCGCCGCGGTCGATGAACTCCACGTCGAAGTCGCTCATGATGTTAGAACCCGCTGTTCTTCGGCGGGCGCGTTCCGTCGTGCGGGATGGGCGTGACGTCCTCGATGCGGCCGATCTCCAGTCCGGCGCGTGCGAGCGCGCGGATCGTCGCCTGCGCCCCCGGGCCGGGGTTCTTCTGCAGGTTGCCGCCGGGGCCGCGGACGCGGACGTGGACGCCGGTGATGCCCTGCGCCATGACGTCCTCCGCGACGCGGTCTGCCATCTGCATGGCGGCGTACGGCGACGCCTCGTCCCGGTTCTGCTTCACGACCGACCCGCCGGAGGACTTCGCGAGCGTCTCCGCGCCCGTCTCGTCCGTGACGGTGATGATCGTGTTGTTGAACGATGCGTGCACGTGAGCGATGGCCCATCGCCCGTCTGATTCCTGACTCATTTACTCTTGACCCTCCGCCCGGGCGGGGTGCAGATCGTCCGCCAGCGGGCTCGTCTCGTCGAACGTGATGCCGTCCTCCTCCTCGACGAGGACGGTGTACGACGGGGTGGTGACGCGGTGACCGTCGACGGTGACGTGACCGTGGACGATGAACTGTCGCGCCTGCTGCGGCGTGCTCGCCAGTCCCTTTCGGTACGCGACGGTCTGGAGGCGGCGCTCCAGCACGTCCGTGATGTCGAGGCTCAGGACGTCGTCGAGGCCGTCCTCGCCGCCGAGGATGCCCTTGCGCTTCAGGCTCTCGAGGAACTCGCTCGCCTCCTCGCCCGCGGCCTCGGGGTCGCCCATCGTCCGACCGAGCAGGCTCCGGGCCTCGCGGCGGTAGTCGCGCAGCTGCGACTGGCTCCGCCAGAGTTCCTCCTTGTTCTTCAGGCCGTAGCGCCCGACGAGACCGGCCTCCTCGGCGATGCGCTCGCCCTGGAAGGGGTGATTCGGCGTCTCGTAGCGCTTGGTGTTCTGTCCGAGCGCCATCTTACTCGGCCTCCTCCTCCTTGATCGCCTCGACGTTCACGCCGACCGTGCCCTCGGTGCGACCCGTGGACTTCGTGCGCTGACCGCGGACCTTCTGGCCGCGCTTGTGGCGCACGCCCTTGTAGGAGTTGATCATCTTCATGCGATTGACGTCCTGCCGACGGAGCATCGAGAGGTCGTTGCCGACCTCGTGCACCGTCTCGCCGGAGAAGTAGCCGCGCTGGTGGTTCGTGAGCCACTCGGGTACCTCGTCGGCGTAGCTCTCGACGGCCTCGACGACGGCGTCGATGTCCTCGTCGTCGAGACGGCCGAACGTGGCCGTGCGGTCGACGCCGGCCGACTCGCAGACGAGCCGGGCCGTCCGGCGACCGATGCCGTTCATCTCGATGAGCGCACGCTCGACGCTCTTGGTCCCGTCGAGGTCCGTCTGTCCGATGCGGACGAAGTATCGGATGTCGTCCTCCCCTTCGCCCTCAGGTTGTTCCGTACTCATGGTGTGGTGGTGTGGTGATCGAACGTTGTGGCGGGGATTCGAACCCCGGAGGCTTGACGCCACTGAGTTAGCAACCCAGCGCCTTGGGCCAGGCTTGGCTACCACAACTCGCGTACACTCGCGCCCTGTTCGGACTCGGGAGCCGGACTCCCTACACTGATTGCATTCTGATCAAACCCGGCGGCCCTACTTAAGCGCACCGGATTCACGAGCGGCTGAGAGTCGTACGCAGACGCGTAGAGGGTTCGTCGGAGCGGACCCGTGCGGCTCAGTCGGAGTACGACACCGGCGCGCCGATGTACTCCTCGTTGATCGTCCACTCGCCGTCGTCGTCCCGGACGAGGTACTCGCCGTAGTACGGCACCCGGTTGTGCACGACGTCGACGAACGCCTCTCGGATCTCCTCGCGGGACATCTCTCCCATCGGACGCAGGTCGTCGTTGCGGTTGAGACAGCCCTTCAGGTACCCCTCGTGCGTCACGCGCACGCGGTGGCAGTTCGCGCAGAAGTCCTCGTTCCCGACCGGGTCCACCACCTCGACCATCCCGCCGCCGATCCAGTAGCGCCGCCGGTCGTGCATGTCGCGCTGTTCGATCCGGTCGGCCTGCTCGGCGAGCCAGTCGTGCACGCGGCCGATGTCGATGGCCCAGTCGGGCCGCCCCGCGAGTTCGGGCATGTACTCGATGAGCTGGAGCTGGAGGCCGTCGTTCGAGGCGACGTGCTCGACCATCTCGGGGACGTATCCCGCGGTCGCCTCGAAGACGACCATGTTGAGCTTCACCGGCGTCAGCCCCGCGTCGACCGCAGCCAGCACGCCCTCGATGACCCGGTCGTACGAGCCGCTCTTGGTCACCTCGCGGAACGCCTTCGGGTCGAGCGCGTCCTGCGAGACGTTCACCCGGTCGAGTCCGGCCGCCGCGAGCGCTTCGGCCCGCTCGGGCAGGAACGTCCCGTTCGTCGTCAGCGACGTCTCCATCGAGTCCGGCGTCCGTTCGATGATCTCCTCCAGGTCCTCCCGAAGCATCGGTTCCCCGCCGGTGAACTTCACCTTCCGGACGTCGAACTCCTCGCACACCTCGAGAAAGCGCACCACGTCGTCCGTGGTCATCTCGTTGTCCCCGGCCTCCATCGGTCCCCGCGTGTCGCCCAGCCCCTCGTTGTGACAGTAGACGCAGTCGAAGTTACACCGGTCCGTCAGCGAGATTCGAACGCCGGTGACCTCGCGGCCGAACCCGTCTACGAGCATACCCGAACCTGTCCGTCAGCGCGCTTAAACTCGTGGGGTGATCCGGCGCGGATGTAACCGGTATCAGTTACCTACCCTCGCGGTCGTGCGTCCGAGTAGCTACATCCCGTCCCGATCCGGCGGACTGAACGCTCTCCGACCGACTGCTCCACAACCCTTATCGGCCGGTGCCGTCCACTCTCCCGTATGAATAGAGAGGACGTCCTCGATCGCCTCCGGAGCGTCGACGATCCCGACCTCGGCGACGACATCGTCTCGCTCGGGCTGGTCAACGACGTTACGGTCGACGACGGCTCCGCCCGCGTCTCGCTCGCGCTCGGCGCGCCCTACTCGCCGACGGAGACCGCCATCGCGAACGAGGTGCGCGAGGCGCTCGCGGACACCGGTCTCGACCTGGAACTCACGGCCGACGTCGACCGCGGCGTCTCGCCGGAGGAACAGGTCCTTCCCGGCGTGAAGAACATCGTCGCCGTCGCCTCCGGGAAGGGCGGCGTCGGAAAGAGCACCGCGGCGGTGAACCTCGCCGCGGGACTCGCCGATATGGGCGCTCGGGTCGGCCTCTTCGACGCGGACATCTACGGGCCGAACGTCCCCCGGATGGTCAGCGCCGACGAACGGCCGCGCGCGACGGAAGACGAGACCCTCATTCCGCCGGAGCGTTTCGGCGTGAAGCTGATGAGCATGGCGTTCCTCGTCGGCGAGGACGATCCCGTCATCTGGCGCGGACCGATGGTCCACAAGATCATCACGCAGCTCTGGGACGACGTCGAGTGGGGCGACCTCGACTACATGGTCGTGGACCTCCCGCCCGGGACGGGCGACACGCAACTCACGCTCCTCCAGAGCGTCCCGCTCGCGGGTGCCGTCATCGTCACGACGCCCCAGGAGGTCGCGCTCGACGACGCCCGCAAAGCGCTGCGCATGTTCGGCAAACACGACACCGCCGTCCTCGGCGTCCTCGAGAACATGAGTTCGTTCCGATGTCCCGACTGCGGCAGTACCCATCCCATCTTCGGCGAGGGGGGCGGGCGGCGCTTCGCCGACGAGGTCGACATGCCCTTCCTCGGCGAGGTCCCCCTCGATCCCGCCGTCCGCGAGGGCGGCGATTCCGGCGCGCCGGTCGTCCTCGACGAGGACAGCGAGACCGGTGCCGCGTTCCGACGGTTCGTCGAACGGACCGCGAACAACGTCGGCATCGTCCACCGCCGCCGGACCAGTCAGGCGAATCAGGCCCACCAGTTCGATCAGCCCCAGCGATGACCGTCGAGGACGACCCCGAGACGGCGGAACGCCTCCGCGAGATCGCGGCGGACGTGCGCGACGGGAGTTCCGAGGCCTCGCAACTCGCCGCGATCCTCTACCGCGTGAGTGACCTGTATCACCCCGACGAGGAGACGACCCCGCAGGAGATCTATCTGAACGTGAAGTACATCCTCGGGATCAAGGAGCAGGGCGGGATCGAACGGCGGTAGGGGATACGTTACCCGTTCAGCCCATTCGCCACACGACGAACCCGCCCGCCAGGAGCGCGACGATCGGGAGGGCGATCGGCACGCCGCCGACTTCGACGCCGCCGCTCGCCCGCTCTGCGAGCGTATCCGTCGGATCGATCGAGGCGTTGTGATACTCGTACGGGTCGTCGCTCCAGGGCGCGGCGACCGGCTCGAACGACTCGTTCCACATCGTCGTCGTTCCACCGGCACGCCCGACGAATCCCACCTGGTGGATGCCACCTTCGGAATCGTTGAAATCGCCGGTGTAGAGGCGCGCTTCGCCGGCGATCTCGATGTTCTGTTCGTCGAGGAGTTCGACGGTGATAGTTTCGCTACCACCTGGGGGAGGAGTTGGAAAGTAGAGGCTTCCATCCGTCCCCTCCGTGTGAACCATGAGCTTCATAGGATACCTCTGAATAGACGGATTTACTACCGTTACGTTGACCACGGACGAGGACTGCCCCTCGATCATCGCGTTTCCGACCGAAATGTCAGTGATCCGGGGTACTTTGACCCCGTTGGGGTGCTCTGGATCGATGTCGTAGGTGAACGTGAATGCCGTGTAGTCCCCGAAGGTGGACACGATGACGGTGTGTCGATCTTCGAGCGCGTCGAGTTCTGTGTGGAACTGATACTCACTCTTCCACGAATGGTCCGGACGAAGCTTGATTTCGGTCGAATTCAAGCGCATTCCGTCGACTTCGACCACTACTCCAGCGTATACCGTTCGTTCTGTCGGATTTTCTCCTTTAATCCACAAGGTATGAGACGACGTGTTCAGCCAGATCTCATATTCAGCACCGGTGCTGGCAGTCAGTACCCGTTCGACTGTCTCCGAGTGCTCCGTTGTTTGCGTGGATGCATCTACCGTTCCACCTGCTAGCGTAATCACACCCAACACCATAGCAGTCAGTACAAACATTCTAACACTCATTCGCATGAATATTCAAATATGATACTCTTTCAAATACTTTACCTTTCGAATACTGTTCAAGGCTCGTATGAGTCGTAGTTCCGGCGGATTCGGTCCTTGATCTCCTCCTTCGAGAGGAGGCCATCGCCCGTGAATTTCGTCTCGAACGAATCGATCACCTCGCGGGTCAGATCCGGGTCGGTATCGCTCGTGTGGTACCGAACGATCACGCCGCGGACGGTGGCGCGCGTTTCTCTCACCGTCATCGGGTCCTCGTACGCGGGTCTCACCACTCGTTCGTGTCCCTCTCGAACCAGTATCCACGTTCGATCCCGGACGGTACCGCCGATCCGGAAGTTCTCCTGGTTCTTCACGAGTCGCCACGCCATGCGATCACTCGAGACAGTTCGATACGCCCGCCACTCGTATTTCGCTCCGTGAACCAGTTCACGCGATACTGCCTTGTATCGCGTATCGGAGACGGTACGCCATCTCGTATACTCGTGTTCGTACTCCGTGACGTATTCGGCAGGTCGCAGGAGGTGGCGTCGAGTTCGACCCGTGGGGTCGTGCGAGTACGACCGCGGAGCGATCGACCAGTACGTGTGCTGCTCTTCCCACGATACGCGCCTGGTGGTCGTGACCGTGTAGCAACCGATCCAGGGGAGACACTGCCTGCTGTCGACCTCTCGAACCGCAGTTTCCGTCGTCCAGTACTCATACTGTCGCTCTGTGATATAGATCGCGGGGGACTCCTGAACGCGTCGAGTGTCCCCCGTGAACGCATCACCGCGAGTGCGTCGCCACTCGATATCGGTGTACGGTTCTCTCCACGTCAGCGTCTCCGCTCCGGCTACACTCCATTCCGGATGTTCGTCGACGAACAGCCGACGCTGCCAACGCTGGTCGAACAGTTTCTCCCGCGTCTCGTACTTCGCGTCCCGTACCTTCACCCGCCGCTCGATCTGATATTCGCTCACGTCCGTCGTAACATCCTCCACGGTAAACCCGTAGGACCGGAGCCGCCGCGCTTCATCGCGGCTCTCCGCCAGTATCCGGGCTTCGATGGGCTTTTCGATCACGTAGCTCAGTTTCGAGACCCACAACTCCTCGCGGCGCGTCTCGTTGAGATGCGTCACCGAAACGGTGGGGAGACGATATCGTTCGCGGACGTACCCCGGCCGCGCCTCGTTGAACAGAACCAGCGTCGGTCGCAGTCCCCGGGCGGCCAGATCGCCCGCTTCAATCTCGATCACGCCCTCGTAGTACACGGCGTTCTCACCGCCTGGATCATCGCCAGGGGCACCCCTCATTGCCACGAACGGCACCTCGCGCCATTCTACGATCTCCCCCGCTGAACCGTCCAGTTTCGCACCGATCGATATGTCCGCCGTCTCCCGACGGAGATGAACGGGTTCCGTTTGTACGCGAACGCGGAGTTTCGTAAACGGAGCGTATGGTTCGTATCGATCGCGATACGTAGTGCGCCACTGTACGGGAATCGACCGTACACGGGTCTCACTGTCGAGTATTTCGGGGACAAGTCCGGCGTGTGCGCTCCACGTCTGGATCGCTGTTTGACCTTGGCCGTCCTTTAATACAAGTTGCCCATTATCCCAGAAGCTCAATACCGCCGTCGTATTGTCAGGGGTTATCGGCTTAGCGCCCAATTTCCATCCGAACCTGAGATCACTCCCATCCGGATCGAACGAACCGCTCGCGTCGATCTTGATCGGCTCGACGTACCCTCCGCTCGTTCCATCGTTCAACGTCCGGAATCTGATCTCGGGGGGACTCGGTGTCACAGAGAATTCCGACAGATCGTCAGACGAACGCACCGTTTCGTCGTAACCGTAGTAATCGAAATTGGAGATGACAGTGTAATCACCCGGTTCGAGCCCTGCCCAATACGAATGAACCTCGAGAATTCCGTCTTCGACGACCTCCTTCTTTCGGGTGACCGTAAATACCTTAGTCGAAGCTTTAGCTCGTAGGTCCACGTACACCCGATCCGGATCCGCCCCGTTCAACGCGATCTTCACGACGTGGTGTGCCGTGTACCGCCCCGGATCGATCCGATCGTGGTACGAATCGACCGGTCCGTTCACGAACTCCGCGGAGACGAGTTCGGGGGTTCCTACCGGCGAGAGCGTTCGGGTCACCGTCGCCGTCTGCCCGCGGGCGTCGATCGCCGTCGCGGTCAGCGTGTAGTTCCGCTTCGGATCGTACTCGCTCCAGTCGAACGAGAGCGAGTACGAGTCGCTCTCTCGGGCTCGAACGTCGCTCGGGTTCATCGTCGCCGTCTCCGTCCCGAGGCGAGTCACCGTCACCTGGACGCGTTCGAGATTACCGAACCCGTCGCTCGCGTCTGCGGTCCCGGAGATTGCCCCCATACGACGGAGGTTCGGGAGCGAGAGCGTCGGTTTCGGATCGGCGACGACGTCGGTCGTTCCGTCGGGGAAGCGTGCCGTCGTCGTCGAACCGTCGACGTAGGTGACGACGGCACGGAGTTGGTGGAGCCCCGGTTCCCAGGCGCGCGTACGCTGGCGTCCCGAACCGACCGTCCGTCCGTCGACGATCCAGCGGACGGCGTCGATCGCACCCCAGCCGCCGTCCACGTCTAACTCGTAGCTCCCCCGGAGCGGTCGCGCGCCGGTGACGAGCGTCGGGCCATCGATCGTCGGCTCACGACCCGCCGCGATCGGCGGGCTCGTCGGCGGATCGGACGCCGGGGGAGCGGGCGACGGTGGCGTGGCGGACGGCGGGCCGGACGAGGGAGGCCGAGGCGTCGGTGGCGTGGGCGGAGCGGACGGTGCTTCGCTCACGTAGACGTAGAGCGTGTCGGAGGCGTCGTTTCCGTCGTCGTCGGTGACGGTCACTGTCACCTCGTACCGACCAGTTTCACTCGCTACGAACGTGGTGCGTGGATCCGTCGGATCCCTCGGTTCGACGCTCCGGTTCGACGGGGTTCGTATCGCCCACTCGTACCGGTCGATGTGGCCGCCAGGATCGCGCGACCCCGTCGCGTCGAGGATGACGGTCGCTCCCCGTTCGACTCGCTGGTCGAGCCCGGCGTCGGCCAGGGGTCGTTCGTCCGGTGCGAGTCCGACGGCGGGTGTGACAGATAGTGACAGTACGGAGGCGAGGATCAGGAGACGTCGAGCGGTGAGTCCAACCATGAGTCCAATACCGAGACGTTCAGGAAATATTACTTATAAAATTTCGTAATTGTTCGAGAGGAAGACTTGCGGCGGGGATCGTGCCGTGACCCCCTAGCCATGTAGCGAATCACTTATCCGCGAAAGCGCGGAAGCGAGGCTATGGACACGGCCGAGCGGCGGGAGCTGGTCACCCGCTACACCGAGGAGGTCGTCACGGAGGAGGAGTTAGCCGAGGTGCTCTCGCGGGAGGAGCCGCGCGCGTACATCGGGTACGCGCCGACCGGCGAGATGCACATCGGTCACTTCACGACCATCCGGAAGCTGGCCGACTTCCTCCGGGCGGGCGTGGACGTGACGGTGCTCGTCGCGGACCTGCACGCCCACCTCGACGACGAGAAGAGCCCGTTCGACCTGCTCGACGCCCGCGCGGAGTACTACCGGGTCGCCATCGAGGCGATGATCGACGCGGCGGGCGCGGACGGCGAGGAGATCGAGTTCGTGCAGGGCCGAGAGTTCGAACTCGATCGACCGTACACGCTCGACCTCTACCGGATGATCGCGGACACGACCATCAGCCGCGCACAGCGCGCGGGCAGCGAGGTCGTCCGGCAGTCTGACAACCCGAAGCTCGGCGGACTCGTCTACACGCTGATGCAGAGCCTCGACGTGGCGGCGCTCGACGCCGACATCGCCTACGGTGGTATCGACCAGCGCGGCATCTACATGCTCGCCCGCGAGCTGCTCCCGAACTACGGCTACGACAAGCCGGTGTGCGTGTTCGCGCCGCTCCTCTCGGGGCTCTCGGGCGGGAAGATGAGCGCGTCCGAGGCGGGGTCGAAGATCTCGCTCACCGACGACGCCGAGGCGATCCACGAGAAGCTCCAGGGGGCGTACTGCCCCGCGGGCGAGGTCGAGGACAACGGCGTCCTCGAGTACGTCCGGTTCCTCGTCTTCCCCATCCTCGGTCAGCGCGGCGAGGAGTTCGTGGTCGAGCGCCCGGAGAAGTTCGGCGGCGATCTCGTCTACGAGACGTACGACGACCTCGAAGCCGACTTCGTGAGCGAGGAACTGCACCCGCTCGACCTGAAGAACGCCGCCGCCGACGCTATCGACCGCGTCGTCGCGCCGATCCGCGAGCGCATACTCGCGGATCCCGACCTCCTGCGGACGGCGTACCCCGACCTGTACGACTGAGCGTCCTTGCCTGGGAAAGGTGAATCGATTAGTACGCGTCCCCGAATGTCGTAGTCGGTGGGCGCTCGCGTCCGCGACTGGACGCCCGCCGAATCGTCAGCGCCCGCCGAACCGTCGAAAGCCACGACGCACGGGAGCGTAGCGACACCAGCGGACGATCCCGGGGGGAGATCTGGGGAACTCCTTCCGGGGTCGGCAGTGGTTACCGCCGAACGCGTTTCCGTCGGACGCGTTTCCGTCCGAGTAGCGCGTCGTATTCGGATTTTCGGACGCCGACACCGGCGTTCGCGGGCGATCGAGTGGATAGGTTTACCACCCCCTCGGTCGCCAGTAGGAGTGACTCATGGCGACGGTCACGAGGGCGAAGATCCCTGCACAGGAGTTCGCACTGTACGAAACGCTCCGTGCGGTTCCCGACGTCGAGTTCGAGTGCGAGCGACTCGTGGAGAGCGGGGAGGGAGTCGTGATGCCGCTCCTCTGGGCGCGAGGGGCCGACCCGGAGACGCTGAACGAGGCGTTCGAAACGGATCCGAGCGTGAGCAACGTCAGGCTCGTCGGGGAGTTCGACGAGGAACTCCTCTACCGGATGAACTGGATCGAGCAGGTCCACCTGGTGCTCCAGATGCTGACGACGCTCCACGCGACCGTGATGGACGCGTACGGGGACGACCAGTGGTGGCACCTGCGCGTCCTCTTTCCCGATCGCGCCGCGCTCTCCCGGACGAACGACTTCTGCGAGTCGCGGGGTCTCACGTTCGAGGTCGTCCACGTCCGCGAGATGCGCGACGACCCGGTCGGTCGCTTCGGCCTGACGAACGAGCAGTACGAGGCGCTGACGATGGCGTGCGAACGCGGCTACTTCCGGGTACCGCGGGAGACGGGGCTCGACGCGCTGGCCGACGACCTCGACATCTCCCACCAGGCGCTCTCCGAGCGACTCCGTCGGGGCACCGAGGCCCTCGTCGAGGAGACCCTTCTGATCAGCCCGCTCACGGGGCGACGGTAGCGCGACGCCGCGGCTTTGCACCGCCGCAACTCCCCGACGACGTTCGACCGCCGATGTCCGCTCGCGTCAGCGTGAGGATCCGAGCGTCGTACGGTTACGAACGATCGAGAACGCTGCACTGATCGTCGTCGCCGTTTCAGTGGGAGGAGAGATCCGATGGAGATCGACCCGAGCCGAACGCAGTCGATGTACCGGACGCTGTCGGGCGCGGTCGTACCGCGGCCCATCGCGTGGGTGAGCACGACGAGCGAGGACGGCGTGGACAACCTCGCGCCGTACAGTTTCTTCAACGTGGTGAGCAGCGCACCGCCGACGCTCCTGTTCGCCCCGGGCGATCGGCCGGGGGGATACACCGACACCGCCCGCAACGCGATCGACACGGGCGAGTTCGTGGTGAACGTCGTCGATCGCGCGATGGCCGAGGCGATGAACGCGACGAGCGCGACCCTCCGACGGGGCGAGAGCGAGTTCGAGCACGCGGGCGTCGAGGCCGCCCCCTCGACCCGCGTGCGACCGCCCCGGGTGGCGGCCTCGCCCGTCTCCTTCGAGTGCGAGCTGACCGACTTCGTCGAGATCGGCACCGGGAACGCCGTCTTCGGAGAAGTCGTCTACGCCCACGTGGACGACGCGGTCACGACCGACGGGAAACTCGACGTGACGAAACTCGACGCGGTCGGCCGCCTCGCGGGGAGCTACTACTGCACCACGCGCGACCGCTTCCGCATGGTTCGGCCCGACTGAGCGGAAACCCCTCGACGGCGTAGGGGCGCCTCGAGGATCCGCCGAATTCGACTGCGACAAGCGTTCACACACCAGTTTGCGGTATTATTATATTTCAAGACGGCTCAGTGGTAGGCATGGTGCACACCTGCCGGAACTGCAAGCGGACCTTCGACACGGAACTCGAACTCGAACTCCACCAGGACACCTGTTCGGACGCGCAACTGTTCTGCCGGAAGTGCGGCACGCGGTTCGCGGAGCGACGCGCCACCCGCGACGGCTGGCACTACGCCTGCCCGACCGACGACTGCGACGGCGAGGGCATCGGCGAGGACCTCCTCCGGGTACGGGACGCCCTCACGGTCGCCCGCTGAGGTCGGTCCCGTCGCCCGCAACGCGGCTCGCTACCCTCGCAGGTGTGCTCGTCGTTCACGTCGCCGCTCGCGCCATCTCCTCTAGCGTCGCGAGCGCACGCCGACAGACGACCGCGTAGCCCGCCGCGAGCGGCGGCACTTCGAAGACGACCCGACAGCCCCCGCCGACGGGTTCGACGCGGTGTCCCGTCGCCGGCACGGTCGGCGAGAGGTCGAGGACGTTCCGAACGAGGGCGACCGTCGGCGCGCCCACTTCCCACGTCCAGCGGTAGTCGGCGCAGGAGGTGACCACGAACGGCACCCAGACGCCGCCGGCCGCCTCGGTCACCTGCACGCGTCCGCGCGTCCCCGCCTCGACGTACCGCCGGTCGCACTCGACCGCCCGCACGGACGGCCCCCACTCCGGCCAGCGGGTCGTGTCAGTCAGCAGGTCCCAGAGTACGTCCGGCGGCGCGTCCATCCGGCGGCTCACCTCCAGGCGGTAGCCGTCGGGCGTGTTCCGGAAGGCCAGTCCCATGTCCGGGGAGAGGAACGCGAACGGGATAAAGCGTTCACGGGGATCACCCCGCCCCGTGAACGCTTTTGCCTCCCGACGAGAGGCGGGAGCATGGAGTACACCACGCTGGGCGACACGGGCGTCACCGTCAGCAGGATCTGTCTCGGCTGCATGAGCTTCGGTAGCTCCGACTGGCGCGACTGGGTGCTCGACGAGGAGGCGGGCGTCGAACTCGTCGAGCGGGCGATCGACCTCGGGATCAACTTCTTCGACACGGCGAACATGTACTCGCTGGGCGAGTCAGAGCGCGTCCTCGGGGAGGCGCTCGAGGGGCGGCGCGAGGAGAGCGTCGTCGCGACGAAGGGCTTCTTCCGGATGGACGAGGACGACCCCAACTCCGGCGGTCTGTCGCGCAAGGCGATCGAGCAGGAACTCGACGCCTCCCTCGACCGGCTCGGGATGGACGCGATCGACCTCTATCAGATCCACCGCTGGGACGACGACACGCCGATCGAGACGACCCTCCGGGCGCTCGACGACGCCGTCCGTCGGGGAAAGGTGCGCTACGTCGGAGCCTCCTCGATGTGGACCCACCAGTTCGCGGAGGCGTTGCACACCTCCGACCGGCTCGGCCTCGAGCGGTTCGTCACCATGCAGAACCACTACAACCTGCTCTACCGCGAGGAGGAGCGCGAGATGCTCCCCTACTGTCGCGAGCGGGGGATCGGGGTCATCCCGTGGTCGCCGCTGGCCCGCGGCTACCTGACCCGGCCGCACGAGGAGTTCGACGCGACCACGCGCGGCAAGACCGACTCCCACGCCCAGCGCCACCCGTACTTCGAGGGGGGCGGGCGGGAGATCAACGAGCGCGTGCGGGAACTGGCGGACGAGGAGGACGCGACGATGGCACAGATCGCTCTCGCGTGGATGCTCACGAAGGAGTGGGTCGACGCCCCCATCGTCGGGACGACGAGCGTCGAGCACCTCGAAGACGCGGTCGCCGCGCTCGACATCTCCCTCGCCGATAGCGACGTCGAGTACCTCGAAGAACCGTACGAACCGGTGCCCATCTCCGGGCACGAGTGAGGGCCGCGACGCTTCGCGGGCTCCCCGTCGTTCGCGTCTACGTCGACGTTCGGCGTCCCGTCGGGAGGTCCGGCTCGAACGTCGCGAGGAAGGCGTCGAAGGCGTCCTCTGCCGGCGGTTCGGACCGTCCCTTCGTTCGAACTCCCCCGTCGTCGAGTTCCTCCTCGTCGTTGAGTTCCTCCTCGTCGTCGAGTTCCCTCACCTCGTCGAGTTCGATTACGACGGGTTCCCGTCGCACCGTCGGTGCCAGTCGGGTTCCGCCTCGGTACATCGCCGCCACCTGTCGCATGGCGATCGCCCCCTGGTGGTTCAGCCAGCGCTGCTCGCCGGCGAGCGTCTGCACGGCGTCGTAGACGGCGCGCTGTCCGGAGACCGCCGCGGTCGTCAGCGGTTGCGCCGTCACGTCCGTCCGCCCCTCGGTCTGTGCGGAGTCTGAACTCATAGTGTGCGTGACAGTGGCGGTCGCGCCACCACCTGCCATCCCCACGCGGGGGGACGGCAGAGCGGCGCAAAAGCGTTCCGTCGGTCGCTCTCCCGGACAGTCTCCGGGGGCATCGCTCGCCTGTCGCCGATTGTCGGTTGCCGGTCGTCGGTTGCCGGTCGCCGCTCGGCGTTCGTACCCGTTCACGCGGCGACAGCCCGATACCCGCGTCGCCCGTACCGTTCGCTATGTCCGTGCTCACGATGCGCTGGCGGGACACCCTCTTCGCCCACTGGCCCGTCGCGCCCGAGGTGGTGGCCGAGCGCCTGCCGGACGCGCTCTCGCTCGACACCTACGACGGACGGGCGTGGCTCGGCGTGGTCGGGTTCCTGATGGAGGACGTCGGTCCGCGCGGGGTTCCGTTCGGCCTCACCTTCCCGGAACTCAACCTGCGAACGTACGTGACCCGCGGCGGCGAGCCGGGGGTCTACTTCTTCAACCTCGACGCCGGCGACCGGCTGAGCGTCGCGATCGCACGTCGGTTCTTTCGGCTTCCGTACTACCGCGCCGAGATGCGGTTCGAGCGTCGCGGCCGGGGGGTGACGCTCCGCAGCCGTCGGCTCCACCCCGGCGCGTACCCGCTCGGGTTCGAGGCCACCTACGGTCCGACGAGCGGGGGCGTGAGGGACCGCGAACGGGCCGACTTCCTCACCGAGCGCTACCGCTTCTACACGGAGAGCGACGACGGGCGGCTCTACGCCGGCGACGTCGAGCACGACCCGTGGCCGCTCCGCCGCGGGCAGGCGACGTTCGAGCGCAACGACTGCTTCGCGGCGAACGACTTCGACCACCCGACGGGCGACCCCGTGCTGTACTACTGCCCACGTCTCGACGTGCGCGCCGGTCGCCTCCGACGCGCGTGATCCGTCCCCCGGCGAGCGCCCGGGGGTCGCCGGTTCCGCCCAGCTATTTAGCGCTCCCGGCCGACCTCCCGCCAATGGAGGCTGCCGAACAGGACGTCTCGTCGCTGACCGGTCCCGACCGGTCGCTCGATCCCCGCGTGCGGTTCGTCTGGGTGGGACAGTCGCTCGTGAGCGCGGCCGTGCTCGCGGCGGTGGTCGGCGCGGCCGCCGTCCTCACCCGCGGACTCCTCTGGCCGGGCGTCGTCGCGTTTCTCCTCCTCGCGGCCGTCGGCGTCGCGCACGCCCTGCTCCGGTACCGCACGTGGCGCTACCGCGTCCGCGAGGACTCGCTCTACCTCGAACGCGGCGTCCTCACGCGCGTGACGACGGTCGTCCCCTACGTCCGGGTCCAGCACATTGACACGAGCCGGGGACCGCTCGAGCGGTCGATCGGCCTCGCGACGCTCGTCGTCTACACCGCCGGGTCGCGGGGTGCGGACGTCACCGTCCCGGGCCTCACCCCCGAGGACGCGGAGGACCTGCAGGCGCGCCTGAAGCGCCTCGCCATCGCGGCGGAGGGCGAGGAGGCCGTCTGAATGCGTCTCGACCCCCGGTCGGTGGTCTATCGCACGGCGAGAGCCACCGTGCGGTTCCTCTGGGCGATCGTCATCCTCGTCGTCAGCTCGCAGTTCGACGACGGTCGCGGCGGGCTGCTCGTCGGTGGCGTCGCCCTCCTGCTCGTCGCCGTCGCGCTCTACCAGGTGGCGTACTACCGGCGCTTCGAGTACGACCTCACCGAGGACACCTTCGACATCCGCTCGGGCGTCGTCTCGCGGCGCGACCGGGAGATCCCGCTCCGGCGCGTCCAGAACGTCGACGTCGGCCGGAACGTCCTCCAGCAGGTGCTCGGCATCGCCGAGGTCCGCCTCGAGACGGCCGGCGGGGACGAGACGGAGGCCGTCCTGCGCTGCGTCTCGGCCGCCGAGGCGACGCGGTTGCAGGACGAGATCAGCCGCCTGAAGCGGGGCGAGCGCGCGCGAGCCGGGGCGACCGCCGACCGCGACGCCGAGACGGTGTTCGCCATCACGATCCGCGAGCTGTTCCTCCTCGGCGTCGTCTCGCTCGACCTGCGGCTCGTCCCCGTCTTCTCGGTCGTCGCCGGCGTGCTCGTGCCGTCGCTCGCCGCCGACGCGTCACCGTTCGACCCCTTCGGACCGATCGCGGGATCGATGGCCGCCTCGCCGCTGGTCGCGATCTCGGTCAGCACGGTGGCGCTGTACGCGGTCGCGGCCGCCGCGAGCGGCCTCATCGCCGCGACGAACTACTACGGCTTCCGGCTGACCCGCGGCCCCGACGAACTGCGATACGAGCGCGGCCTCCTCCAGCGGTACACCGGGACGATCCCGCTCTCGAAGGTCCAGACGCTCACGATCGGGGAGAACGCCCTCGCCCGCCTCGGCGGGTACGCCTCGCTCGCCGTCGAGACGGCGGGCTACGCCCCCGGCGACGGCGACGGGTCGCAGTCGGCGATCCCCTTCGCCGACCGCGAGCGGGTGTGGTCGCTCGTGCGGAGCGTCGAGGACGTGGGCGAGGTGACGTTCGAGCGCCCGCCGAAGCGCGCCCGGACGCGCTACGCCGTGCGCTACCTCCTCCTCGTCCTCGGGCTCACGGCGGGGTTCTACGCGCTGACGCGTCTCGACGGCATCGACGGGCGGTGGTGGGCCACGCTCGCGCTCCTGCCGGTCGCGCTCGCGGCCGCGCACCTCAAGTGGCGGAGTCGAGGCTACGCCGTGGACGACGGTCACGTCGTCACCCGCAACGGCTTTCTCGTCCGGACGACGCGGATCGTCCCCTACCACCGCGTGCAGACGGTGCTCACCTCCCAGACGGTGTTCCAGCGGCGGCGCGACCTCGCCACGCTCGTCGTCGACACCGCCGGATCGCGGAGCCTCACGGGCGGCGGCGTGCGCGCGGTCGACGTCGACGCCGGCACCGCGGAACGACTACGCGACGACGTCGAGGCGCGACTGTACTGGTCGCTTGCGGCGCGACGCGAGCAGCGGCGACGCGAGCGGGAATCGGCCCTCTCGGACGAGGACTGGTCGCCGTCGCCGGCGTGAGCGGGGGCCCCGACGGGCACCCTCCCACCACCGGCGTTGCGGAAACGCTCTTGACGCGTCGGGACGGTGGTGGAGGCGTGGACGCCGACCAGAACGCCGATCGGCGCGCCGATCCGGAGCGACTCGGAACCGCGGCCGGCGTGCTCGCGCCGGTCGTCGCGCTCGGTGCCATCGCACTCGCCGCCCTCCGGTCCCCGACGTTCACCTGGGCCGGGAGCGCCCTCTCCGACCTCGGCGCGCCCGGGACCCGCACCGCGTGGCTGTTCAACGGCGGACTCGCGCTCGGCGGGGCGCTCGCGCTCCCCTTCGCGTGGCGACTGTGGCGGGCGGCGCGCAACCGCGCCGAACGGGCGGGCGCGGTCCTCCTCGCGCTCGACGCCGTCGCGCTCGCGCTCGTCGGCGTCTTCCCGATCGGTACCGCCCTCCACGCGCCGGCCGCGGTGTCGTTCTTCCTCCTGCTGTCGCTCGCGCTGTGGACCTACAGCGCGGGGAACCTCCTCGCGGGGGAGCGCCGACGCGGGGCCGCGACGGTCGCGCTCGGGGTCGTCACACTCGGGGCGTGGGTCGTCTGGGCGGCGGCGCTCCGCGACCTCGCGCCGGGACTCGCGCTCCCGGAGGCCGTCGGGGCGGTCGCGCTCGGCGCGTGGACGGCGACGACCGCCGTTCGTCTGTGGAGGACCGCGTAGCGGGTGGGGAGGACGTGGAGGGCAGTGAGGGCGGGAAGATCGGGGCGGGCGAGGGGGAACGGCCTACCGATCGAGTTCGATCCGGGACGCCCCGAGGGCGAACAGCGCCCAGCCGGCGAGCGCGAGCGGCGCGTTCAGTAGTCTGACTCACCCCTCGACCCACTGCGTGAACTCCCTGACGTCGTCGTCCGTCCCGGCGACGATGAGGTCGTCGCCCGCGCGGATCGTGAAGTCCGGTCCGACGTCTGTGACGACGCTCCCGTTTCGCTCGACGGCGACGACCGTACAGCCGGTTCGGGCGCGGACGTCCGCCTCGCCGAGCGACCTGCCGGCGAGCGGTCCCGGTTCGGCGCGGATGATCTCGACCTGCTGGTCGAAGGTGATGACCTCCTCGTCGAGGATGGTCGAGGCGAGCATCCGCCCGCTGACGATGGCGAGCGAGAGGACGTAGTCGGCCCCGGCGCGGTAGAGCTTGCGGACGCTCTCGGGCGAGTCGGCGCGGGCGATGATCTCGATGTCCGGGGCGAGTTCGCGGACGACGAGCGTCGCGAAGATGGTCGTCGTGTCGTCGGGGAGCGCGAGGATGACCGTGCTCGCCCCCTCGATCCCCGCCTCCGTGAGCACCTCCGCCTTCGTCACGTCGCCGACCACCTCGACGCCCTCCTTGTCCACCTTGTCGACGGTGAGGCAGGAGATCCCCGCGGCTTCGAGGGCGTCCTCGACCGTCGAGCCGACCATTCCGTACCCCGCGACGATGACCCGGCCGCGCCGGAGGCGGCGCTGCTCTGAGAGCGTGAGGCGCTTCAGCCGCTCGAGCTGGCGCTCGTTTCCCGCCACGAGGAGGATGGTCTGCTCGTCGATGTACGAATCCGGGGAGGGGGGACTGACGAACTCGCCGCGGAACCACGCGCCGATGACGTTCGCGCCGGTCCGCTCGCGGATGCCGCTCTCCGCGACGGTGACGCCCGCGATGTCGCTTCCCGACTGCACCGGTAGCTCCACGATGTCGAAGTCCTCGGCGATTTCGACCGCCCCGCCGAGGTCGCGGGAGAGTCCCGCCGTGACCTTCGTCGCGAGGCTCTCGCCGATCAGTCGGCGGGGCGAGAGCACCTGGTCGCTGCCGGCGAGACGCTGGTACTCCGCGAGGCCGGCGTCCTCGACGAACGTGATGACGGGCACGTCGCAGACCTCCTTGGCCGTGAGCGCGATGCTCGCGTTCGTCTCGTCGTCCACGTCGACGACGAGCGCCCGCGCGTCGGGGAGGTTCACCCCGTCCCTGCAGGTCTCGATGCGCTCTGGGTCGCCGTGGACGACCGTCGTCCCCGTCTCGTAGACGTCGGCGGCGCGCTCGCGGTCCGATTCGACGACGACGTACGGAATGTCGCGCGTCTCGAGTTCGCGGACCAGCGCCTGCCCGCGGGCGGTGTAGCCGGCCACGACGACGTGGTCCGCGTAGCCGTTGATCCGGGTCGGCGCGCTCGTCGAGAGCCGCTCTTCGACCCACGGTGCGAGGAACACGGGGAGCGCGAGGAAGATGAGCGCGACCCCGGTGAACTGCATCAGGACGGCGAACAGCTGCATCTGCCACGTCGTCCACTGCTGGGCGTCCTCGCCGTAGCCGGTGGTGGTGAACGACTCAACGACGGCGAGCAGCGCCTTGGCGAACGTGATCTGTCGTCCCTCGAACGCCGCCATCCCCGCCTGGTACGCGAGGGTGTAGAGCACGATGATGCCGACGAGACCGTAGAGATAGCGGACGACGCGGCGACGTTGTTTGCTCCCGCCCCGTCCGCCGAAGGCGGTCAGCAGTCGTCGTACCCGCCGGACGTTCATGGCTACTCCCTCCCCGTCGGAACGGTTAACCGTTGGGTTAGCGCGGGAAACCGTTAACCCGCGCCGCGATCGACTCGCGTCCATGGCCCGCGACGTGACCCACACCGCCGACGGTCCGCGCATCGTCACGCCGGAGGACATCGACGCCGAGAAGGGCGACGTCGCCGTCTGCCAGTGCGGGCTCTCCCGGGAGTACCCCTTCTGCGACGGCTCGCACCGCGCGACCCGCGACGAGGAGGAGGGCGTCGTCTACCGCTACGAGGGCGACGACCCGGAGGGCGAGCGACGGGTCGTCCGCGAGCGCGAGGGGTAGCGCGGGGGCGTCAGCGCGGGACCGTCCGTCCCAGGGGGGACGCCCGCCTCGGTAGCGTTTTGGCCGCCGAGCGTGATCACCCCCTATGCGACCGGACCTCTCGAAGCTCGACGCCTTCCTCGACGAAGCGGGCGCTGACGGCTACCTCGTCTACGCCGACGCGGACGAGTCCGACCAGCGGTACCTCTCGGGCTTCGCCGCGCCCGACCCGTACGTGACCCTCTACGACGGCGACCTGCACCTGCTCGTCTCCAGCCTGGAGTACGGCCGGGCGACGCGCGAAGCGCCCGCGGACGACGTCGCCCGGATCGCCGACTTCGGGTACGACGCGAAGCGCGAGGAGTACGGCCCACACGGGGCGAGAGACCGCGTCCTCGCGGAGTTCCTCGCCGAGCGCGGCGTCTCGTCGGTCGCCGCGCCCGCCCGCTTCCCGCTCGCCACCGCCGACGGCCTGCGCGACCTCGGCGTCGAGGTGACCGCCGAGACCGACGGCGTCGTCACCGAGATCCGCGCCACGAAGACCGACGAGGAGATCGAGTACGTCCGCGGCGCACAGCGCGCCAACGAGGTCGCGCTCGCCCGCGCGGAGGAACTCGTCCGCGAGGCCGAGATCGACGACGAGACCCTCGTCTACGACGGCGAGGCGCTCACCAGCGAGCGCGTCAGGCGCGAGATGGAGATCGAACTCCTCCGGCGGGGCTACGCGCTCGAGGAGGCCATCGTCGCCTGCGGCGCGGCGGCGGCCGACCCCCACGACCGCGGCAGCGGCCCCCTCCGGCCGGACGAACCCATCATCGTCGACGTCTTCCCGCGCGACAAGGAGACGAAGTACTACGCCGACATGACCCGGACGTTCGTGAGGGGCGAGCCGACCGAGACGGTCCGCGAGTGGTACGACCTCACCGGGCGGGCGGTGGCGGCCGCCCTCGACGCCGTCGAGCCCGGCGCGACCGGCCGGGACGTCCACGACGCCGTCTGCGACGTGTACGAGGCGGCGGGCGAGCCGACCCTCCGGAGCGACCCCACGACGGAGACGGGGTTCATCCACTCGACGGGCCACGGCGTCGGCCTCGACGTGCACGAACTGCCGCGGCTCGCCGACGTGGACGAGGAACTCGAACCCGGACACGTCATCACGATCGAGCCGGGGCTGTACGACCCCGACGTCGGCGGCGTCCGCATCGAGGACCTCGTCCGCGTCACCGAGGACGGCTACGAGAACCTGACGAGCTATCCGAAGGAACTGGTCGTGGAGTAAGAACTTTCTCCCGACGGGTCGGACGCCCGACAATGGACCGCTCCGCCTTCCGCTTTCCCCTCGCGCTCGGCGCGTACGCCGCGGGCGTTGCACTCACCGTTCTCTCGACCCTCGTGGGGTGGAACCCGTTCTCGGCATCGGTGATCGCCGCCGCGGTGCTCATCGGCGCGTTCGCCTGGGCGCTCGCCGCCTCGCGTCGCGTCGACGCCACGCGGTTGGTCGCCTCTCGCGCGATCCTGTTCGTCGAAGCCGTTCCGCTCGTCGTCCTCCTCGGCGTCACCGTCGGCGATCCGGGCGGTGACTGGCCGTACCCGGCGGTTCACGGGCCGTTCGTCTGGACCGCCGCCGCCCTCGCCGTCCACTGGACCGGCTACAGGGAGTTCGCGGCGACTCTGCGCGCCACCGAACCGGTCGTCGCCGAGTGGACGGCGCGCGCCGGCGACGCCTATCGCCGGCGACGGCGCGTCGTCGGCGTGGGGACGGGGGTCCCGCTGTTCGTCGGCGGCCTCGCGTTCTCGATGCGGTACCCAGATGCGTTCGTCCCCCTCCTGAGCGTCGCCGTCGTCCTCCTCGCGCAGGGCGTTCGCGCGGGGCGGCCCTATCACTACGTCGTCTTCGAACGCGGTATCCTCCGCGGCGAGGTCGGCTCGTCTATCCCGTCGTTCGTCCCGGCGGGACGAATCGAGCGCGTGTCCCTGGACGACGACGCGCTCGTCATCCGGCGGCGGCTTCCGTGGCCGTTCCCGTTCAACTCCCGGCGCGACGCGATCCCCGACGCCGAGTCGGTCGCCGAGCGGGTTCGCCGCGCGCTGCACTGACCGCCAGTACTCGGACAGGCTTTTGCACCGCGCCGGACACCTCAGGGCATGAACGTACTCGTCGTCGGCGCGGGCGAGATGGGGACGTGGTTCGGCTCCTGTCTGGACGCCGACCTCGCCTACGCCGACACCGACCCCGCGGCCGCGGAGCGCGCCGCCGAGACGACCGGCGGTCGGGCCGTCGCGCTCGACGCCGAGGAGCGCTTCGACGCCGTCTGCCTGGCCGTCCCGATGTCAGCGATCGCCGAGGCCGTCGCCGTGCACGCCGGGCGCGCGGAGCGCGCCGTCGTCGACCTGGCCGGGGTGATGCGCCCCGCGGTCGCGGCGATGCGGGAGCACGCCCCCGACCGCGAGCGGCTGAGCCTCCACCCGCTGTTCGCCGCCAGCGCCGCGCCGGGGCGCGTCGCCGTCGTCGCAGACGAACCGGGCGAGGCGACCGATCGGATTCGCGCCGACCTCGCCGCGGCGGGCAACGACCTCTTCGAGACGACGCCGGAGGAGCACGACCGCGCCATGCGGACGGTGCAGGCGCAGGCCCACGCCGCCGTCCTCGCCTACGGGCTGGCGCGCGAGGGGATCGACGAGCGGTTCCACACGCCCGTCTCGCGGCGGCTCGCGGACCTCGTCGAGCGGGTGACCGACGGCACGCCCCGCGTCTACTCCGAGATCCAGGCCACCTTCGGCGGGGCCGACGCGGTCGCCGAGGCCGCAGAGCGCGTCGCGGGCGCGGACGACGACGCGTTCGAGGCGCTCTACCGGGAGGCCAGCCGGTGAACGCCGACCAGCGCGAGGGGGTGCTCGACGCGGCGCGCTACCTGCGCGAGGTGCGCCCGCTCGACCCCGAGGAGCTGTGCGAGTACGTCGAGGGGCGACCCCACCCGGCGGTCGTCCGGCAGGTGCTCCGCGAGGCGGCCTACGACCTCCGGATCCGCGAGCGCGAGGACGGAACGTTCGCCCCCGTCGAGGACGGCCCCCTCGACCTCCCCGTCGGCGAGATCCGTCGCTTCCCGCGGTCCCACGAGCGCCGCCTGGAGGACCTCCTCGTCGAGCGCTACGGCGCGCGCTGGCACGCGGGGGAGTCGGGCGATCGGCTTCGCGCGACGATCCGGCGGGTCAAGGACGAGTACTACCGCCAGCACCCCGTCGAGTACGACGAGGAGACGGCGCTCGCCTACGCGATCTACCACCTGCCGGACTACTACGCCGTCGGGGGGTACGTCGCCGCCGACCTCGCGAGCGGCGGGTTGCTCCCGCGGGCGGTCCGCGTCCTCGACGTGGGCGCGGGCGTCGGCGGCCCCGCACTGGGGCTGCTCGATCTCCTCGCCGGCGAGGCGGTCGTCGAGTACCACGCGGTCGAGCCGAGCGCGGCGGCCGACGTGTTCGAGCGACTGGTCGAATCGGGGCCGAACCGCCGGGTGACGGTCCACCGCGAGACGGCGGAGGCGTTCGAGCCGGCGGGCGAGTACGACGTCGTGCTGTTCGCCAACGTCTGGAGCGAACTGGACGACCCGGAAGCCGTCGCCCGGCGCTACGTCGAGTCGATCGCCGAGGACGGGACGATGGTCGGGGTCGCTCCCGCCGACAGGAACACCGCGATCGGCCTGCGCGAGGTCGAGCGGGCGCTCGAACGCGACCCCGGCCTCACCGTCTACGCGCCCGAGGTTCGCCTCTGGCCGGGGCGGACGCCGAGCGACCGCGGCTGGTCGTTCGACGCGAAGCCCGACCTCGCCGTCCCCGACGTGCAGCGCCGCCTCGACGACGCCGCGGCCGACCCCGAGCACTCCCCCGGCGAGTTCGTCAACGCGGACGTGCAGTACGCCTACACGTTCCTCAGACGGGACGGGCGGCGCGCGATCGACTTCGCGCCGGAGGCCTCCCGGTTCGCCCGGATGGCAGACGCCGAGGAGCACGTCACCGAGCGCATCGACCTCACGGCGATCAAGCTCAGCCGCGACCTCGGGCGGAACAACCCGCTGTTCAAGATCGGCGACGGGAGCGAGGCGGTCGACCACTACGCCGTGCTCACCCGCGAGTCGGCGCTGAACCGCGACCTCCGCCGGGCCGACTACGGCGACCTGCTCGTGATCGAGAACGGCCTGCTCCTGTGGAACGACGACGAGCGGGCGTACAACCTCGTCGTGGACGGCGAGACCGCCGTCGACGCCGTCTCCGTACCGTGATCATCGGACGGCCTGCCGCCGGATCTCGTATCGCTCGACGCCCTGCTCGGACCGGACGACCGTCTCGACGGTGACGACGCCGCCGTTCCCCCTGACGGCGAGCGCGCCGCCGAGATCGGTCTCGATCGTCCGCTTGCTCGTGTGCGTCTCCCCGGGCGCGAGGCGACCGACTCGTTCCGCGCCCCGCCAGACGTGCTCGCCGTCGGCGGAGATGCGGGTCTCGACCACGACGCCCGTCCTGGGCCGATCGTCGCGGTTGGTCACGGAAGCGACGACGGTCGCTCCGGTTGGGGTGATGGGTTCGACCCGCGTGACGCTGAACGCGTAGGAACCGGGGCCGCCCCCGCTCGTCGCGGCCGTCGGCGTCGGGGAACCGCCCCCGCCGTTCCGTCCGCTCGCCGGCGGCACCGTCCCCTCCGCGAGTCGGCTGTCGTCGACGACGATCGAACCGGCGCTGCCGGTCCGGTCGCCGTCGTCGTTCGGTACGAGCGATCCCTGGTGGCCGGGGGCGGGCGCGCCGCCGACCACGAAGACGAGGCCCGTCGCCGTAGCGAGGATAGCGCCGAGGCTGACGAGCGTAACGAATCTGTGTGCGTGCATCGTGCTTCAACTGCCAGTCCGCGTGTGCCACCTGCGGGTTTCCTGCAGACCCGAATAAACGACGTGGCTATACGTACTCCGCTCCCCCATCAGCGGGCTAGTGGGTCCCCGACGTTCTCCCGGCCCGATGCGTTTTTGCGGTACGGCGGCACAGGGCACGCATGAACGTCCTCCTGACGAACGACGACGGCATCGAGGAGACCGGGTTGCAGGCGCTCTACGAGGCGCTCTCGCCGGTCGCGGACGTGACGGCGATCGCCCCCGCGAAGGACCAGAGCGCCGTCGGGCGATCGATGTCGAGCCGCGTCGCCGTCGACGAACACGAACTCGGCTACGCCATCCACGGGACGCCCGCCGACTGCGTCGTGGCGGGTCTCGAGGCGCTCGCGCCCGAGACGGACCTCGTCGTCTCGGGGTGCAATCGGGGGGCGAACCTCGGACAGTACGTCCTCGGGCGGTCGGGGACCATCAGCGCCGCCGTCGAGGCGGCCTTCTTCGGCGTCCCCGCGGTCGCCGTCTCGATGTACATCCCCACCGGCGAGGTGGACTACACGACGTTCGACCCCGGCGTCGAGGAGTACGCCGAGGCGATGCGCGTCGCCCGTCACGTCGCGGAGCACGCCCTCGAGGAGGGCGTCTTCGAGGAGGCGGACTACCTCAACGTGAACGTCCCCCTCGCCGACGGCGAGCCGTGCGAGATGGAGATCACGACCCCCTCGACGGTGTACGACATGGGAGCGGACCGGACCGAGGGCCACATCACGCTCGTCGATCGCATCTGGAACCGGATGGCCGAAGGCGAGGTGGTCGACCCCGAGGGGACCGACCGCCGGGCGATCATGGAACGGCGGGTGAGCGTCTCGCCGCTGACGGCGTCGCACACTCCTTACCAGCACGACGCGCTCGACCGCCTCGCCGCGATGTACTGACGGGCCCGCTTTCCCCTTGACCGAGTATCGGGCATCCCGCGGTCAATCTCGCCGGGCGACGACCGGCACCTCGACGGTCGACTCGTCCGGCGCGTGGTGGACCGTGACGCCGACGGCCTCCCGCGAGTTGTAGAAGCCGGCGTCCGTCGTCGCGACGGTGAACCGGAGCGCATCACCCGCGCGCAGGCGGCGCTGGATCGCGACCATCTCGGCCCTGACCGTCCGCTCGTCCGTCCCGCGGAGGCGAAGCGGCGTCACCTGGTTGCCGACGAGCGTCGCGTCCCCGTCGCTGAGGTGGTAGAACTTGGCGAAGAGCTGCGCGTCGGGGCCGAGCGGGGAGACGCGCAGGGAGAGCCGCGGCGCGCCGAGCACCTCCAGGTCGCGCTCGATCGGGACGTCGAAGTGCGCCGCCGTCCCGGGCACGTGGTCGCCGTTGACCGGCGAGAGCTGGCTCGTCGAGGTCGGAACGAGGGTGTTGGCGATCGTCGTCGCGTCGAGGGAGGACGCGTCCGCGAGGTCGATCGTCCGCGCGTCGGCGTTCGCCGGCGGCAGGGCGTTCGCCCGGCGGAACCGACCGGTCTGGACCTCGTAGAAGGTGACCGGGGCGAGGTCGGCCGCGCCGCGCCCGGCGACGTGCTCGTCCAGCCACGCGAGCGCGAGGTCGTCGAGCACCCGACGCTGCTCCGCGCCCGCCGTGTCCGTGAGCGTGTGGCCGCCCTGGAACAGGACGAGCCGCGTCTCGACGCCGCGCTCGCGAAGCCCCTCGAACGTGCGGATCGCCTCGTTCGGGACGAACAGCGTGTCCGGCCACCCCGAGACGAGGAGCGTCGGCGTCTCGACGGCGTCGAGCTTCCGCCCCGGCGAGCGCGCGGCGTAGTACGCCCGCCCCTCGTCGGGGAACTCGTTGGTCGCCGTCGCGTACAGGATCGTCCCGTGGACCTCCGGATCGAGGCCGTTCTCCACGTCCTCGTACGTCGGCCAGCCGTCGCCGGAGGTGAGGCCGCGCGATCCCGTGATGCCGGTCGCGTAGAGCAGCGCGTCCCAGCCCGCCTTGACCACGCCGTTCGGGGCCAGCGAGTAGGGGAGGTCGTTCCACGCCCACCGCGGGACGATGGCGTCGAGGCGCGGCTCCTCCGCGGCCGCCTCGAGCTGGATCCCGCCCGCGTAGGAGACGTTGTCCATGCCCACCGTCGGATCGCCCGGCGCGTCGGTCGCCACCGTCGGGCGCGCGGCCAGCCAGTCGAGCAGCGCGCTCACGTCGCGCACCTCGTTCGGGCCGTCGACGCCGACCCGACCGCCGCTCTCGCCGAACCCCCGCGAGTCGTACGCGAGGACGGCGTACCCGTGGCCCGCGTAGAGATCCGTCAGCCGCCGCACCCGCTCGCTCCCGTGGTCGCCGCCCCAGCCGTGGGTCATGAGCACCGACGGGAACGGCCCCTCGCCGTCGGGCGTCGTGAACCGCCCCGCCAGGGTCGTCCCGTCGAACGAGTCGATCTCGACCGGGCGACCGGAGTAACCGCTTCCGGTCGCCGCGGCGGTGCGCACGCTCGCACCCGCGGTCGCGCCCGTCGCGGCCGCCGCCAGCGCCCCGAGCGCCCCCAGCACCGCCCGCCTCGTCGGTCGGTCGCGCATGGACGGTCACTCCCGCCGTGAGGGCAACCCGCTGTCGCCGGGCATGACCGGGGTACTATGTCGGTCACCGCAACGGGTACCTCGCGTCGGCGTGACGAGGAACGCGTAGATGCGAACGAGTCTCAACGTCCCCGACGACCTCGTCGAGGAGTTCGACCGCGTGTGGAGGGAACAGGGGTTGGACAGCCGGTCGCGGGCGGTCAGGGAGGCGATGCTCGAGTACGTCGAGTCGCACTCGCGCCTCGAGGCGATGACCGGCGAGATCGTCGCGCTCGTGGGGTTCGACTACCGTCACCACGAGGTGATCCGGGAACTCCACGCCGTGCAGCACGACTATCAGGACGTCATCCTCAACACGAGTCACACCCACCAGGGGGAGTGGTGTCTGGAGTCGCTGTTCTGTCGCGGGGAGGCGAAGCGGGTGCGCGAACTCACGTACCGACTCCGCGACTTCGACGGCGTTCGTCGGGTGAAGGTCATGGTGATCCGGGAGCGCGCGTGATCGCCCGGCGTTCGGAGGCCCACATACTTGCTCGCCGCGCGCGAACGCCCGGTCGTGTCGAACCGACCGGCGCGGACCGCGCTCGTGACGGCGCTCGGCGACCGGCGACGGCACCTCGTCGCGCTCGCGCTCGTCGCGGCGGCGTTCGGGGTCGCGGCCGTCCTCGCGTCCAGCGTCGCGTACTACGCCGCGGCCCTGATCGCCTTCGCGGTCTGGATGGGCTGGTTCGTGCTGACGGCCGTCGACTGGCTAGACCGCGCGGACTTCTGAGGCGGTGCGCTCCCCGACGACACCGATCCCCGGACTCTCGTCTCCGCTGGCCGACGGTCAGGCAGTCCCCTCGTCTTCCGGGTAGAGGACGCGACCGTCGCGGATCTCGGCGAACCGGGTCAGTTCGTGTTCGTCGGCGCGATCGGGACCGAAGACGTGGACGACGTCGTGACCGCGGGCGACGAGCCAGTCGGCGACGATCCGCCGGTGACAGCGCCAGTAGACCGCCTCGGCGCACGTGATCGCCGGCGTCCGCTCCGCGGCGAGCGCGATCAGTTCCTCGAGGGCGTCCTGGAAGTCCGCGGTGAGCGCGTAGTCGGCGTAGGCCCGGAAGGAGGCGTTCTCCCAGGCGGCGTTCGGCGACGCCGAGAGGGGACTCGAACGTCGGCCGCCGAGCGCCTCGATGTGACGGTACTCGATCCCGTGCTCGCCGAGGGTTTCGGCGAGGGCCTCCGCGTCGAACTGCGGGTTGCGTTCGGAGCCGGGAAAGCGGCGAACGTCGACGACGAGCGTCACTCCGTGAGCGCGCACCGTCTCGACGAACTCCTCCGCGGAGCGCGAGGAGTGCCCGACGGTGTAGAACCGGGCCATACGACGGGTAGGCGACCGACCCGGGTATGCGTTCGGACCGCTACCGGAGGACTTCGATCGAACGCGGCCGTCCCCAACGAGGGGGAAGGATCGCGACAACTTCGGCCGCAGGGGAAGCAAAGATCCTACTCGGGCGAGTCCTATCGGGTACCATGCGCCAGGTATTCGCCGAGTTGCTCCGGAACAATTCGGAGCACGTGAGCGCGTTCAAGGACCGGTTCGACGACGTACAGGACGCCCAGCGGCCGGACGCGGTCACCGTCTGCTGCTCCGACTCGCGTGTCCTGCAGGACCAGATGTGGGGGAACGACCAGCCCGGTCGCCTCTTCACGTGTAGCAACATCGGGAACCGCGTCGTCCAGCGGACCGACGCCGGCGACGTCGTCTCGGGGGACGTCCTCTACCCGATCGAGCACACGGGTACGGAGACCGCGATCGTGGTGGGACACACGGGCTGTGGAGCCGTCACGGCGGCGTACGCAGACCTCACGGACGGGCTCTCCGAACCTGCCGGTATCGACCACTGTCTCGGGCTGTTGGAGACGCACCTCGAGGGGGGCGTCGAGTTGCTCCCCCCGGACGTGGGTGAAACGGACGCCGTAAACCGCCTCGTCGAGTACAACGTCGACAGGCAGGTCGAGTTCCTCGTCGAGAGCGACAAGATCCCCGCGGACGTCGACGTCGCGGGCGTCGTGTACGACTTCCAGGACGTGTACTCCGGGAATCGGGGTGAGGTCCACGTCGTCAACGTCGACGGCGAGACGAGCGTGGAGGCGCTCCGGGAGGAACATCCCGAGATCGACTCGCGGATCGAACGACTCTGGGAGTACTGATACTGAGCGTCCCGTCGACGTGCGGGGCGACCGGGAACTGACGGCGGGAAAACGAGGCGGGGGAAACGCGGTGGTCCTCCCGTCGTTCGTCACCCGACCGGGTACGAATCGTCACCGCGACCCGGTCCCGGAGTTCCCGTCGGAGGCATCCGCTCCATCGATCGGACGAGTGCGTGCGAGGAACGCCCGAACGGCGGCGGTGAAGTAGTCGGGGGTATCGAGGTTCGAGGCGTGGCCGGCGTGCGGTACTTCGTCGATCTCGACGTTCGAGAGGCGAACCGCCAGCTCCGCCGCGTGGCGCTTCACGAACGGCAGTTCGTTCTCGCCGTACAGGACGAGCGTCGGGACGGTGATCGCCGAGAGGTCGATCGACGCCCCGTGAAATCGCGTCATCGACCGGATCACCTTGGCGAACTCGTCGGTGGTCATCTTCGGTCCCGCCTCGCGGAGTCGTTCGATCCGCCCGTAGTCGCCGCTGACGCCGCCGAAGAGCCGTTCCGTCAGCCACACGTTGGCACGCTCGACCCGTTCGTATCCGACGAGTCGAACGGGCGGGATCAGCGCGTTCAACGCGACCCGACGCAGGAACCACTCGCCGCGGGTGAGGATCCTCGGGGTGAACGTGTCGGCGAGGATCAGGCCGGCCAGTCGGTCGGGGTGGGCCGCCGCGTACGTCTGGGCGATCATCCCGCCCATGGAGAGTCCGCAGAGAACCGGTCGGTCGAGATCTAACGCGGTAACGAGGGCGTGCAGATCCGCCGCGAAGAGATCCATCGTGTACTCGGGTTCGGCCGAGCCGCCGGTCCGGCCGTGCCCGCGGACGTCGTAGACGACCGTCGTGTAGTCGTCCGCGATCGCGTCCGCCTGTCGGTCCCACATCGCGTGATCGACGATGGACGCGTGGACGAACACGATCGGCGGCCCCTCGCCGCGTCGCTCGTAGTACGTCTCGACGTCGTTCGTTCGCACTGTCGGCATATGGACCTCTCAGACGCGCTCGACCGGCATGAACGCGAGGTCGACGTCGAGGACCCCACGACGGGACGGGTGGCGGGGATCTCACCCCCGGAGACGGACGCCCGCTCTCTCGGCCCGGACTCTCTCGTTCGTCTTCGGTTCCTCCGCTCTACTTCGTTCGGGTAGCCGAAATCCGCGTTCGGCCCCTGGCCCCCGGAGATGACCGCATCTAAAACCGCTATGATGGGACGAGAGTGGTCTTAGATACGTTACGAACGTGAACTCACGACCGGCGAACCGCACGACAAGAATATTGTCTGCTACTACGTAGCACGAATATGGATGCAGCCCTCGACGAGATCAAGTATCTCGCAGCCTCAGCGCACCGCATCGAGGTGATCGACGCACTGGCTGACGGGCCACACAGCCGGGCCGACCTCCGGGCACTGACCGGGGCATCGTCGTCCACGATCGGGCGGACGTTGGCCGAATTCGAGGATCGGGGGTGGGCCGTACGAAACGGGCATCAGCACAGGGCGACCTCGACAGGAGCGTTCGTCGCGGAGGAGGTCGTAAGTTTACTTCACCGGATGGAAACCAGACAGAAGCTGCGCGAGGTCGCGCAGTGGCTTCCGACCGAGAAGCTCGGCATTACGATCGATGCGTTCTCCGAAGCGGTCGTCACAGTCGACGACACCGACGACCCATACCGGTCCGTCCGTCGCTACGACGACCTGATCGAAGAGGCGGAAACGATGCGCGCGTTCGGCACTGCGACGCTCAAGTCGGCCAACGCGGGCACGCTGTTCCGGAACGTCCGGAGCGGTATGGAGACCGAGATCATCTACCCACCCCCTATCGTCGAAGCGGTGCTGGACTGGTCCCCCGAAGCGGCCAAGAGAGGACTCGACAGCGGTACCCTCACCATCCTTCTACACGACGCCCTCCCGTGTGGACTCACGATCTTCGACGACCGTGTCGCGCTCACCGGCTACGATCCGGATACCGGGATGTTACGGGCCATCGTCGACACCGACGCCCCGGAGGCGCGCGAGTGGGCGACGTCGCTCTACGAGTCCTATCGAGCCGAGGCCCGGCCGCTCGACCCACGTGCTCTCGAAGCCTGAGCCAGGGAGTGCGTCGTGGCCGTGGGCCTGCTCGCGTGCCGATCACTCTCCTCGATTTCTGTTTCGTCGTCCGGTCGCAAAGCGATCGGTCAGCGGACCGATCGAGTGACCATCCGAACCGAGCGCGGGTTCCCCACGTGCAGGTGACGACGTTCTTTCGCCCCCTGCAAGTCGCCCAGGGGTTGCGCGAATCCCACTAGGTGCCTATACGTTTCCCGCGCCCGTACGGCTGTGCCAGGAGGCGTACCCATGACAGATTCGAAGGAATCGGATGAAACCGGGGCATCAGAGGCGTTGGAAGCCTCGCTTTCCGGAGTTTCGGACGAGAGTGATGCCCGGAATGTAACGACTCACGATCGACACGATCGTCTCGCTCGTGAACACTTGCGCATCGTGGCTGCCGCCGACTTCGACGCGGTCGATGGCAACGTCACGCCCGACTACGTCAACCATCGTTCTGCCGACGAGCCGATGGGGACGCGCCAGCGCGGTCCCGACGGATTGAAAGCCACGATCCGCTGGCTGCACAGAGCCTTCACCGATATACGGTTCGAATTCCACGACGTCATCGTCGACCGAGACCGGGTAGCGGCACTGGTGACCATGCACGGCCAACAGCACGGGCCGTTCGTAGTACACGACTCGCCCGACGGGGAAGTCACGGACGTGTTCCCATCGATGAATCGAGCGTTCTCCGTCGAACAGACGCACTGGTTTCGGATCGCCGACGGTGCCGTCGCGGAACACGACGCCGTGCGTGACGATCTCGGCATGGCCAAGCAGCTCGGGTGGATTCCACCGCGACCCGACTACTTGATCCGAATGGTCCTGGGCCGATGGCGTGAACGCCACGCACAGCGCCGCTTGACGGGTCGGCCATAGCGCGAATGGAATCGGGCGTTATCGGAGGCCGATTGCGTGATTCCGAACCTCGCGTCGACCGTCTGGCCGACCGAGTAAGTGAGTAACTACGAATAAAACCGAGAAGAGGCCCTTTCTATCAATAACTTCACGATAAAAGCAAGCACAGCTAGCGGAAGAAAATTTGGCTAACTAGCCGTCGATAGAACCCCTGAACGTCCGAACTCGACTACCGCTTGTCCCGTTGTTCCACTTTATTCAGATAGTGAACTCCACCATGCAAAACTGCGCACGCTACCGCTTCGTTCGCTCTCCGAACGGGTGGCCCATCCACTGGAGCGAAGTATTTTACCTGTACACACACAAGTGTGTATGGACATGGCGACCAAGACTATCTCGCTCGACGAGGAAGCGTACGAGCGGTTGAAAGCTCGAAAGCAGGAGGGAGAGAGCTTCAGTGATGTCGTCAAGCGACTCGCTGGAGAACGGTCGTGGAAGGAGATCGCCGGTATTCTGGACGACGAAGAAGCGGATGCCCTCGAAGCCGCCATCGGAGAGGGTCGCTCCCGGTCTCGAGAGCGGAGCGACCGACTCGCAGACGAGTTCGGCGAAGCCGTCGGGAGTGACGAGAGAGCGGAATGATTCAGGACACGTCCTTCATCGTCGACCTCCTGCGAGGCGACGAGGACGCTGAGACACTTCTCGATGCGATAGAGAAGGAATCACGCCCACAGAAGGTGTCTTCGATAACGGTACTCGAACTCTACGAGGGTGTCGCACGTTCCGAGACGCCGAGGGAGAAACGAGAACGGATTCTCGGCGTGCTGGATAGTAAATCCGTCGTCCCCGCCGACCACCCCGTCATGCGGAAAGCGGGGAAACTTTCGGGTGAACTGATTACTCGTGGAGAACAGATCGAGCGGGAGGATTGCATCATCGCCGCTACTGCACTCCTGAACGACGAACCAGTCGTCACGAGGAACACCGAGCATTTCGAACGCATCGAAAACCTCGATGTGCGGTCGTACTAGTCAGGGGGAGACGATACCGACTCTTCTTCGACGCGCTCCCGTGCGCTCTCAGTAGAGAGACGAACAGGGAAACGAAACGTCACAGGTCGTGATTTCGGATCGAGTCAACCGCCCTCGCGTCGCTGTCGAAGCGTGGCCTTCGCACGCTCGACGTAGGAGTTCGACGACCAACTGCGAGCATCACTCATCTCGCCCAGGAACTCATCAGCAGCGTCAGGTGAGAGCGCGTCGTTGCGAACCAGCGCAGTGAGAAGGATCGGTGTCGTTACGAGACGGGTTTCGGCCAGCGAGACGTGGACGAGCGCGAGTCTATTGAACTCGTCACAGAGTAGTTGCACGGCGTCGATTTCGTTCGCCAGCGTGACCGCCGCGTTCTCGCCGTCGTCCAGTGGAAACGTCTCATCCAGTTCGACGGAACGCACCTCAACTGCGGAGCGACGATCGAGAACCTCTTGCGCCGCCTCACCTGAGGCGTCGTCGTAGGATGCCGTCTCGGTGAGTTCATCGACGACCCGCCTCGGGACAACCACGTTATGCGAATCGAGGAGAAGGTCAAGTGGGTTCGGGGAAGCGTCCGCCACTGTCCCGAGGCTAACGAGGGCTGACGTATCGGCGACTAGCAGAACCATCTACGAGTCGGCCAGCTCCTCCGCAACCTCGTCCACGAACGCATCGGTCAGTTGCTCTTTCAGCAGTCGGAAGTTAGCGGCCTCCTCGTGACCGACGAGGCCCTTCAGTTCCTCGAACGTGATGTCGTCGTCGTAGAAGGCGTCTGCGACCTCCTGTTTCATTTCGTCGGAGTGCGCGGCGTCCCGCAGGTAGTCCCGAAGCGCGGAGATGAGGATGTCCGTCCGATCCGTCTCGAGCACCGCAGCGAGCGCGTCAGCCCGGTCCACCAGCCCTCTCGGTGCGCGGAACTGCACGCGCTTCTTCTCGGACCCGGAACTCATGTGTGTACATTGTGAGTGCAGGAGCAAAACGCTTGCCCTCCCATCACTGCCCCATCCCCCGGGGCCACCGGGAGGAAATATGGTGTTTTTCACCGAACTCGGACCGAAAGACCAGCAATCAGAAGAATATCTTCGAGACTAAATGGGTGCTATACGATTCGTATCGCCCGAATTCGGCTACCGATTGCTCCGTTGCTCGACCTTGTTCAGGTAACTGAAATCCGTAACGGATTTGGGCGAAAGAAAGTCATATTTCGAATCTGAAACCCTCGAATACGACAGGTAGAATCGATTACTCGACACCGCATATAAACAATAGAGTGCAGCGGTTAGCGGTCCGCCGCGAACTACCCTCAGAAACGCCCGTCAACCGACCGGCGATCGCGTCCACGATGGTAATGTGCCGTGGCTCTGTTGAGACCCACAAACGGTGATATCTTTGGACACCTGTACTGAATACAGGGCGCGAATGCAGCATGAGATTCGGCTCGATCTGAGAAAGTGGTGATCGCTCAGTACAGGAGACCCCACATACCGTAGCAAATCTCGATCTACCTGACTTTTGCCAAAAACTGTGTGCAAGATACAGAGGGAGTACCAAAAGAGGCTCGGGCAAGGATGACGACCACGGCGTAGACCCGGGGCCTGAGCACCCAACTCGCTAATCGCTAAATGGTAGCGCGTCTAACGCCCAGAAATGAGTCTACCATTCGACGACATCCAGTCGTCTCTCGAAGAGATCGAGTTTCTCGCTCGGTCACCGAACCGTATCAGAGTGCTCGACACGCTCACAGCGGAGCCGATGAAGCGACATGAGATCGAAGCTGGCACCGGCATTTCGAGAGCGACTCTCGCCCGCATCCTTGACGACTTCGAAGATCGGGGATGGGTGATACGAGAGGGCAAGCAATACGAGACGACACCCGTCGGCAACTACGTCGCGCAAGAATTCACGGATGTCTTGAAGCGCTTCGCGCCCGTTCCGGGACTCAACGAGGTGGCGCAGTGGTTCCCTGAGGAGGGGTTCGATTTCGACCTTGGATGTCTGGCCGGGGCGGAGATCATCCGTCCAGCCAGGAGCGACGCGCTCGCACCGACGACACACATTACTCGCCGGCTCCGGACCGCCGACCGGGTTCGAGTCATCTCGTATTCCCACCTCTCCGACGTCATGGAGGTGTGCTGGCGAGCAACCGCCGAGAGAACCCTCGAACTCGAAAGCATCGTTGATCGGGGAGTGCTCGAACGGATCGAAACCGATCCCCGAATGCTCGATCACGCGCAGGAGATGGTCGAGTCCGGGCAGGCGAAGTTCTTCTGGCACGAGGGTCCAATCCCGGTCACCGTGTTCCTTATCGACGACGTGGTACTGCTGTGTCTGTCCGGTGACGAAGGGGCTCCACACGCGGTGATAGAAACTTCAGACGAGACGGTCCACTCGTGGGCAGAATCGATTATCGATACCTATCGCTGTGAGGGAGAAGTACTCGACCCGAGACTGCTCACGGAGTGAGAGCCGCTTACGGTGTGAGAGATTCTCTGTACGCGTCTATACCACGCTGGAGCACCTCTCTCCGAGTGGAAGCATGACTCCCGACACACTCTCTCCAGACGAGCGAGCAAAACGCGTGTGGTCTCTCGGATCGTATCCCGATATCGCGCCGAATTTCCTGGGCATGGCGGCTCATCTCGTCGAGGCTGTCGGGATCGGTACAACCGACACCGTCCTCGACGTTGGCTGCGGGACCGGGAACGCCGCCATCACCGCCGCTCGTCGAGGAGCACGCGTCACAGGGTTGGACATCGTCCCGGCGATGCTCGATGAAGCATGTGAGAACGCGACGATCACTGACATTGAGACGATCGACTGGCGGGAGGGCTCCGCGACGGATCTTCCATTCGAAGATGACGTGTTCGACGTCACCCTCTCGTGTCTCGGCCACATGTTCGCAGAACCGCCCGATGACGCTGGTCAAGAACTGCTCCGTGTGACGCGACCGGGTGGACGAATCGCGTTCACCTCGTGGACGCCCGATGGCCTCGTTCCCGCCATGGGTGCAGTACTGAACAACTATCTCCCGCCGAATCCCAATCCGCCGGAGCCACCGTTTCTATGGGGCGACCCCGATGTCGTCCGTGAGCGAGTGGGTGGCGGGGTCGAGAGCCTCGTGTTCGAGACCGGAACGGCGCTGACTCCCGTGCTGTCACCGGCCCACTACTGGGAGAAGGCAATCACGGAGTCGGGACTGTTCATCGTGGCGCTCGACACGGTTGCCGAGGCCGATCACCCGGCACTCCGCGAGGAGATGATCGAGACGATCGAGCACTTTTTCGACGCCAGTCAGAACGCGGTCCCCATGAACTATGTACTGACGACGGCGACGGTCACCTGACCGGATCGTCCACCTCCGTCGACGGTGGGTGCGAGAAAATCTCGCTGTCTCTATGGAGTCTTCTCTTCTCGTTTGCAGTATCAGCGATTGAGGGATATGCGCCGTGTATCTTGCACGGGTTCAAGAATATCTATCACAACTGGTAGGAATCCCACCGGTCAATGCGCAGATTCTCTTTCGGGTAGTTCAGATCCAATCACGCGGAATAAATGGCGACGGCTTGCTGTATATATCCTCTAAATGCAGCCAAGCGGCTCCTATTTAACTGAAGGATTCAAGGACTCTGATTCTCGTGACGCATCGACCGGGTAGCGATCCCTACCAATAGATGGACTCGTGAGCGGACGTCCTCAAATATTTCGTCAGTCGCCGCAAGGTCACTCTTTGATTCAGTGCCCGAGATGGCTATGGAACTGTGTTATCGTTCACCGATCCGGGAATGAAAGAGCAACTGCCGGAAGAAGATTTGACCTCCCGACCGCCAATAGAAGCCCTGAAACAGCCGAATTCGACTGCCGGTTGCTCCGTTGCTCTACTTTGTTCAGGTTTTGGACTGACGTTACAGATTTCGTTTACTTTGCCGCTACTTTCCCATGGCAGTGAGTTTTGAATATTGGATAAATATCATATATGGTGATGTGAATGATGTGGTTAGTGTCAAGCGCCGGGAGAAACATCCGAACGGTTACTGTTCGAGTGCGGCGATACAGTCCTCACGAATCTCCCACAGTTCATCCGTAGAACATTCTGGACGTTCTTGCTCACCCCATTCAGCCAAATACCGTCGATGGAGCCGAACCTTGTATGCTCCGATTTGAGGCGGCTGAATCGTTTCCTCGTACAATAACTCACCGACAGGCACACTTGCATTCGGTTTGGTAAAGTCGAATCGTTGACTTTGGGTGCTAAGGTAACAGTGTGCTTCCGGAATCGATTCAAGTCCATAATCAGACAAAACTCGACCGACACCGGAGGTGTTTCGCTCGCTCATCTCGTAGATACCGAGTGTCAGTTGGAATGTGTCGACACCGTGTTCCGTGGCGAGTTGAGCGAGGAGTGCATGTTTCGTGCTGCACGTTCCTCGCTCTTCCACTAAAACCAGCGGCAGGTTGGTCTTGTTTGACGTACGACCATATGGGAGGTCTCGAACGTGCTCAACGGCTCGATGGAAATCAGTTATACCGCGTTCACAGAATGCGGCAGAAATCATTCCGTAAGAACGAATCGAGAAATTCGGAAATTGTTTGGACTCCATATATGTTACCGTCCTCAATATTGTGAGGCGGTATAGTTTCTAGGGTATTAGGTGTAGTGCGATACTTCACCTAACTCCTTGACCCGGAAAGATAACACTGCAGACGGAAGAAGAATCGACTATCCGACCACCAATAGAAGCTCTGAGACTGTCGAATTCGACTATCTGCTTTCCCGCTGCTCTACTTTGTTCAGATAGGTGAAATCTGTAATGGATTGGAGCGAAAATAACACAACTCTGGGAACTCAACCCCTCGAAAATCCACCACACGGGCGTCCAGTCGCGCCTACATATAAATGAGTGACCGTAGGAGAGATCACTGGAAAAGAGTCACCCCGGTCATCTGAACTTGAGCGACGACAGTGATGAAACGAAGTGTGTCCTAATCGGAATGTTCGCGACGAAACTAGCCGCTCCCAACCGGCTGGCGGTTGCCTATTCTCAGAGTGGCAGGTCAGGCACAGGACGACGTCTCTTGGAGATGCTCGTCTCCCCACTCGTCCATCGCCTCGATTATGGGTTCTAATGAGGCTCCTTGCTCGGTCAAGGAGTACTCGACGCGGAACGGTTTCTCGCTCACGATCGCCCGGTTCACCAATCCGTTCTCCTCTAAGTCCTCCAGACTGTTTGAGAGGACGGTACTCGAGATCGTGCCGATCTCGGCTTTGAGGGCGTTGAACCCCAGGGGGCCGTGCGCGAGCAAGCGGTGAACGATGACCGGATGCCACTTCTTCCCGATGAGGTGGGCCGTGCACGTCACGGTACACCAGTCGTCGTCAGCACACCACGACGCGACACACTCCTGCTCGGTCTTTTTGCTCATCCTGTCCGTCGGTAGTGGATGTGGAGCTATTATTATTACGAGACTAAGTTGCCAACCCACAGTAGATCAGCAAACAGTACCACCTCAGTCTGCCCTTCGCTTACGCTTATTCGAGTCCTCGGACACCAGCCACTACGGAAGCGACATATACAGACCGCGTTCGGTCGATACGACGGTCGATACCAGACTGGGCGCTGCTCGGCCTCCGTCTCGTCGTCGCCGCCCTCATAGCGAAACCAGCACTCGGCAAGTTCCTGACATACGGGGGTTCCGTTGCGTTCTTCGATGCCATCGGGATGCCGGCTCCGGCGGCGATGGTCATCGTCGCTGGAGTCGTCGAAGTGGGAGCAGTCGCACTGCTACTTGTCGGTACAGGCGAGCGACTCGCAGCCCTCTCGCTCATCCCTGTGATGATCGTTGCGATACTGTACGTTGGACCAGACTGGAAGAACGTCGGCGTCCTGTTCGGCTCTCTAGCGGTACTCGTGCTCGGAGCCGATTCGACTCCCATCAAGTGGTCGCCCCACAAACTCCGGGGTTAGCTCGCCCTCACCTAGTCCGGATCATCGAGCCCATCAGCTCGGCCTTGTCTTAGCCTTATTGCGACGCTTGTGGTCGCTTCGAACGTGACACAACACAGACTCAGGGACGGATTCGGCTACGGTGTCGTCGCGACAATTGCGATGTCTGTCCTCATGCTAATGGCACTGATCTCGGGGCTGTCGCCGATGCCTCAGCCGGTCCCGAAGGCCGTCGTTGAGCAACTCTTCAGTGCCGGGCTCCCGAAGCCAGCGATGATGGCACTCGCGATCGGCCTCCACCTCGGCTATGGCGGGCTGATCGGCGCGGTCCTCGCACGAATCGCCCGCCCGGTGACCCTGCTGAAGGGCCTCGCACTCGGCGTCGGGCTCTGGGCGATGATGCAGGTCACGTTCCTCCCGTTCCTCGGATGGGGCCTGTTCGGGATGGCGATCACGCCGAAGATCGCGGTTGCAACGCTCGTCTTGCACCTCGTGTACGGTGGCGTGCTTGGGTGGGCGCTCGATCACGACACGTCCTCTACGGGTAGGACGTCACCGACAACGACAGACTGATTCGATCCTGGTTAGGGCAGGCTAACCCGGTCAGGGAACCCTTGTCTTAGCTTTACGGCGATGACAGTTCAAGAGTGTAGTATGACGTCAGTCGAAATCGAATACTGCGTTCCCTGCGGACTGCTCGACCCGGCGGTCCAAACCCAGACACGGCTCCTTGACGAATTCGGCCAGGATCTGGATGGTGTGACGCTCGTCCCCGGCCATGGTGGTGTGTTCGTCGTCCGAGCCGATAGCGAGACGATCTGGGACAAAGACGTCCACGGCGCTGACCTTGATCTCGAATTGGTCGCCGAGGCTGTCGAGGACCGTCTTCAGGTGACCGCCTAATCACCTTCCCATGATCATATGTTGGAACTCTACCAGGCAGAGGCGTGTGGCTACTCGCAGAAGGTGCGCGAAACGCTGACCGACCTTGGTGTCTCGTATGTGGTTCACAACCCACGGTCAGCAGCCGGTGAGCCCCGGAACGAACAGACTCACGACGAGCTTCGAACATTGGGCGGACGGGACCAGATTCCGTTCCCCGTCGATCACCAGCGAGGCGTCACAATGTACGAAAGCGACGACATCGTGGACTATCTACGAACACACTATTCACGAGAGTGACGCCCGAAACGGGGTGACTGCCCTATCCGGAGTGTATGAGCTGGCGGCACCCTTCGGTCCCCGACAACGTCGAACTGGTCTCGGCCCGCACCGGCTGGGTTGAGCGGAGATGCGGCTAGCGTCCCGAGATACTCGACGCCAGCACCGTGGAGAACGCTCAACCAATTATTGAGACCGTCACCGAGTGTTTCCAGTGCGGCAGTAACCGAGAATACGAACCACCAAACCCCACATGAACGAATCCACCACATCGATGTCGGACACCGTCGTGACTCGTGTTGCAGGCTTCGTCGACGAGTATCTGCTCCTCTGGGTGCTTCTTTCAGTCGGCATCGGGTTGCTCTTCCCATCCATCGCAGTTCTCACTCCATTGTCGACGCCGATTCTGGCGGTCATGATCGGAGCGGTCTCGTTGACCCTCGCCCCCGAACGATTTCGGCGACTGCGTGGGCGAACCGTACTCACGATTCTCGTCGTGCAGATGGGAATGCCGCTGCTCGCATTTGTCATCGCCCGGACGCTCGGGCTCTCCCTTGCATTCACCGCAGGGTTCGTCGTCCTCGGTGCGGTGACGCCCGAACTCGTCACGCCCACGATGACCGAACTCAGTGGTGGGGACACTGCTCTTGCGACCGTTGTCCTGGTCCTGGTTGGCCTCGGTACACTCGTGTTCGTCCCGGGAGTCGTCACCGTCGTCTTAGGCACCTCGGTCGCGGTTGAGCCGCTGGTAATCGTCGAGCAGTTGTTGCTCGCTGTGGTCCTCCCGATGAGCCTCGCAGTCGGGGCTCGGTACCGGTGGCCCGACCCCATCGGACAGTACGACGACCTCTACCCGTCGGTATCGGGTCTCATGGTGATCCTCATCATCGGCATCGTCGCTGCGGCCAACGCGTCGCTCGTTCGAGAAAGTGGGAGTGTCCTCCTCCTCGTCTTGCTCGGTGCAGTCGTCCTCAACGGGACCGGCTACGTCGCGGGGTGGCTCGCCAGTTGGACGTTCTCCCGTCCGGAGCGAATCGCGGCGACACTGTCGATAGGAATGCGTGACTTCGCCGTCGCCGCTGCACTCCTCGTCGGAGCCGGGTTCCCGACGGCAGCAACGCTTCCTGCTATCGTGTTCGGCATCGTCGAGATGACGACGAGTGCGGGGCTCGTGAAGTTGTTCAGCCGATCATCCTGAACGTTCTCCTCGGGGCTCCTGTTCGTCCACCCATTCGAGGAGCGGGCCGAGTTTCTCTCTGAGTTCGTCGCCCTTATCGGTGAGTTCGTACTCGACGCGGGGTGGGATCTCCGCGTACTGTTCTCGGGAGAGGTACCCTGCCTTAACGAAGTCGTCGAGGCGGGTCGAGAGTGTCGAACTGCTCACGTCGCCGAAGGCGTTTTCTATGTCGCCGTACCTGGCGGGACCGATTGCGCCGACGATGCAGATCACCTGCATGGCGTAGCGGCGACTCAGCAGGTCCATCACCCCACCCAGCGGGCAGTAACAGTCTATCTCGGTGTTCTTCGATTTGGAGGCGTCGGTTGATGTGTCGGGTATCTTCGCCATAGCTTTCATCCACCGCAGTTCGTTCAATACTTCGGACTTGACAGTATAAGCGTTTCCGGATTCGAAGTAATTCTGTACCATGCGTCAGAACGACTCGACACCAGATGTTGCATGTACGCTGACTGAAGAACAGGAGAAGGAACGGAGCGAGGAAGTTCGCTCGCGTCTCATCACCAGCTACGTCGGGTTCGACGAGTTCGAAAACGGTCTGAGGATTCGTTTCGACGGAACTGAGGAGTCGCTGCTAGCGGTCGCAGAATTCACGTCGGCTGAACTGAAGTGTTGTGCGTTCGCCGAGTACGCGATCTCGGTATCGCCGCCGTACGAGGAGACAGTTCTGACTATCACCGGCCCCGAAGGGACGAGACAGATATTCCGCGATGGTCTGGTTGACCGACTGGAGGTAGAAGCCTCATAGACGCAGTACCGAAAAACGGTTTAGCACGGTAGAAACTGACATAGTGACTCTATTCTGCGTTTCGTTAAGATAGCGATGGTCGAAAGAGCAACCGCCGGGAGAAGATTTAGCCACCCGACCAGCAATAGAGGGTCTGAAACAGTCGAATTCGGCTACCTGCTCTCCCTTTGCTCAACTTTGTTCAACTCGATCAACAGCCGAAAGACCGCCTTCACGAGGTTCGAGTCCACGTCGAATCGTTCCGCGTTCTCGCCCGCGCGTTCCATCACCTGCTCCTCTTGCGCCTCGTCGGTCGTGGCGAGCCCGCGCTCCCGTTTCACGCCGGCGATGGACTCCGCGACGTAGGTTCGCTGGGCGATGAGTTCCACGATCTCCCGGTCGATGCTCTCTATCTCCTCGCGGAGCGCGTCGAGGCTCACGTCCTCCGAGCGCCCGTCTGTTGCGTTCTCGTCAACCATGTGGTTCCCTCGTAGGTGTTCCAGATCTCCCGGACGGGATCGAGCGCCTCCCGGTCGCCGACGGCGACGAAGCTCGGCCCGGTTCCCGACAGCGAGACGCCCTCCGCGTGGGGCATCGCCGCCACGAGCGGGTCGGTCGGGAAGTCGAGCGCGGCGCAGAAGGCGAGGCCGTTCACGGTCATCGCCCGGCCGTAGTCGCCGGCCATCGCGAGGTCGGCGACGAGGTCGGCCATCGGGGCGACGCGCTCGCAGTTCGCCACGTCGGCGTCGGCGCTGAACGCCCGCTCGTCCGGCGTCCAGACGAGCACGTCCCACTCGACGACGTCGCGCTTCAGCACCTCGTCGCGCTCGTTGTCGGTGACGGTCAGGCCGCCGAGCATGGACGCGCTGGCGTCGTCGAACGCCCCGGTGACGGTGACGCCCGCCTCGCGAGCGGCGCGCACGCCGATCCGGGCTGCGTCCTCGCGGTCGACCGTCGCGTCGGGGTCGTCGGGGCCATCCGACGCGTCGCGGCCGTCGGCGTCGTCCGACGGTTCGACGCCGAGCGCGCCGAGGGTCGCGAGCACCGTCGCGTTGGCCGCGGCGCTCGAACTCTTCAGTCCGCCCGCCATCGGCACCTCGCTCTCCGTGCGGACGCGCCCGCCCTCTCCGTCGCCGAAGCGCTCGACGACGAGTTCGACGCACCGCTCGACGAGGCGGGTGTCGGCGTCCGGCGCGCCGGCGATCTCACCCACGACCGCGTCGCTGCCGGCGTCGAGTTCGACGGTCGCCGTCGTGTGCGCGTCGATGGCGAAGGCGCTCCCGACGCCCGTGGCGAGCGCGTTGAGCACCGTCCCCGCCGCGGGGGCGGTCGCCCGTCCGGTCCCGGTCACGGACGCTCATCGCCCGCGCGAACACTTACCGCTGCTGATCGCGGTAACGGTCGGCGTCGTCGGTTCGGCCGGCCGCGTCGAACGCCGCCGACGATCATCCCTGTCCGTCTCGGCGGTCGCGAACGCGGCGCTTTTCCGCGCTCCGACGGAAGGACCGACATGGAGTTCCGCAGCGACATCGCGCCGGACACGCTCCCGGTCGAACTCGACCCGGCGGGCGTCGGCGTCGAGTACACCGACGGCCGGACGGTCTTCTACCACGGCGTCCCCGAGCGGGCCGGAGGGTCCGTCCTCACGCCGCCCGGGAAGGAGGTCCACGTCCTCGTCACCGACCCGACGGGGACACAGGGCGTCATGGTCTACGTGAACGATCGGAAGACCGCGGACGAGATCCTGGAGGACACCGGCGTCGGGCGCGTCCTGCTCGATCAGGGGGGGGAGTCCTCGATCTTCCCCGGCGTCACCGTCCGACAGAAGCCCTACCGCGTGGAGGTGGAGGCCGACCTCGAGGAGGTCGACGGGCGGGTGTTCGTCTTCGCCGAGGACGAACGAGGCGAGTTCTCCTGGGAACTCGGCACGGCGGACGACTCGTGACGCGTGAGTAGCTCCGCCACCGTGTCACTGGATGTAGGTCGGTTCCTCGGCGTCACAGTGCTCCTCGTGGCGCTTCGCGTCGTCGCGGTTGTCGAACATGAGTCCGCAGTCCTCACAGGAGTACCACGTCATGTCGTCCCGTTCGACCTGTGTCACCATACCCGATACTCTCCGCCCCTCGCCTATAGCCGTTACCCCGGTGGGCTGAAGACGCCCCGGTGGAAAGGGTCGGTATGACACGCGGGGTCGATCTGACCGTGCAGGGCGCGGAGAAGCGCGACGCCGGCCGCGGCATCGCGCGCCTCTCGAACGCGACCTCCCGGACGCTCGGCATCCTGAGCGGCGAGACGGTGGTGATCGCGGGCGACGACGGCAGCGAGACGGTCGCGAAGGTGTGGCCCGGCGGCGAGGACGGCGTCGTCCGCATCGACGCCGACACCCGCCGCAACGCGGGCGTGACGATCGGGGACACCGTCACCGTCCGGAAGGAGGACGTCGAGGACGCCCGGAGCGTCACCGTCTCGCTGCCGAACACGCCGGAGCACGAGGACCTCCCCGAGTACGTCAAGCGGCGGTTGCTCGACCGACCGATCCGGACCGACGAGCGCATCCACCTCGGGGGTATCGACGAGTACGCCGTCATCTCGGCGACCGATCCCGACGGGACGGTCCGGATCACAGACGACACCCGGGTGACGGTCGTCCCGGGCCAGGTCGCCGAGGGCCGATCGACCGGCGGGTCGTCGACCTCGACCGGCGGGCCGGGAGCGGCCGGCGGTTCCGACGGTGGGTCCGGATCCAGATCGGATTCGGAATCGCTCCCGCCCGCCGCGTCGACGCCGACGGGACCCGCCGCGAGCGACGTCACCTACGAGGACATCGGCGGGCTGGACGACGAACTCGACCTCATCCGCGAGATGATCGAACTCCCGCTTGCCGAGCCGGAGCTGTTCCGCCGACTCGGCGTCGAGCCGCCGAAGGGCGTCCTCCTGCACGGCCCGCCCGGCACCGGCAAGACGCTCATCGCGAAGGCGGTCGCCAACGAGGTCGCCGCGCACTTCATCACCATCTCGGGGCCCGAGATCGTCTCGAAGTACAAGGGCGAGAGCGAGGAGCGCATCCGCGAGAAGTTCGAGGAGGCGCGGGCGAACGCCCCGACGATCCTCTTCATCGACGAGGTCGACTCCATCGGCGGCGCGCGCGACGAGGACGCCGACATGGAGAACCGCGTCGTCGCCCAGCTCCTGACCGAACTCGACGGGCTGCGCGGGCGCGACGAGATCGTCGTCATCGGCGCGACCAACCGCGTCGACGCGATCGACCCGGCGCTCCGGCGCGGCGGCCGGTTCGACCGCGAGATCGAGATCGGCGTGCCGAACGAGGGGGGTCGACGCGAGATCCTCGACGTACACACCCGCGGCATGCCCCTCGCGGACGACGTGGACCTCGACGCGCTGGCCGGGCGCACGCACGGCTTCGTCGGCGCGGACGTGCGCTCGCTCACGACCGAGGCCGCGATGAGTGCGCTCCGGCGCTACCGGGACGAGCGCGACGACGGGGAGGGGGACGCCCCCGACCTGCTCGTCACGCGGGCCGACTTCGAGTCCGCGATGGCCGCCGTCGACCCGAGCGCCATGCGCGAGTACGTCGTCGAGACGCCCCTCACCACCTTCGAGGACGTGGGCGGGCTGGCGGAGGCGAAGGCGACGCTCCGCGAGACCGTACTGTGGCCCCTCTCCTACGAGCGGCTGTTCGCGGCGACGAACACCGCGCCCCCCTCGGGCATCCTCCTCTACGGTCCGCCGGGGACAGGAAAGACGCTCCTCGCGCGAGCCATCGCGGGCGAGAGCGGGGTGAACTTCATCCACGTCGCCGGGCCGGAACTCATCGACAAGTACGTCGGCGAGTCCGAGAAGGCCATCAGGGAGGTGTTCGAGCGCGCGCGTCAGACCGCCCCGACGATCGTCTTCTTCGACGAGATCGACGCGCTGGCCGGGCGACGTGGCGAGAGCCACGAGGTGACCGAGCGGGTCGTCTCCCAACTCTTGACCGAACTGGACGGGCTCGCCGCCAACCCGAACCTCGTCGTCCTCGCCGCGACGAACCGCTACGAGGCGCTCGATCCGGCGCTCCTCAGGCCCGGTCGCCTGGAGGCCCACGTCGAGGTGCCGCTGCCGGACGAGGGCGCGCGACGGGCCATCCTCGCGGTCCACACCGACGGCAAGCCCCTCGCGGAGGACGTGGACCTCGACGAACTCGCCGCCGACACGGTCGGCTACTCCGGCGCGGAACTGGAGGCGCTGGTCCGGCAGGCGTCGCTGCTGGCGATCCGCGAACTCGCCGGGGAACTCGGCCCGGAGGAGGCGAACGAGCGGGCCGACGAGATCAGGATCGGCCGCGGCCACTTCGAGGACGCCCGAGCGAAGGTCGAACCGCCCGGCGGCGGGCACTGAACGCGACTGTCGCGGGCCGATCGGTCACGCGCCGCCCGCGAGCACCTCTCCCGACAGGTCCATTCACCTCGGGAGCGTAGGGGAGCGCTATGAACGCCGCCCGAGTGCTCGCTCCGATCGTCTCGGCCCTCGCGGTCTGCGCGTACCGGCTGGTCGGTCCCGCCCGGTTGGATCCGGACGCCCGCTGGCCCGAGCGCCTGCACCGACGCTGGTTCCCCGCGCTCACGTCCCCCGTGCGGCGGTGGCTCCCGGGAACCGCCGCGCGCGAGGTGTCCGAGGACGAGTACGCGCTGACGCTTCCGCTCCCGCCCGGGGAGGTCGAGCGAGGGCTCCACGAGCGCGGGTTCGTGCGTCACCCCCTCTCCCGGGTGAAGACGCGCGAGGGGGTCGAGAGCGTCGGGTCGTGGGTCCGCCTCGATCGCCTCCTCGCCCGTCGGATGCTCCACGTGATGCTGTTCGCGGGCGAGGACGGCGAGACGACGCACGTCTACGCCCACGAGGAGTACTCCAGTCTGAACCCGCTGGTCGCCTACGCCCACTACGCGGGCGAGGGCCAGAGCGCGGCGGCGGGCGTCGAACGGGTGCGCGAACTACTGCCCCGCCCCTCGCGTGACGTCACGCCGTCTCCGTAATCACGCGCAGAGCGCCTCGACGCGCTCGCGCAACGCCGCCGGCCCCGTGGCGATCGCGTCCGCGGACGAGAGGTCCTGCGACTCGTTCGCGTCGGTCCGGTAGCCGACGCAGTACATCCCGGCGGCGGCCGCCGCGGCGACGCCGTGGGCCGAGTCCTCGACGGCGACGCACCGCTCGGGGGCGACGTCGAGGCGCGCGGCGGCGCGCTCGTACACGTCGGGCGCGGGCTTGCTCGGGCCGTCGACGTCCTCCGCGCTCACGACCGCGTCGAACGTCCCGCGGAGGTCGAACCGATCCAGAACGAGACGGATCCAGCGGTTGGGCGACGAGGAGACGATCGAGAGCGCCGTGCCGCGATCGCGCAGGCGCTCGCACAGCGGCTCGAACCCCTCCAGGAGCGCGACGCGCTCCGTGTACAGTTCCTCCGCGGCCTCGTCGTACAGCGCGACGAACGCCGCCTCGCTCATCGTCGTCCCGTACTCCTCGGCGAGGTGGGCGTGGAGGTCGGTGACGTTCATCCCGGTGATGTCGCTCGCCGTCACGGTCCCCGACTCGACCGCCCGCGGGAGGATGCGCTCGTTCTCCAGGGGGACCCAGTGGCGCTCTGAGTCGACGATCACCCCGTCCATGTCGAAGCAGACGGCGTCCATGTCCCGACGGTCACGCGACGTGACGATAGTCGTACCGGCGGACGGCGTCGCTGGTCGGCGTAGGGTCGATCAGTCCTCCCCGTCGACGATCGCGTCGGCCTCGATCTCGACCAGCATGTCGGGGTCGACGAGCCGGCTCACCTCGACCATGCTCGTCGCGGGTCGGATCTCGCCGAAGTACTCGGCGTGGGCGTCCCCGATCCGCTCCCAGTCGTCGATGTCGGTCACGAAGATACGGGTGCGGACGACGTCCGCCAGGGAGGCGTCCGCGCGTTCGAGGGCCGCCTCGACGTTCTCGATCGCCCGGACGGCCTGCCGGTAGGGATCGCCGCGGCCGACGATCGCGCCGTCCTCGTCGGTCGCCGTCGTGCCGGACACCCGCACGTGCGGGCCGACGCGGACGGCCCGCGAGTAGCCGACGCGCGACTCCCACTCCGTCCCGCTCGAAACGCGGTGGCGCTCCATGCCCGCCCATCGCGCGGCGGGAGGATAGCCGTGGCGGCGTCCGACCGCTAAAGCACGGTGCTTTCCCCTCGACGTTCCGTAACGGAGAACGGAGAGGCGGTCGAGCGGAACTCCGAATCCCTCGTGCTATGGACTCGCCCTTCGAGTCTACCAAGACGGATGCACCAGGCGACAGCTCGGCACTGGCTGGATTGACCAACCGCCCCTGGCGGATTGAAAGGGCGAGCGCTCTCGGTCCCTCCCGGACGAAGCAAGCACTACAGCGAGCGACCGAGGGGAGCGAGCGAAGCGCGCAGCGAGGCCCGGAGCGGTCGAGAGCGCGAGGGCTTTCGAGAACTGATCTTCGGGTCGACCGTCGTGACGTCCACGTCCTACGTCTACACGAACTGACGGAGTACACGACTCGTTTCGCAAATGTCGCTGTAAGCTCAATCCCAGAACGACTTCGTTCGGGCGTACTGGCGCTCCTGGGCGAGGATGTCGCGGTAGAAGTCGTCCTCGTTCTCGCGGAGCTTCGAGATGATTCGGGCGGCGTTGTGGGGGCCGACGCCGCGCGCCGCCAGCGCGATCACCGCCCGCTTGCCGTGGCTCTGGACGAGTCCGGCCGCGCGGTGGGCGCGCCGGGTCTGCTTCTCCTGCTCCTCGTCCTTCTCGGTCGCCCGGACGGCCGTCACCACCTCGTCGGCCCACGGGTTGAGCGCGGCGATCCGCGTCGACCCGCAGTGCGGACACTCGGGTTGCTCGGGGACGCGCCTCACCTGCTGGGTGCGCTTCCACTCCTCGCAGTGGACGCAGAACAGGAGGACGCGGTCCTCCCGGATGCGCTCGCGCACCGTCTCGACGACGCTCGCGTCGGCGTTCTCGGGCGCGAGCAGTTCGCGCCCGGACGAGCGGCCGCCGCGCCCGATCGACGTGCGCTCGTTGATCGCCTCGACGGCGACCTCGCCCGATCGGATCCGGCGCAGGACGGCGCTCGCGGTCGGAACGTCGAGGTCCTCGTGGAGCACCTCCCGGACGGCCTCGTCGTAGATCGGCGTGTCGCGGAGCGCTTCGAGCAAGCGCGAGCGCCCGAAGCCGTTCGTCCCCCCGCGCCAGCGCTTGAGCGCGCCGAACTTCGCCGCGACCTGCGCCAGCTTGAACTTCAGCGCGTCGGCGTTCTTGAGCGACAGTTCGATGAGCGTTCGCACGTGGTCCGGGTCGGTTTCTTCGAGCACTTCGACCACGTCGTAGCCCGTCACCCCGCGGGGGACCTCCAGTTCGATCCGGTAGGGGTCGACGTCCATCGCCACCGACGACCCGGTACGCTGGCCGAGCAGCGCGGAGACGAGCCGCCCGAGCGTCTCGTTCGCGCGGTGGCCGAAGGCCGCGTTGACCACGACCTCGCGGCCGAAGAACTCGACGACGACGCGGTCGGCCGCGGGCACCGCCGCCTCGTGGGCCTCGATCTGCTTCAGGGCCTCGCCCGCCGTGTGCTCGTCCGTCGGGTACCGCTCGCCGAGCCAGCGGGCGACCGCCTCGCGCGACTCCCCGGCGTCGAACCGCTCGCGCGCCCGCGCCCGGAGGTCGGCCACCTCCTGGGCCACCGGGAACGGGACGGGGATCTCCTGACCGGTCCAGGAGGGCACCTCGCCGGCGGGATCCCCGACGGGCGTCACCTTCACCTCCTCGTCCTCCTCGTCGACCTCCGTGATGCGCCACATCTCGCCGCGCTGGATGAACACCTCCCCCGGCGTGGCGAAGTTGACGACGAAGCGCTCGTCGAGCGTCCCCACCCCCCGCCCGGCGGCCATGTCGTACACCCGGTAGGTGGACTCGTCGGGGATCATCGAGAGGTTGGCGTAGACGTACTGCCACGTCCCGCTCGACTTCTCCAGCCGGTCGGCCGCCTCGTCGAGCCAGAGGATGCGGTTGCCCGAGAGTTCGCGCACCACCTCGCGGAACGCCTCCGGTTCGAGGTCGCGAAACGGGTAGGCGCGGGTGACGATCTCGTACGCCCGCACCGCGTCGATCTCGCTGAAGTCCATCAGCAGGCCGGCGATCTGGTTCGCTACCGTGTCGAGGCTGCCGTGGTGGATGTTGGCGGGTTCGACCGCGCCGCGTCGCGCCCGGTCCGCGATGACCAGCGCCTCGAACGTGTCGTCCGGGCGCGTCGTGACGACCGTCCCCGAGGAGACCACGTCCCGGCGGTGGCCCGCTCGCCCCACGCGCTGGAGCAGACGGGAGACCTGCCGCGGACTGGAGTACTGCACCACGTGGTCGATCCGACCCACGTCGATGCCGAGTTCCATCGACGACGTGCAGAGGAGCGCGTCGAGCGCCCCCGCCTTGAAGTCGTCCTCCACCTCGATCCGCGCCTCCTTCGAGAGCGAGCCGTGGTGGATGCCGATGTTCACGTCGAGTTCCTTGAACCGCGAGCCGAGCGCCTCCGCCGTCTGCCGGGTGTTGACGAACACGAGCGTCGACTCGTTGGCCTCGATCACGTCCCGGATCGCCCGGACGTGGCTCGCGACGTCGGGGTCGGTCATCAGCCGCCCCGCGAGGCGCTCGTCCTCCGGCGTGACCTCGGGCGTGAGCACGCGCAGGTCGAGTTCGCTCCCCACGTCGACCTCCACGATCGCGCACCTCCGGTCGCCCGTGAGGAACCGCCCGACCTCCTCCGGGTCCCCCACCGTCGCCGAGAGGCCGACGCGCTGGAAGTCCCCGGCGAGTTCGTACAGCCGCTCCAGCCCGACGGTCAACTGCGCGCCGCGCTTCGAACTCGCCAGCTCGTGCACCTCGTCGACGACGACGTGGCGTACGTCCGCGAGCGCCCGCCGGAGCTTCTCGCCCGTGAGCATCGCCTGGAGCGTCTCGGGCGTCGTCACGAGCACGTCGGGCGGGTCGTTCGCCTGCTGCGTGCGCCGGTACCGCGAGGTGTCGCCGTGGCGGACGTCGATGTCGAGGTCAAGCTCCTCGCCCCACCACTCCAGGCGCTCGCGCATGTCGCGGTTCAGCGCCCGCAGCGGCGTGACGTAGAGCGCCGAAATGCCGTGGACGCCCGCCGCCTCGTCGGCCCGCCGCCGCACGACGGCGTCGAGCACCGGCAGCATCGCCGTCTCGGTCTTCCCCGTCCCCGTCGGCGCGATGACGAGCGCGTTGCGCCCGGCGACCAGGGCGGGGATCGCCCGGCGCTGGGGCTCCGTGGGCGTCTCGAACCCCCGCTCGGACAGCGCCGCCCGCACCCGGTCGCCGAGGTGCGTGAACGCGTCCATCCCCGCCGTCACCTCGCGCTCACCCATTCGGGTTCGGTAGGACCCTCGGCCGATTAAGGCCTGCGTGTTCGCGGTTGGCACGGCCCCAACGTATCAGAAAGCGTAATGTACCATTGAGCTTTGATATCACACCACGATGGATTCGACGATCTCGGCGCGAGGGAGTCACACCCGACGGTTGAACGCGGACGGGAAGGGACTGGCGGCGTTTTTCGCGCTCGCCTTTTTCCTCTCCTGGCTCCTCTGGATCCCCGCCGCGCTCGCTTCGCGCGAGATCGTCGAAGCGCCGTTGTCGACCGGAACGGCGCGGTTTCTCGGAGTATTCGGGCCGACCGTCGCTGCGCTCGTCGTAACCGGTGCGACGGAAGGTCGGCCGGGCGTCCGTCGCCTGCTCGCCGGGCTCCACAGGTGGCGCGTCGGTGGCAGATGGTACCTCTTCGTCCTGCTCTGGCCGCCGGCTCTACTGCTCGGCGTCGGAGTGCTCGCGACTGCGCTCGGCGGCCCGTTCCCCGACTACGCGACCCCACCGGTACTCGATCTGTATCCGGTCCCGCCCGAGGTGGCGGCGCTCGGTCCGTGGCCGCTCTTCCCCGTCGTCTTCCTCCAAACGCTCCTGCTCGGTAGTCCGCTGGGTGAAGAACTAGGGTGGCGGGGATACGCACTTCCGCGACTTCAGGCGGGACGGAGCGCCCTCGTAGCGAGCGTCCTGATCGGGTTCGCCTGGGGTCTCTGGCACCTCCCGCTTGCACTGACAGTCGGCGATCCGCTCAACGGCACGCGGTTCGCGCCGTACCTGGCGACGGTCGTCCTCGACGCGATACTGTTCACGTGGGTGTTCAACAACACGGACGGTAGCCTCCTGCTCGCGATACTCTTCCACACGTCGATCGCCGTAGCGGGACTGTTCGTCGCCGCACCGGACGCACCGCTGCTCTCACTCGGACTGCGCGCCGCGACCGTCGGGGCGGTGCTCGCGCTGACCGATCCGGCGACGTTGACGAGGCGGTGAGCGCCGTCCGTCACACCCGCGTGTACTCCCCCAGCCGCGTCCCGTCGAGCAGGTACGCCTGCGCGCCGTCCATCCCCTCCGGGAGGAACGGCGCGAGGAAGCCCTGGCCGGCGTTCGTCCACGTCCCGCCGAGGAGGTCGTTGAACGCCGGGCAAACGACGAGTTCGCCGTCGATCTCCACCGACCCGTGGAACGCCTCGAACGGCTCGGGATCCAGGCGGCCGCGGAGCCACGCGCGCTCGGCGCGGCTGCCGCCCACCTCGTCCTCCAGTCGGACCATCGGGTGCTCGTGACCCATCGCGACCACGTCCGCCCGGAGCACGTCCGGGCCGGGCCACGTGTGCCCGTGGACGAACCCGACCCGACCGAAGCGCGCGCCGCGGCTCGGGGTCGTCTCGATCGGGTGGGCGGCGTCGATCGCGTCGGCCGCGTCCTCGACGCCGCCGTCGTGGTTGCCCCGTACCACGGTGACGGGGACGCGCGCCGCGACCGCAGACAGCAGGCGCTCTAACTCGCGGCGCTCCTCGCGGCCCGGCGCGCCGATGGCGTTCCCGAGGTCGCCGAGGAAGACGACGCGCTCCGCGTCGGTGCGCGAGAGCAGGTCGAGCACCGCCTCGCGTCGCGCCGCGGCGCGGCTGCGCAACTCGACACCGTCGTACCGGAGCGCGACCTCCAGGCCCGCGTGGTAGTCGGCGACGACGAGCGCGCGGTCCCCGTCGAGCGTCGCGACGGCCGCCGGCTCACCCGGGACCGGCTCGAACACCGCTAGATGGGCTTGAGGCGGTCGTCGCTCGGCTCGTAGCACTGGCCGCTCATCAGCGCGTCCTGTATCGCGTCCTCGACCTCGTCCCCGCCCGCGCCGGTGGCGTCGGCCACCCGCCCGATCAGCTCGTCGCGCGGCGCGCCGTCGCCGTCGTCGAGTTCGCGCATCGTCGCCAGCAGAACCTCCTCGAGGTCGAAGTCCTCGGCCGGTGCCTCGGCCGGTTCGTCACCGGCCGACGCCTCGGGTGTCTCCGTGGGCTCGGGCTCCTCGGCGGGTTCGTCGCTCACCTCCGCCGCGAGTTCGCGGTCGGAGTCGAGTTCGGGTTCCCCCCCGGCGGTGGGCTCCGCCTCGGCCTCTGTCTCCGACTCGGACTCGGACTCCGGCGTCGGTTCCGGTTCGGGTTCCGCCTCGGACGCGCCCTCGGGTTCGGCGGCGGGCGTCTCGGGTTCGATGTCGGCCTCGCCCGCGGGCTCGACCTCGCCGCCGGTCGAGAACTCCGTGCCGAACTCCTCCTCGACCTCCTGGCGGGTCTCCTCGTCGAGTTCGAAGTCGTCCGGGTCGAACTCGCCCGGATCGAAGTCGCCGAGTTCGTCCTCCGCGGTCGGTTCACCCTCGGCGGCCGCGCCCTCCGCGGCGTCTTCCGACTCGGCGGCGGGCTCGGAGTCGGCGGTCGATTCGGTCTCGGCGGACGCCGATTCGGCCTCGGCGGCGTCCCCCGTCGGCGTCGGTTCGGGCGACGCCGATTCGGGTTCCGGCTCGGGTTCGGGCTCTGTGTCCCCGACGTCGGCCTCCCGCTCCTCAGCCGCCGCCTCGGACTCGGCGTCCGCGTCCGCCGCCGTCCGCTCCGTCGTCTCGGGGTCGGCCTCCGACGCCGACTCGGTCTCCGCGGTCCGCTCCATCTCCTCCGCGTCGGTGCTGGTCGCCATCGTACCCGGCGCGACCGCCTCCACGTCAAGGTCGAGGGCCACGTCGACGGCGGGCGCGAACGGTTCGTCGCCGCCCTCGTCGGGCGCGACGGCGAGGTCGCCAACCTCGTCCACCTCGTCGGCGACGAGGCGCGCGGCGTCGAGTGCGAGGTCCTGTAGCGCAGCGAGGTACCCGCGGGTGGTTCCGTACTGCTCCATCGCGATGGGGATGCCGGCGGCGAGGCTCGCGTCCACGCCGGCGTCGGAGAGCGCCTCGCGCAGCCCCGATCCGCTCAGCCCGGAGTCGAGCGCCGCCGCGAAGGTGGCGACGCGTTCGAGCGTCCGCTCCGCGGCGTTGACCGTCCAGCGGTCGCGCGTGTCGGCGTCGATCTCGCTCACGCTCTCCGGGCGCACGGAGGTGTAGACGACCGCAGAGTCCTCCGGCTGGAAGGTGCGAGCCTTGCCGGTCACGGCGACGAACGCGGGCGGTTCGGCGCGGTCGAGGAACGCCATCGCCTCGGGCTGGTACTGCCCGGCGTAGACGACGAACGCGCCCGTCGGGTCCACGACCCGCGCCCGGAGGATGTTCTCGCCCGCCTGGGTCACCTCCGTGAGGACGCCCGCGACGAACAGCCGGTTGACCCGCGCGCCCGTCGGCGTGACGACGTAGTTCGGCGCGCGCTCCTCGTCGCTCTCCGAGTAGGAGTACTCCGCGTCGTCGAACTCGGCGGCGAACAGGCGGTGGGCGACCTCCCGGCGGCCGGGCGCGGAACTCACGCGCTCACCTCCGTCAGGAGCGCCCGAGCGCGTTCGCCGGGGTCCTCCTCGACGAGGTCGAACTCGCTCGCGTCGAGGTTCGCGCCGTACTCGTCCACGGAGAGCACCCCGCGGACGCGGTACTCCTTGCCGACGACCCGCGCCGCGATGTCGTCGGCGACGACCTCCTTGTCCATCGCGTCGCGGGCGTGTTCGAGGGCGTCTGCGAGCGTCCCGCCGTAGACTTCCTCGGTGAGGTCGCGGTCGAGGACGGCGGTGACGGTGCCCGTTCCGTCGTCGAGGATGGCCTTCACGCGCAGGTCGTCCACGCCGTCCACCTCGCCGTGGCTGCGACACTGGCCGTTCTGGATGACGCGGTTGCACTCCGGACAGCGCTGGATGAGGCCGGAGCCGTCGCGCACGTCGAGCAGGTTGCCGACGAGTTCGACGTCGAACGCGCCGCCCTCGTCGACCGCCTCCCCCACGGCCCTGCGCGGGGCCGCGTCGCTCACCTCGACCGCGCGGTCGAGCGGCGTCACCGTCGTGAACTCAGACAGGTTGACCGAGGGGACGCCCCGGAACTCGCGGACGTAGCAGTCCTCGAGTCTGAGCGACGCGCCCTCGGCGACGTCGGGGTGCGGGTTCCAGTCGGTGAACGGGAGGCGGGCGGTCTCGTCGGCGAGCACGCCGCTCAGGATGTCCGTCGGGCCGTCGCGCCCGTCGATGGTGCGCGACTCCACCTCGATGACGGCGACCTCGACGTTGGCGCCGCGGTCGCCGGGGTCGAGGTCCGCGAGCGACGCGTCGCCGCCGACCTCGTAGGGGACCGAGAGCGTCTCGTCTGCGAACGTGACGTCGGTGCTCTCGCCGAGGTTGAGTTCCGGCTCGCCCTCCCACTCGCGGACGCCCGCGTTCCCGGCGGTGATCGTCGCGCCCGGTTCGAGGCCGAAGTCGGTCCAGGCGGTGTAGGAGATCCTCCCGCTCTCGTCGGCGAGTTCACCCTCGAAGATGGTGTAGTCGTCGCCCTGGTAGCGGATGGTCCGCTTGCCGACGGTCAGGACGCGGGCGGTGACGGTCACGCTCGCGTCCTCGGTCGTGACGTCGCCGATCGACTTCGAGGCGGGGGCCGCCCCGCCGCCGCTCCCCCCGCCGTACTTCCGGCGGAGGCTCTGGACGGCCTCGTCGATCGGGACGTCGTACTCCAGGAGGTTCTGCAGGTCCGCTTTGACCTCCTCTGTGTCTGCGCCGAGGTCGGAGGCGAGTGCCTCGGCACGGTCGTCGATGTCCATCGGGAGAGCATTGCCCGGTCTGTAATAAAAGCGTTCGCACCACCGGGATCCGAAATTCCGATACCCCTCGGCGGTGCACTCACCCCATGCACGTCCTCGTCAACGCCGCGACGAGCGCGGACGGGAAGCTCTCGACTCGACGGCGCGAGCAGGTTCGCATCAGCGGCGACGACGACTTCGCCCGCGTCGACCGCCTGCGGGCGGAGGCCGACGCCGTGATGGTCGGCGTCGGGACCGTCCTCGCGGACGACCCCTCGCTCGTCCGGTTCGACCGCCGGCACCGCGAGCGGATCGGGAAGTCGGGCGTCCCCGCCCGCGTCGTCGCGGACTCGCGGGCGCGCACGCCCCCCGACGCGGAGATCCTGCGAGGCGACGCGCCGACCTACGTCCTCGCGAGCGAGGCCGCCCCCGCGGACCGCCGCGAGGCGCTCGTCGGGGCGGGGGCGGAACTCGTCGTCGCCGGGGAGGGGCGCGTGGACCTCGACGCCGCCCTCGACGCGCTCGCGGACGACGGCGTCGCCGACCTCATGGTCGAGGGGGGCGGCGAACTGATCTTCTCGCTGGTCGAGGCGGGCCTCGTGGACGAACTGTCGGTGTTCGTCGGCCCCCTCCTGATCGGCGGCCGGGACGCGCCGACGCTCGCCGACGGCCAGGGGTTCGTCGAGGACTTCCCACGCCTCGAACTCGACGACGTGGAACTCCTCGACGGCGGCGCGGTGCTCACCTGGACCGTCGTCGGATGACCGCGTCCCACCGGATCGCCGTCGAGCGACGCCCTCCTCCGAGCGAGACCGGAATCACCAGGTAATACCACTCGATTTATACCCGCCTCGTCGGAGGGTGACGTATGTTCGACCGACTGACCCGACTCCGCGAGGTCGCACGGTGGATGGGTCCCTCGTGGCTCGCGGGGGCGATCGCGGCCGGCCCGGCGACGATGGCGAGCCTCCTGACGGCGGGGGCGGCGTTCGGCTACGACCTGCTCTGGGTCGTCGTCCTCTCGGCCGTCCTCGGCACCCTGGCGCAGTACCTCTCCATGCGTCTCGGCCTGCTGACCGAGCGCGGCATCGTCGCCGCCGTCGAGCGGCACCTCGGCGGCGGCTGGGCGTGGGTGCTCGTGGTCGACGCCGTCCTCGCCGCGGGGCTGGCGCAGCTCGTCATCATGAAGGGGCTCGCGGACGTGACGGCGGCGCTCACGGGGATCGACGCGCGGGTCGCGGGCGTCGGCTGGGCGCTCGTCCTCGCGGTCGGTCTCGCCGGCGGCGGGTACCGCGTCGCCGAACTCGGGGCGAAGGTGCTCGTCGCGGGCGTCGTGCTCGCGTTCGTCGCCACGCTGTCGGCGGTCCCGGTCGACGCGACGGCCGCCCTCGGCGGTCTCGTCCCCGCGGTCCCCGACGGCGGCGCGTTGCTCGTCGCGGGGATCCTCGGCGGGGCGGTCCACGTCACGCTCGTGACCATGCACACCTACACCGTCCGCGCCCGGGGGTGGACCCGCGAGGACCACGCCGCGGCGACGCTCGACGTGGTGGGGTCGATGGGCGTCGCCTTCGGCGCGTACAGCCTCGCCATCTTCCTCGTCGCCGCGAGCGTCCTCGGCGGGACCCCCGACGTCACGGCGGTCGCGGCCGGCCGCGCGCTCGCGCCCGTCGCGGGCGCGTCGGCGGAGTGGCTGTTCCTCCTCGGCCTGCTCGGCGCGGCCGTCTCGACGCTCGGCGGGAACACCGTCGTCCCGCCCTACCTCGTGGCCGACCGACTCGGCTGGGACACCGACGTGGAGGACCCCCGCTACCGCGCCCTGCTCGCCGGGACGGCGCTCGCCTCCGCCGCCGGCGCGTTCCTCGGCGGCGCGTTCTTTCCGCTGCTCGTGCTCGTCATCGCCTTCGGTCTCGTCGCGACGCCGTTCGCCCTCGCGGTCGTGCTCTACCTCCTCAACGACCCGGCGGCCGTCCCCTCGGTGAACGGCCGCCTCGCCAACCTCGCTGGCGGCGCGCTGCTGGCGATCGTCGTCGCGGTGAACGTCGCCCGACTGCGCGAGCGGGTCGCGCTCTCCGGCGGCGCGGGTGCGCTCGATCTGGCCGTGCTCGCGTTCGCGGTCGTCACCGGCGCGGCGACGCTCCTCGTACTGGGGAAGCTCTGGCGTCGATCGTACGCCCCCGGACGGCGTCGCCGGACCGATTCCGATTCGCGCTGAGCGCGCGGGAGAGAAGGGCGCTAGTGCTGGTGTCCCGTCGCCTCGCCGAAGGACATCCCGAAGCGCTGCTCGAAGAGGTCCATGGTGGTGCCCTCGATGGCCTGTAGTCGCTCGTCGGCCTCGCCCTGGCCGTGCGCGACGGTCGCGTGGATGCGCTGTGCGCAGGACATGAGCGCGAGGTCGCCGACGACCTCGGCGGCGCTCTGGCCGTCCTCCGCGAGGAGGTCGAGCAGGTGGGAGGGGAGCGTCACTTCGTCCTCGCCGTCCGGCGATTCGATGGTGATCAGGACCGTGTCGTCGTTCGTCGTCATGGCGCTCGCTTGCGGCCGCGAACGTAAACCTCTGCTGGGTCCGGACGCGCCGCTCGTCCGTCCCACTCGCCCGTCAGTCTTCGTGCTCGTCGGTCAGTCTTCGTGCTCGTCCGTCGGTCCTCGTTCTGCTACGGTTCGTCGCGACAGTCCGGACACTCGCCGTCTTCGACGTACACCTCCAGGACCGTCTGGCCGCAGCTCGGGCACTCCACGAGGACGTCGTCGGGTGTTCGCTTGGGCTTCGACATGGTTCTCTCGCGCAGCGGGCGGGACGTCGGGTCGCGGTGGGTGAGGCCGACTCCTCGCCCGATCCGCCGCGAACGAGCGTCTCGTCCCCGTTCCCCGGCGTTCGGTCCCGACCGACCCGCACCTCCTCGATGCGAACGGAGGGAGTACGCCGGTATAAGGCTGCTTGCCGAACGGCCGTCGGAGATGGAGAGCGGCGAGCAGTGAACGGCGATCGGCGAGCGACGTTCGACGTTCGGCCTTCCGGGACGGGGGACGGGAGACGGGAGACGGGGGTCGTCCCCGGAGGAGGGCGTCCGTTCAGTCGTCCGATTCGGCCGCCGCGGGTTTGATTCGTTAGTGGTGGCGTACCGAAGATTCGACCAAAAGAGTCTTGCCATCGGGAAAGGAGCATCATTCATGACGGGAGACATTTCTGTGTACGGCGATCGTTTAGCTCGGCAGATGGAGGCGGGCGAGTTCGTCCTCGCCGTCGTCACGGCGACGAAGCCGGACTTCTATAAGCAGGCTCCACTTGTCGCTGCCGCACGCGATCACGGTGTCCCGTGCTTCGTCCTCCACACGGGACAGCACTACGACGACGTCCTCGGCCACGGGTTAGTTGAGTACGACCTCGAAGATCGTATCGCCGTCGATCTCGGCGTACGAGGCGGTCTTTCGCAAAAGACAGCCGAACTGATGACGAAAATCGAGCGCTTCGCCGACTGTCTCAACGCCGACTATCCGGACACAGAGGTCCTCCCTATCGTTCACGGAGACACCCTCGCGGCGGGTATAGTCCCCCAGGCGTGGCTGTTCGCGACGAACCGACTCGTCGCGCACAACGAGGCCGGACTCAGGAGTATGGCCCCTGATTTCGGAAACTATCGCGACCCCGCTGCCTTCATCCGCAGCCAGTGGGAAGGTGAATGGTCGCTCAACCGTACTGAACCGTTTCCCGAACAGTACGACACCTTTGTCGGATCAGCGGGGGCATTGTATCACTTCGCCCCGACGGACCTCAACCGAGAGCATCTCGCCCGTGAGGGATATCCGGTCGCGGTTCACGGCGACGAACGTATCCCAGTAGTCGGTAACTCCGTCGTCGACGCGATCGAGATGAAGAGCGGTGTAGATTCGAACGAATCGGTCTTCGACGTGTATCCCGACCTGGAGCGCCGCGACGATTGGATCCGCGTCGATATACACCGTCGCGCGAACCTCCTCCCGGATCGCTTTCGGGCCATCGTCGACTGCGTGATCCGATTGGTCGAATCGGGATACGGCGTCAACTTCGTCGAACTCAACGCAACCCGGACGGCGCTCGAGAGCTACGGTCTCCGGGACCGGCTCCTCCGGCTCGCAGACGAACGGGAGAACCTTCTCTTCACTGAACTATGGAAGAAGCACGCTCACGTATACGAGTTTTTCCGATCGGGCCGATGTTTCGCTGCACTGACTGACTCTGGGAGCATGCAGGAGGAGTTGAACCATATCCCCGAGACGTATTGCCTCACCGCACGGTACAATACGGATCGACCGGAGACGGTATTCGAGGCTAACACGAATCTCCTCGTCCCGCCGACAGACGGCGAGGCGATGTTCGAACTGATCGAGCACGTCTTTGAATCGGACGACGTGCGCCACCGACTTCGAGAGGGGCCGACGCTCTACGGCGAGAACGTCGCCGATCAGATCGTCTCGTTTCTCGATGAACGCTGGGAGTCGCGTCCATTCGAGTGGGCGCACGAACGCCTCGGTTTCCGTGGTAGCGAACAGGATTTCGAGTACCTCTGACCGTGTATTCCTAGTCGTCCGATTCGGCCGCCGCGGGTTCGACTGCGCGCTCGGCCCGGTCGAGTTCGTCGAGGTAGTCGTCGGCGTCGAGCGCCGCCATCACGCCCATGCCGCCGGCCGTCGCCGCCTGCTGGTAGTGGTGGTCCACCACGTCGCCCGCGCCGAAGAGCCCGGGGACGGCGGTGGCCGTCTGGTCGCCGCCGCGGCCGCCCTTCGTGAACAGGTAGCCCTCCTCGTCGAGTTCGACGCCGGTGTCGGCCAGGTAGTCGGTGTTGGGCGTGTGGCCGATGGCGAGGAACACGGCACCCACGTCGAGGTCGAACTGCTCCGTGTCGGGGTCCTCGAGCCTCTCCGACGGGTGGCCCTCGGGGTTCCGGACGAGGGTGACGTGCGAGACGCCCTCCTCCTGGCTCCCGTGGATCTCCCGCACCTCGGTGTCGAGCAGGAGTTCGATATTCCCCTCCTCGACCTGCTCCATCGTGCGGTCGACCCAGTAGTCCTCCGCGCGGAACTCCTCGCGGCGGTGGGCGACGTACACCGTGTCGGCGAACTTCGTGAGGAAGTTGGCCTCCTCCATGGCGGCGTCGCCCCCGCCGACGACGAGCATGTCCTCGCCGCGGAAGAACGCCCCGTCGCAGGTCGCGCACGTGGAGACGCCGTAGCCCATCAGCAGATCCTCGCCGGGGACGCCGAGCGTGCGCGCGCTCGCACCCGAGGCGGCGATGACGGCGTCCGCGGTGTAGACGTCGCCGTTCGTGAGTTCGACCCGGAAGGGACCGCCCTCCTCCTCGCGCTCGACGCGCTCGACGACGCCGTGCTCGATCTCCGCGCCGAAGCGCTCGGCCTGCTGGCGCATGTTCTGGACGAGTTCCGGGCCGCTGATCCCCTCGGGGAAGCCGGGGTAGTTGGCCACGTCCGTCGTGAGCGTCAGCTGGCCGCCGGGCTCGCGCCCTTCGAGGACGAGCGGATCGTTGTTCGCCCGCGCCGCGTAGATGGCGGCGCTGAGGCCCGCGATGCCCGATCCGGCGATGACGAGCCGTCGATGGGGGGCGTCTGTCATGGCTACAACTACACGGCGAGCGGGCTTTGTAGCTTGCGCACGAGTACGGCGGGCGCACACTCGCGCCGGCCGACGGATAGGTGAGCGGCTCACAGGTGAGCCACTCACGGGCGAGCGGCTCGGTTCGCGAACGGGCGCGCGTGAGCGAGCGGAACCTTGACGCCGCCGGCCGCGTCAGGTGGGGCCGTGACCCCAGAAGACCTCGGCGCGTCGATCCCCGCGCTCGACGACGGCGTCTACCTGAACACCGGGGCGTCCGGCCCCTGTCCCGAACCGGTCATCGAGGCGACGACCGACTACGTCCGGTACCACGAGGCCGACGCGCCGACCGGCGAGGGGGCGTATCCGGCCGCCTTCGACACCTTCGAGGAGACGCGCGAGCGCGTCGCCGACTTCCTCGGCGCGCGCCCCGCCGAGATCGCCCTCACGTCGAGCACCGCGGACGGCATCAGTCGGATCGCCGCGAGCGTCGACTGGCGGCCCGGCGACGTCGTCGTCCGCACCGACCTCGAACACTCCGCCGGCGTCCTCCCGTGGTGGAACCTCGAACGCCGCGGCGTGGAGACGCGCGTGCTCGAGACCGAGGGCGGGCGCGTCGATCGCGACGCCTACGCGGCGGCCGTCCAGGACGCCCGCCTCGTCTGCTTCAACTCCATCACGTGGAACTACGGGACGCGACTGCCCGTCGCCGACCTCGTGGACGTCGCTCACGACGCCGGCGCGCTGGTGCTCGTCGACGCCGTGCAGTCGCCCGGACAGACCCGCGTGAACGTGCGCGAGTGGGACGCCGACTTCGCGGCCGGGGCGGGACACAAGTGGCTGCTCGGGCCGTGGGGCGCGGGCTTCCTCCACGTCCGCGAGGAGGCGATCGACGACCTCCGGCCCGCGATGGTCGGGTACCGGAGCGTCGAGGAACCCGACGCCGACGAGCCGACGCTCAAGCCCGGCGCGGCGCGCCTGGAGGTCGGGACAACCAACCCCGCGCCCTACGTCGGCCTGCGGGCGGCGATGGACCTGATCGAGTCGGTCGGGCTCGACGCGATCGAGTCGCACGTCGCGGGGCTCGCGGAGCGGCTGGCCGACGGCCTCGGCGACCGGTACCTCGGCCCGGCAGACCCCGAGTCCGGGCTGGTTGCGTTCGAGGTCGACGACCCGGAGGCGACCGTCGAGCGCCTCGCGGCCGAGGGGATCGTCGTCCGGTCGCTCCCCCACCCCGACGCGGTCCGGGCGTCGCTGCACGTCTTCAACACCGAGTCCGACGTGGAGGCGCTGCTCGACGCCCTGTGAGGTGACGAAGTCACCGAGTTCCGCTACCGATTTCCGTCCCCGCGCCGCCCCTCGGGACATGGCCGCCGACCTGGAGGAGAAGACGGACCGCTACGAGCGACTGCTGGCCGAGGCGCTCGACGCCGCGACCGTGGCCGTCCCCGAGGGATCGCCGCTGGCCGACGCCGCCGCGGAGTACCGCGAGATGGCGCGGTCCTACCTCGACGACGGCCGGCACTTCCGCGAGCGCGGCGACCTCGTGAACGCCCTCGCGTCCTTCTCGTACGGCCACGGGTGGCTGGACGCCGGCGCGCGGATCGGGCTGTTCGACGTGCCCGACGAGGGACACCTGTTCACCGTCTGACGTACCGTTCGGAGCCCCGCCCGCTGTTCACGCCCACCCCCACTCGCGCGCCAGTTCGTACACCTCGTAGGCGAAGACGACGAGGACGAGCGCGATCGACCCCCACGCGAGCGCGGCGAACGCGAGCGGCGAGAGGATCATCGCTCACCCCTCCGTTCGCGCGCTCCCCCGCCCGCCTGACCGCCGTCGGCGACCGGTTCCGACTCGTCGAGTCGGGCGATCTCGCGGTCGAGTCGCCCGAGGTCGAAGCGCCTCCCGGAGGCGACCGCGGCGAGGGCCGTCAGTCCGCCCGAGACGGCCGCCGCCCCGACGAACGCGTTGAAGAACGACGCTCGCAGGGGGAGCACCTGGAGCGGTGCGGGCGTGAGCGGGAAGAGCGCCCCGCCGACGGCGAGTCCCGACACGCTGGCGACGAGCGCCCCGAGGCCGGTGAGCCGACGGGAGTACAGCCCCGCGAGCAGGGGGACGAACGTGGCCGTCGCGAGCAGGTCGGCGACGAAGAACACCGTCAGGACGCTGTACCCCTGCGCGGCGACGAAGACGCTCGCGAGCGCGACGACCACGGTGAGGAGTCGCGCCGCGAGCGTGAGCGTCCGATCCCCGGCGTCGACGAGTCGCGGGAGGTCGGCCGTGACGACGCTCGCGATGGCGTTGAACAGCGTGTCGGCGCTGCTCGTCACCAGGAGCACGGCGAGGACGACCACCGCGAGGACGATCGGCTCGGCGAACGCGTCCCGGACGACGACGAAGAACGCCACGCTCGCGCGCTCGGTTCCGATCCCCCGCCCGCGGGCGACGAGACCGAACAGGCCGGCGACGAGCACCATCGGGACCACCGCGACCGCCGCGACGAGGAACGACCGGCGGAGCGTCCCCCGGTCGTCGGCCGCGTAGATGCGCTGCCACCAGGCCTGGTTGAGCATCTCGGCGGCGAGGATGGCGACGATCACGTACGCGCCGAACTCGACCCCGGCGGCGAAGCCGGGATCGAGCAGCGAGGGATCCGCCGCGACCACGTTCGAGTAGATCTCGTCCGTGCCGCCGAGCGAGAGGAGCGCCGCGCCGAAGCCCACCGCGAGCAGCGGGAGGATGACGAGCGTCTGCACCGCGTCCGTGAAGATGCTCGCCTTGAGGCCGCCGTAGGCGGTGTAGAGCAGGACCGCCCCGCCGACGACGAGCGCCGTCTGCCACGCCGGGACGCCCGCGACCACCTTCAGCCCGCCGGCGATCCCCGTCATCTCCGCCGCGAGGAAAGTGAACATGTACGCGACGCTGATGACGAGCACGAAGGCGTACATCGCCGGGCCGTAGCGGACGTAGGCGTACTCCGTGAGGCTGTGGCCCTCGGGGATGAGGCCGCGGATCCGCGGCCCGAGGACGGCGTACGCCGCGAGCGGGGCCGCGCTCCCGAGGGCGTAGCCGACCACGGCCGCGATCCCGCCGAACCTCGCGCCCGCCTCGGCGGGCGAGAACAGTATCCACGCCCCCATGCTGGAGGCGACGATCGTCGCCGTCAACGAACCGCGCCCGACCGTATTCCGCGCCGAGATGAAGTCCTCGACGGTGTCGATACCCCGCCGCGCCGCGACGACGCCGACGACGGCCGTCACCGCGACGACGAGGAACGTCATCGCGAGGGCGGTCTCGGCGCTCACCACGGGCGCTCACCCGCTGTCTGGGTCATTAAGGGGTGGTACTAATCAGTGGTACAAAGGCGTGGCGACATCCGTCGAGAATGGCGAAACTCTAATAAAGGGATACGCTCGGAAATTCCGTCATCACAATACCGACTCGATAGTCGATACCGCCCTCGTCAGTCGATTTCTGACCGCGAGAAAACGAAGGGTTTAAATATCTCGCTCACTAACTGAGGGTGAGTAGCCCCTGTGAGGAGTCTGTCTCTTCTCCCTCCCTCGCAGTGACACGAGCACAACCCATCACCATGACAGATACCACGATCCGAACCTACGACGAAACGGTATCCGAAGCGGACGCCGAAACCGAGGCGGTCGAATCGGAGACGACCTGCCCGGAGTGCGGCGGCCGACTCGTTACCGACACCGAACACGGCGAGACAGTCTGTACGGACTGCGGTCTCGTCGTCGAGGAGGACAGCATCGACCGCGGCCCCGAGTGGCGCGCCTTCGACTCCGCCGAGCGCGACCAGAAATCCCGCGTCGGCGCGCCGACGACCAACATGATGCACGACAAGGGCCTGTCGACCAACATCGGCTGGCAGGACAAAGACGCCTACGGGAGGGCCCTGTCGTCGCGCCAGCGGGCGAAGATGCAGCGGTTGCGCACCTGGAACGAGCGCTTCCGCACGCGCGACTCGAAAGAGCGCAACCTCAAGCAGGCGCTCGGCGAGATCGACCGCATGGCCAGCGCCCTCGGCCTCCCCGAGAACGTCCGCGAGACCGCCAGCGTGATCTATCGCCGCGCGCTCAACGAGGACCTCCTGCCCGGTCGCTCCATCGAGGGGGTGGCGACGTCGGCCCTGTACGCCGCCGCCCGCCAGGCCGGCACCCCCCGCAGCCTCGACGAGGTGACGATGGTCTCGCGCATCGACAAGATGGAACTGACCCGGACGTACCGGTACATCATCCGGCAGTTGAACCTGGAGATCAAGCCGGCGGACCCCGAGAGTTACGTCCCGCGCTTCGCCAGCGACCTCGGCCTCTCCGACGAGGTCGAACGCCGCGCCCGCGAACTGCTCAAGACCGCCCGCGAGGCGGGTCTGCTGAGCGGCAAGTCGCCGGTGGGGCTGGCGGCGGCGGCGATCTACGCGGCGGCGCTGCTCTCGAACGAGAAGGTCACCCAGAGCCAGGTCTCCGACGTCGCCAACATCTCCGAGGTCACCATCCGCAACCGGTACAAGGAACTCCTCGAAGCGAGCGAGGTCACGGCGGCGCTATAACGCGAGTCGAGGCTCAAGACTTTTGTCCGCGCGCGGCGCACGTCGATGCATGCCGACCGAAACGTACGTTCGGTTGCTCTGTCCCGAATGCGGTAAGCAGTGGGAGGCCGCCCCCCGCGACCTGCCGGCGCACAAGGATCAGTATCACTGTCCGAACTGTCACGCCACGCGTCGAATGGCCGAGTTCACGCGGACCGAGCGCGACCTGGAGACGCTGAAACAACTCGGCTGAACGCCACACCGTTTCGGCACCGTTTCGAGGGGCGTCGTTCGCGGTTAACTGCCGATTATCGCCGGTTAATCCCTCCTTAGCGCCGGAGGACGCCCGACCGATATAAAAACTCGCTCACCGGCCGTCTCACGGCTTCTCAGACAGGAATGTGCTAACGGTACTCAGGGTAATACTATATGCCCCCAGTCGTTATCGAGTCCTGAGCATGAAGAAGCAGGAGCTCATTCACCTTCATGGCCTGCTCGCACAGGTACGAGACCACTACCAGCAGCAGATGGAGACCAACATAGAACACGAGACGTACGACGAACTCGGCGTCCGGCCGACGTCTATTCACAAATCGAAGACAGAACACAAGAGAGCCGTTTTCGCACTCGCTAACGGGATAACCTCCGAACTCGAGATCGTCGACGAACAGCCCGTTTCGGCGGCTGCCGACTGACTTCTCGACACGACCTATCCCGACTGTTACTCCGACGAGTCGCTACGCCCGTCGTCTACATCTTCCACGTCGTCCACACCGTCCGGATCGCGACCGTCCGTCTCCTCCGTCTCACCCGCCCCGTCCACTTCGTCCGCTTCGTCCGCTTCGTCCACTTCGTCCACTTCGCCGTCCTCCCCCACCCTGTCGACCCGGAGCACGTCGAGGGGGATGTTACGCATTCGCTGACCGATCTCCTTGCGCGCGATTCGGGCGGCGTGTTGGTCGTCCTCGACGTTAAACACCGTCATCTCCAGTTCGAGCGCGACTAACCCCTCGTCGGCGGCGACGAACGCGGGGTCGAGTTCGCCTTCGCAGTGCGGGCACGCCCGCATTCCCATCGTTATCTCCACGTAGTTCAGGTCTGGATTCAGCATGTCTCCGGTCTTGGAGATCGCGATGCGGACTGCCTCGTCCGCGGACGCGACGTCGTACACCGGAACGGCGGCCTCGACAACGACACGACAGTCCATACCATGCGATTTCTCGTGAAGTGTCATGAACCTTCGCCCCGAGTCGGAACGGGGAAGCGACTGGGTCACGACCGTTCACGCGATGGAGACGGGTAGCATTCCCGTAGACTCGCTCTCGGGTGGGTTCGACCTGCAGGCGACCGTCGAGAGCGGCCAGACCTACGTCTGGTCGCGGGAGGACGACCGGATGTTCGAGGACGAGGTCGCACACGGTGGCGACGCCTGGTACGCGACGGTCCTCCCGTCGAGGCTCACCGACGGCGCGCCGGCGGTCGTCCAGGTTCGTCAGCGAGACGGGCAGATCGAGTGGAAGTCGAGCGTCGACGCGCACGACCACCTCGTCCGCCTCCTGCGCCTCGACGACGACCTCGACGCGATCGCGGCGCGGACGCCCGACGACCCGCTGCTGACGACGGCCTACGACGCCTACCGCGGGATGCGCCTCGTCCGGGACCCGCCGTTCGCGTCGCTCGTCTCGTTCATCTGCTCGGCGCAGATGCGCGTCTCGCGCATCCACGGCATGCAGACCCGCCTCGCCCGCGAGTTCGGCGACCCCGTCGAGTTCGACGGCCGGACCTACTACGCCTTCCCGCGACCCGAGCAACTCGCTCGCGCCACCGAGGAGCGGTTGCGCGAGTTGCGCCTCGGCTACCGCGCGCCGTACGTCGCCCGCACCGCCGAGATGGTCGCCTCCGGCGAGGCACGCCCCGAGGACGCCGCCGACCTCGAGTACGAGGACGCCCGCGAGTACCTCACCCGGTTCGTCGGCGTGGGGGAGAAGGTGGCCGACTGCGTGCTCCTGTTCTCGCTCGGCTTCCTCGAGGCCGTCCCGCTCGACACGTGGATCCGAACCGCCATCGCCGAGTACTACCCCGAGTGCGACCGGGGCGGGTACGCCGAGACCTCCCGGGCCATCCGCGAGCGCTTCGGCGGCGAGTACGCCGGCTACGTCCAGACGTACGTCTTCCTCTACCTGCGGACCGGCGGCGCGGTCTGATAGGCGCTCCTTCGAACCCCCGACGGGTCGCCGCGCGGCGAGCCGCACGAGGACGCCTCGGGTGAACTACGTAGGTCGATATAGCGGACAGTATCCCTCTGACGGTACGTTTATCCGGGCGTCCTCGCAACTGACGCGCGACGGGCGAGACGGGCGGGACGACCACTCGGTCCGACCCCCGTCCTCGCCGGCGTCGACCGCGGCGGCCCGCCGACCGATCGTCGGCGACGGCGCGACTGCGACACCGACACGATACACCGACTATGTCCACCCCACCCGTCCGAATCGCGTTCGTGTGCGTCCAGAACGCCGGTCGATCGCAGATGGCGACCGCCTTCGCCGAGCGCGAGCGTGAGCGCCGCGGCCTCGACTGGGAGATACGAACCGGCGGCACCCACCCCGCCGAGCACGTCCACGAGGAGGTGATCGCGGTGATGCGCGAGGAGGGAATCGACCTCTCCGCCCGGACGCCGCGGGAGATACCGACGGACGAACTCCTGTCCTGTGACTACGTCGCCACGATGGGCTGTTCGACGCTCGATCTGAGCGAGGCCGAATCCGCGGTCGACGTGCGCGACTGGGCGCTCTCGGACCCCGACGGCCGGGACCTCGATCGCGTCCGGGCGATCCGCGACGAGATCGAGACGCGCGTGACCGCGCTGTTCGACGAGATCGAGGCCGACCTCGAGACGGCGACCTCGTAGGGGCACACTTTTTTCGCCCGACGGCGCACGGGAAGATATGAACGGAACCCGCGCACACGTGTTCGTCAGCGGAAAGGTACAGGGCGTCTGGTACCGCGACTCGACCCGGGACGCCGCCCGTAAACGCGGCGTCGGCGGCTGGGTCCGCAATCTCGACGACGGGCGCGTGGAGGCGGTCTTCGAGGGCCGGGAGGACGCCGTCGAGTCGATGGTCGAGTGGTGTCACACGGGGAGCGACCTCGCGCGCGTCGAGAGCGTCGACGTGGAGTACGAGCAGCCGCGGGGCGTCGAGGGCTTCGAGGTGCGCCGGTAGTCGGATCGGGATCGACGGATCGGCGATACTCGACCAACAGTAGAATGCCGTCGGACGTACGTCCGTCGCGAATCTCGCCACCCGGGCGAGTAGCGTCACGACGGTACGTCCAACAGTATAAGCTCCCCGGCACGCAAGGCCGGGTAGAGTCCCCGATGGCAACCGTCGAGACGAGATACTGTCGAAGCTGCGGAACCGAACTGGCTACGGAGGCGGAGGTCTGCGTCGAGTGCGGCGTCAACGTCCGCACGGACGACGTGGGCACGCCGACGGCGTACTGCCGCGACTGCGGCGAGGAGATCAAGGCCGCGGCGGAGATCTGCCCGCACTGCGGGGTGCGCCAGCGTCGGGCTCCGACGACGAGTAGCGACCTCGTCTCCGACGTCGAGCGCGCCGTCAAGGAGAACCGCGCGCTCGTCGCCGCCGTCGCGTCGTTCCTGTGGCCCGGCGTCGGGCAACTCGTGAACGGCGAGGTCGTGAAGGGGCTGGTACTCCTCGTCCTGTTTCCGGTCGCGGCGTTCACGATCGTCTTCGGGATCGGCTTCGTCCTCGCCCCGGCGGTCTGGCTGTACGCCGTCTACGACGCGTACACCACGGGCGAACGGCTCCAGGAGGAGTACCGCGCCCGGGAGGCTCCCCCGCAGGCTTAATCTCCCGCCGGCCGAAGCGCGGTGCATGATTTCGAGCGACAGGATGGCCGCCGTCGACGAGAACGCGGAGGCGCTCGGCGTCCCCCGCAAACAGCTCATGGAGTCGAGCGGAAACGCCGTCGCCCGCCGCGTTCGGGACCTCGTCGACCCGGGCGCGTCGGTCGCGGTCGTGGCCGGACGCGGGAACAACGGCGGCGACGCGTTCGTCGCGGCGCGCTTTCTCGACGGCTACGACGTGACCGTCCACCTCCTCGGCCGCGCGGGGACGATCGCCACCGACATCGCCCGCGAGAACTGGGACGCCCTCCGCGAGTGCGAGTACGACGCCCGCGAGGTGCGCGACTCGCGCAACCTCGACCTCGGGACGCCCGACCTCGTGGTGGACGCGATGCTCGGCACCGGCGTGACGGGCGAGCCGCGGGAACCGGAGCGGAGCGCCGTCGAGGCGGTGAACGCGACCGACGCGGTCGTCCTCGCGGTCGACGTGCCCTCGGGCGTGGACGCGGACACCGGCGAGGCGGCCGGCGTCGCCGTCGAGGCGGACCACGTCGTCACCTTCCACGACCGGAAGCCCGGGCTGGACGCGCTCGACGCCGACGTGACGGTCGCGGACATCGGCATCCCGCCGGCCGCGGAGCGGTTCGTCGGCCCCGGCGACCTGGGTTCGACCCGCCGCGCCTCGGACAGCACGAAGGGCGACGCGGGCCGCGTCTTCGTCGTCGGGGGCGGGCCGTACACCGGCGCGCCGGCGCTCGCCGCGCAGGCGGCGCTCCGGGCGGGAGCGGACCTCTCGTTCGTGGCCGTGCCCGAGTCCGTCAAGACGCCGATCCAGGGGTACGCCGAGGACCTCATCGTTCAACCGTACGGGAGCGACCGGCTCACCCCAGAACGGGTGGACGGGCTGGTCGAGACGGCGACGAGCTACGACGACGTCGTCGTCCTCGGTCCCGGACTCGGCACCGCCGACGAGACGCTCGCGGCCGTCGAGCGGTTCCTCGAATCCTTCGACGGGCGGGCGGTCGTGGACGCCGACGCCCTGTCGGTGGTGCCCGAGGTCGACACTGACGCGACGCTCGTCTGCACCCCGAACCGCCACGAACTCGCGGAGATGGGCGGTCCCGACGCGGACGACCTCCGCGCGCGCGCCGAGGAGATCGAGGCGTTCGCGGCCGACCTCGGCCACGTCGTGCTGGCGAAGGGCGAGGACGACGTCGTCACCGACGGCGAGCGGACGCGGATCTGCCGGGTGGGGACCCCGGGGATGACCGTCGGCGGCACCGGCGACACGCTCGCGGGCGTCGCCGCAGCGATGCTCGCCACGCGGGAGCCGTTCGACGCCGCGTGCGTCGCCCCCTACGTCAACGGTCGGGCCGCCGAACTCCTCGACGAGTCGCGGGGGGACGGCCTGCTCGCCTCGGACCTGCTCGACGCCATCCCGACGGCGATCTGGGGGGAGCGATGACCGAACGGGAAGGCGGCGCGGGGGACGGAGACGGGGGCGACCTGACCCACACCGACGCGGAGGGGAACGTCCAGATGGTGGACGTGGGGGCGAAGCCCGACGCGGCCCGACGCGCGGTCGCGGCGGGGGAGATCCGACTCAGCCCCTCGACCGTCGAGGCAGTTCGAAACGACGAGATCGGCAAGGGCGACGTGCTCGCCACCGCCCGCGTCGGGGCGGTGCAGGCCGTGAAGCACACCTGGGAGGCGATCCCCATGTGCCACCAGATCCCGATCACGAACGTGGACACCGAGTTCGACGTGCGCGAGGACCGCGTGCTCCTCGAAGTCGCGGTCGAGACGACCGGCAAGACCGGCTGCGAGATGGAGGCGCTCTCGGGCGTCACGACCGGCCTCAACGTCGTCTGGGACATGGTGAAGGCCGCCGAGAAGGACGACGACGGCCAGTACCCCGGTACGCGCGTCGAGAACGTGCGCGTCGTCGCGAAGGAGAAGCGGGAGCTGTCGTCGCTCTCGTAACTACCGCAGGGCGGCGTCGCCCGCCTTCCGAACGTCGGTCCGCGTCAGATCGGTGAGCGCGGGGAGGTCGCCCTCGGGGGCGAGTTCCCCGCCGACCGCGGCCGCCACGCCGCCGAACGCGCGATCGATCACGGGCGGTTCGGACGAGCCGAGCGACTCGCGAAGCGCCGTCCACCGCGCGTCGAGCGCGTCCGGGTCGGTCCCGTGCCACGGTCGCGGCGCGTCTGGCACGACGCGGGCGGCGAGTCGGTCGCCCGCGGCGAACGCGAGCAGGCGCTGCCAGCGGAACGCGACGCGCTCGACACGCTCGCGGTACCAGGCCTCGCCGTACAGGCGCGCCGCCTCCGGACCGAGGCGGTCCGCCCAGCCCTCGACGCTCGCGTTGAACGCGAGTTCGACCTCGCCGTCCGGGTAGGTCGTCCCGGCGACGCCGCCGAACTCCTCGACGACGGTCTCCCCGTCGCTCCACCCGAGGGCGATAGAGAGGGGCGATTCGAGGGGACACTCGCGCTCGCAGGCGTCGAGCGTGACGGTCGCGAGCCCGCGGGCCTCGCTCAACTCGCGTTCTGTGGGTCGCAGGTCGTACGGCATGGCGGAACCGTCGGGGAGGGCCGGAAAGGCCCTGTCGGATCGGTCGGGGGAGGGTCGCCGCCCCGACCGGAGCGCGGTCGACGGTTCGGAAGCGACGTCACTCGGCGGGGACGGGTAACTCGCCCGCCTTCGCCCGGGACTTCTCGACGACGACGGGCCGGGCCTCGAAGTCGACGACCACCTGCTCGCCGTAGTCCACGGCGTGGACGACGGCGTTGTCGTGGATCCACGAGACGAGGCTCATCGTCTCGTCGGTCATCGGCAGGACGAGCCGTTCGCGCTCGTACGGCGGGAGTTCGGCGTCGATTCGGTCGAGCAGGTCGTCGACGCCGGTCCCCTCCCTGCCGCTCACCGCGACGGGGGAGGGGGCGAGCGCCGAGAGCGCCGCCTTCTTCTCCTCGACCTCCTCCTCGGGGACCTTGTCCACCTTGTTCAGGACGGTGACGATGGGGGCCTCGTTGCGCTCGTAGAGCGTGTCGTGGCTCGTGACGAGCTTCTCGCGTATCTCCTCGATCGGCTCCGACACGTCCACGACCAGGAGGACGAGGTCGGCGCGGTAGACGGCGTCGAGCGTGGACTTGAACGACTCGACCAGCCAGTGAGGGAGGTCGGAGATGAATCCGACGGTGTCCGTCACGAGCACGTCCCGGCGGTCCATGTCCGCCCGGCGGGTCGTGGTCCCGAGCGTGGTGAACAGCTCGTCCTGGGACTCGGCGGTCGCGTCGAGGTCCGGGTGGAGGTCGTCGTTCTCGTCCACGTCGAGATCCGCCGCCACGCGGCGCAGGAGCGTGGACTTCCCGGCGTTGGTGTAACCCGCGAGCGCCACGAGGTCGAACCCCGACTCGCGGCGCTGTTCGCGGCGGTGCTCCTCGTCGCGCTCGATCTGCGACAGCTCCTCGCGGATGCGGCTGATCCGCGACTTGATGTCCTGCTCGCGGGACTCGTCGTACTCGCCGAGACCCATGAAGCCGGGGCGTTCGTCGCGCTTCGCGAGGCTCACCTTCGCCTCGACGCGCGGCAGTTCGTATCGCAACTCGGCCAGTTCGACCTGCAGTTGCGCCTTGCGCGTCTGCGCGCGCTGCCCGAAGATGTCGAGGATGAGTCGGAACCGGTCGACGACCTCGACGCCGTCGGGGAGTCGATTGCCGAGGTTGTACGTCTGGTACGGCCCGAGGCGATTGTCGAAGATCACGACGCCCGCGTCCGTCCGGGCGACGAGCGCCGCCAGATCGTCGACCTTCCCCTCGCCGAGACACAGCGCTGGGTCCTCCTTGCGGGTCTGCGTGACCTCGCCCGCGACGCGATAGCCCGCCGCGCGGGCCAGTTCGCGCACCTCCTCCGTGTCGGGCGTCCCTCGGTCGACCCGCTTCGCGATGACGGCCGTTTCGGGGTCTCTCTGTGCGCCAGTCACTCGCACGAGGGTACGACAGCCTCGTATATAACTCCGGGGCCGTTCGCCGAAAGAGCCTTATATGTCTTCCGCGTGTAGTATCACGAAACAATGAATGTCGACGTGGCGCAGTTGGGCCTCGACCTCGGGGCGGGAAGCGTCGTCGGGGCGGTGACGGGGTTCGCGGCCAAGAAGGTCGCCAAGCTCGTCGCCGTCCTCGTCGGCGTCCAGCTCGCGCTGTTCAAGTACCTCGAATCGCAGCGGATCCTCGTCGTCGATTGGGAACGCCTCTCGGCGGGTCTCCTGAAGGCCGGCGGTGCCGCGTCCTCGAACGCGCCCCCCTCCTGGCTGACGTCGCTCCTCTCTACGGCCTCCGTCACCGGCGGGTTCGCGGCGGGGTTCCTCCTCGGGTTCAGGGCAGGGTGAGCGCCGTCGTCCGCACCGTCACATCGCCACGACCGACCCCGACCCGACGACAGAAAGCTTTTACCGAATCAGCGAATCCACAGACCGATGCCCGTCCACTCCCCGTACGCGAACCTCGCAGTCCTCGCGGCCGTCCTCGCCGCCGGCGCGCTCGTCACCCTCTCGGTCTCACCGGCGGTCGCGTTCGCCCCGATCGATCGTCCGACGCGAGCCACGACGCTCGGCGGTCTGGTCGCGCTCCTCGGCGGATGCTTCGCCGTCGCGGTTGCCGGTTCAACCCTCGGATCGCGATGAGGTCGCCCCGATAGCGTCGGTGGTACGGACGAGCGGCGGGGGCAGGCGGCCTCGGTTCACCGCGTGCTCAGTTCGTCCTCGTCCTTGATGATCCGCGTGTCCGCCTCGCCGCTCGACGTCTCGTTGACCAGGTCGTAGAACTCGTTCTGGAGCCCCGCCGGGAACTCGACGACGCCGACCCACGAGCCGTCGTTCTGCCACTCCTCGCGCTGGAGGTCGCCGAACTGACGGATGCGCGCCTGCGCGCTTCCGGCGTACTCCGGGGGGACGCGGACGGCCATCACCACCTCGTCGAAGCGGATGGGGATGATCGGACGGAGCGCGTCGAGCGCGTCGTCGACCTGTCCCTCGACGGGGAGCATCGGATCGACCGTGAACCCCGCCTCCTCCAGCGCGCGCTCGATGCGCTCGGGCGGGTGGGGCGCGTTGTCCATCTGCGGGTTGACCGCGTTGCGCGCGATGCGGTCGACGAGGCGGCGGCGCTTCTGCTCCTGCATCTCGCGGCGCTGCTCGGCCGTGATCTGTATCTCGCCGCGTTTTATCACCTCGGGGATGATCTCCATCGGATCGGTCGTCCCGAACGCGTCCTCGAGATCGCTCTCGGCGGGCCGGTCGCCGCGCGAGGCGTCCTCGAAGACGTCCTCGGCGGCGATGACCTCCTCCAGTTCCCCGTCGAATTCGTCGCGTTTGATCGCCAGCGCGGCGTCCGGGTCCACGAGCACTTCGAATCGAGCGCCGTGCGATTCGAGTCGAGCCGTCACCGCCTCGTCGAGGGAAATCATGACGGAGAATACCGCTTCGCTCCTAAAGTGTGTTTCTTCGGCGGCGAGCCGTCTCGACGCGGACCGACGAGCGGCGACGCCAGCGCCGGGCGCGGCGCGATCGGACGCGACCGCGCGGTTACTGCTCCTCGTCGGCGAGGAGGTCGTGCTCCTCGAGGTAGGACGCGATCTTCTCCTCGTCGAACTCGTCGTACTGCTCGGTCTCGGCGTCGATGGTGGCGATGCCGAGGCCGTCCGATCGGAGTCCGTCGTCGCTGACGGACGCGAGCGCGTTGAGCGCCAGGCCGACGCCCGAGTCGAGGTCCATCTCCTCGCGGTAGTGCTCCTTGAGGTAGTCCTCGATGGCGCTGCGGTCCGCGCCGACGGCGAGCGCCTTCCACTCGTAGGGCGTGCCCGACGGGTCCGTCTCGAACAGGCGGGGACGGCCGCTGTCGTCGATGCCCCCGATGATGAGCGCGACGCCGAAGGGGCGCGCGCCGCCGACCTGCGTGTACTGCTGGATGTTGTCGGTGACCGCCTTCGTCAGCGTCTCGACGCTGATGGGTTCGCCGTAGCGCAGCTGGTTGATCTGCGCCTGCCGACGGGCGTAGTCGATGAGCTGTCGGGCGTCGGCGACGTGGCCCGCGCTCGCGATGCCGATGTGATCGTCGGCCTTGTGGAGCTTCTCCACGCTCGATCCTTCGAGGAGCGGGGAACTGATGCGCTTGTCCGCGACGAGGACCACGCCGTCGGTCGTTCGAACGCCGATACTTGCGGACCCGCGCTTCACGGCTTCGCGGGCGTACTCGACCTGATAGAGCCGTCCGTCCGGGGAGAAGATGGTGATCCCCCGGTCGTAGGCCTGCTGTTGACTTTGACCCTGCATCGTTAGTTGAGATCGTGTCCTGTCGCCCCCGCGAACCCCGACTCGACCCGCACGTCGACGCGGTCGTCCCGCGCGACTGCCGGCCGCTCGGCGCCCTCGAACGCGACGGTGTTCTCCTCCGAAAGTTCCGGCGGGCGCCGTATATACCTTTCTTCGCAGGCCCGGACGGTCCCCCCGACTCCCCGGACGGTCACGCCGATCGGGTGGCCGTCCACCTCGCGGACGCAGGCGAGGACCGCCCGCCCCCGGCTCACCTCGCCGCGCCGGACGCGGACGACCGCGTACCCCGCGCCGTCCTCGAAGGCGAACCCGTAGACGCTCAGGTCGAGCGCCGCGCTCCCCGCGTCGCCGACGAGGTTCTGCGCGGCGTACCACACCTCGCGCTGGAACGCCCCGCGGTCGAAGTCGGCGTCCGGCCAGCCCTCGAGACCGACCCCGAGGTAGCGCCAGCGCGGGCGGAGGTGCTTCGGGAGGTGTCTCACGTCCCGAAGTCGGCGTCGGCGGGGGTTTAATCGCTCGGAATCGCGTCGCTCGAACGCGCGCTCGCGGCCGAGCGCCGCCGGCGTCCGTCCGTCGGTTCGGGCGGCGCTCGGTTATACGGCTGCGACGTGTGCGGGGCGATGGTTCGGCGGTTCGCACACGAGGGGGCGAGAGCGTGCCCCGACTGTACGAGCGGGGTCCTACGACCGGTGTGATTCGGCACCGGGACGGCGAACTCCCCGTGTACTCTTCCCTCGGCGGTGGTGAGCGGCCCGGACGTTCGCTCGAACTGAGCGGTAAGCCGGGAGGTTATCCGGCTCCGAGGTGAGACGGGCGTATGAGCGTAATCGCGGACTGTACCGTCCCGACCGAGTCGTTCGCGCTCCGAGGAGCACTCGAGGACAACCCGCAGACGGCACTGGAGGCCGAACGGGTGGCCACGCACAGCGCCGAGTGGGCCCTCCCATTCCTGTGGGCGAGCGGCGGTGATCGTGAGGCCTTCATCGCGGCGCTCCGAGACGATCCGACGGTCGAGGACGCCGCCGTCATCGAAGCAGTGGACGGCAGCGTGCTGTACAAGGTGCAGTGGTGCGATCGAGTCATCGAACTCGTGAACGAGATGATCGACCAGCACGCGGTCATCCTAGAGGCGGAGGCGCAGTCCCGACGCTGGCGATTCAAGCTCCGCTTCGCCGAGGAGGGACAGGTCGCCACGTTCCAGCGCCACTTCACCGAGCAGGGGCACGCGTTCGAGGTCAACAGGCTCTACCGCCCGACGGAACCGCGCCGGCGGGAGTACGGCCTGACCGCCGAGCAGTACGAAACGTTGGTGACGGCGCTCGATCGGGGGTATTTCGAAATCCCGCGCACTGTCTCGACCGACGACCTCGCGGAGATCCTCGGTATCTCCTCGAACGCCGTCTCTCAGCGGCTCCGGCGTGCGTCCGCGAACCTCGTCCGAAACACGCTCCTGATCGGGCCCCGGGACCCCGGCACGTGATAGAGAGCGAGGGGACCTCCCGCGCTCGAGGGATCGACGGTTCGCGGCGGCGGCGCACGTCTCGGACATAAAGCCCGGTACGCTCGCACGCGAAGGTCCTTGCTCCGGCCTATCCTCCCGATAGTAGGCGCGGTCCCCGGACGAAATCATCAGCAGTAAGCGATCGATCACCGGGTCCGTCGGGCAGCGCTTCCGCTACGTGTGCCATCCGATGCATCGCGCCCGGGCGGATTCGGACACGAAGCGATCGTCGAAATCCCACGATCAACGACCGCGCCTACGACGTTTTTTCGGCGCAGTGACGGTCCGGCCGTCGCGCCGTCGTACTCGAACGTCCCACAGCCGTCCCTCGCGAGCGCTCGAAGCGGAAGAGGGCCACGCCCGACTCCGTACGGCGCGCGGAGAACCCACTCGTGGGGTAGCGGCTACTCGCGCGCCTCGGCCCGCTCCGCCACCAGCACGCCGAACTGCTCGTGGACCATCTCGACGGCGGTCAGCGCGAACCCGGCGTCGGTGAGCGCGTCCGCGAGCATCCCGACGGTGGCGGGGTCGTCCACCTCGGGGCTGTACAGCGGGTTCTCGGGATCGGGCGACCCGAAGAACATCACGTCGCCGAGGACGAACCGCCGCGGGCCGAGGGCCGCGATCGCCTCGATCGCCTCGCGCTTCTCCTCGTCCGCGAGGTGGTGCATGGCGAAGTTGGAGACGACCACGTCGACCGCCCCGTCGTACGCGGGGTCGCGGAACGTCCCCTTCCCGAACTCTACGTTGTCGAGGCCGAGGTCCGCGGCCTTCTCGCGGGCGCGCTCCATCATCCCCTCGCTGATGTCGCGGCCGACCACGCGCTTCGCGCGCCCGGCGAGCGCCAGCCCGATGGCCCCCGTCCCGCAGCCGAGGTCGAGGACCACGTCGTCCGGCCCCGGGTCGGCGTAGTCGACGACGAGCGAGACGCACGCCCGGTACTCCTCGGTCTGGTTCTGCGAGTCGTCGTAGTCGGCGGCGATCTCGTCGAAGCGGTCGGCGTGTTCCTCAATCGTCCTCTTCATACCTCCCACGTCGGACCCCCGGCTCAATGAACGAATCGGACCGCCGCTCGCGGTTCCGGGCGGCGAGTCGACCCCACTCGCGCAACCCCTCGCGGATCCACTCCGCGTCGAGGCCGATCACCTCGCCGACGGCGACGAGTTCGCGCGGCGCGCGCAGTTGGAGGTGCCCCCGCGCGTCGGCGCTCACGACGTGGGGCGCGTCGTACTTCGCGACGAGTTCGCGCAGCTTTCGCAGGTCGGCGATGGCTCGCACCCGCGGGCCGCCGTCGGCGCGGAGCACCCGCGAGAGGTCGAACTCGATCCGGACGCCGTTCTCCGCGGCGGCGCGGGCGAGGACGTGGTTGACGTCGCCGCCGTCCATCGGGTGTGCCAGCACGTCCACGCGCTCGTCCTCGACGGCGAACCGGTTGAGCGGGCCGCCGTGGACGCAGACCACCGTACGTCGCGTCCGGTGGCTCGTGACGAACCCGGCCGCCCGCGAGCGGCGCTCGGCGCGCACCTCCACGCCGTCGACGACGTCGACGCCGTACTCGGCGGTGATCGCCTCGGCGTCGTAGTCGGCCGTCGCGTCGCCGTGGTTGCGGACCACGAGCCCCTCGTATCCCTGCTCGGCGGCGGTCAGCGCCATGCGGGCGACGGTGCTCTCCCCGTCGGGGCGGACGTGGACGGCCTCGTACATACCCCCCGTTCCGCGGTGGACGGTTTGACGGTTGCGTTCCGGGCGGCGTCGGTCCCGGGAAAGAGTGGTCCGGCGTGCCGGGCCACGCCGGACGGCCGCGCTCGTCACGGTGGTCGCCTGACTCGCGCGGCCGTCCGATCCGACGGACGACGTCCGAATAGTTACGAGCCTGTTACGCCGTGAAAACAACGGGCAAGGTGATATTTATCGGGGTGCCGGCGGTTTCGGGGCGGCCTCCGATCGTCGAGCGCCGTCGGTCGGGGATCGATCGGCGACCGTTCAGAGATCGGCGAGCGTCTCCCGCGCGTTCTCGACGGCGGCGTCCTTCCGCGCGGGGTACGCCTCGACCTTGGCCCGGAAGGAGATGCCCTTCCCGAGCGCGACCCGCCCCCCGAACGCCGCCTGCTTGTCGAGGTAGAGGTAGAGTTCGCAGTCCTCGGTGACGCGTCGGTCGAGTTGGCCGAGGATCTGGTCGAGGTCGTCCGAGGTCGCCAGTCGCGACAGCACGTGACGGATGCCGTCGGCGTTCTCGACCCGCGCCGAGCGGACGACGATGCGGTCGCCGTGGTGGCCGACGTTCTCGGCGCGCTCGATCGGGAACTCCTCGGGGAGGAACGTCCGGAGGGCGTCCTCGACGCGTCGCTCGTCCTCGGTCGCGTAGGCGAACGCCTGCAGGTCGACGTAGTGGAAGGGAACGCCCGACATCCGCGCGGCGCTACTCCTCGCTCGCTTCGCTCTCGTCGGCGGCCTCGAGCGAGTCCTCGGGGACGCCCTGCTCCTGGCCGTCCTCGAAGCTCACCGTGTAGGTGGCGTTCCCGAACATGTTCTCGACGACCTGCGTGATCGTCCCCGTCCGCCCGTCGAACTCGCTGTGCTGGTCGTGCAGTACGACGCGGTCGTCCTCTTCGAATGCCATACGAGGTGGTACCCGAGGCCGGGACAAAAAGGCCGTGATTTGCCCGACGGACGACGGATCCGGCGTCGGTCCGGCGTCGGTCCGGCGTCGATCCGGCGTCGATTCACTGTCGATTCACCGTCGCCGTCGATTCACCGTCGATCGATCGCGATTCGTCGTGGATCCATCGATGTGTCGCCGACTCCGTCAGTCGCCGTCGTCGCCGTGGCCCGTCATCAGCGCGTGTTTGATGAGGGTCTCGTGGCCCCGGCGGAGGCGTTCGGAGAGCGCCTGGTGGGAGATGCCGAGTTCGTGGGCGAGTTCGGCCGCGGTGACGTCGCGGGGGACCTTGTAGTAGCCCCGGTCGACCGCGGTGGTGAGCGTCTCCTGTTGCATCTTCGTCAGCCCAAGTTCGCTGTGACGCCCCTCGTCCAGCCGGTAGATCCGCGTGAACCGCAGGGCGAGACCGTTCTCCTCGCAGTACTCGTACGTCTGCGAGAGGGCGCTGTGTTCGGGAAATAGGACGCGAAAGCGCCACACGTCACCCTTTCCGACGGCGGCGAGGATCGTCGCGTCCTCCTCGACGAGCAGGTGCACGAGCGACTGGATGCGATCGATCCACTCCATCTGGTAGAGCTGTTCCTCCTCGCCGTCGACGAGCAGCCGGAGGTTCTCCACGCTGGGATCCGCGTCGAGCGTCGCCGTGAGCGCCTCGGAGTCCGCGCCGAGCGCCCAGACGTACGGCATGACGCGGTCCATGTCGTGGGCGACGAGGCGCTCGATGTCGAACTCGACCTCCTCGAACGTCTCGAGCGTCTCTCGTAACGCGAATTCGTTCGCCGGTATCTCCACCTCCGCGACAGTACCCCCCATGATCCCCGAAGGCTAACCGGGGGGACCGTATATCGTCGTCGGTGGGGGGTCGGCGTCTCTCGGCGGGGGACGCTGTCGAACGTCCCGCTCGCGGTCGTGGTCGTGGGGATGGTCGTGGGGATAGTCGTGGTCGTGGTCGTGATCGCGCGTCGTACGATCGCCGCGTCGAGAACGTCGCTCGCGTCCGGGGTCAGAGCGCTACTTCTCCGGCTCGTCCGTCAGTTCGTCGGTCAGCGCCTCTATCTCGTCGAGCAACGATTCGACGGTCGGCCGGTCGGCGTACCTGATCCGTCCCCGACGGGGGTCGTACTCGAGGAGTCCGGCCTCGTCGAGTCGGGGGAGGATCGTGTGGTGGAGGCGGATCGCGAGGCGTCGTCGGTCCCTCTCCGGGTCGGTCTCGGGTTCGCGAGCGGCGTGCTCGTACAGCCGTTCGCAGAGGGCGTCGAGGGTGACGACTTCGTCCGACGCGGCGCTCAGACGGGCGAGTACGCGGCGTCGGTTCGCGTCGGCGAGAACGTCGAGCAACTCGTCCCGGGGGACCCGGCTCGGGATCTCGGCCGTACCTCCGGTGATCGCCTCGCGGCGATCGGATTCACCAGGATTCACGTTCCCACGACCGACCGCCGGACCAAACACGTTCTCCCTTGTTACGTCCAGCCGTTGAAGTGCCCCCGTACCGCGGGCGTCCCCGGTCCGCTCGTCCGGCGCTCGTCACCGACGATCCTCCCCCTGGAGGACGTGTTCGAGGATCGCCTTGTTACCCCGGCGGATGCGCTGGGAGAGCGCCTGCTGGGAGATGTCGAGTTCGTCCGCGAGATCCGAAAGCGTCGACTGACTGGGAGTGTCGAAGTATCCGCGTTCGAGCGCGAGGAGGAGCGCCCGTCGCTGTTCGGGCGTGACGTCGAGTGGATCGCTCTCGAGGATCGGATCGCTCAACGTGTAGACGCGGCCGAGGGAGTAGGAGATGCCACCGTCGAGACAGGCGTTGTGGAACTCGGAGAGGTGTTCGTGCGTCGGGAAGATCAGCCGTAGGTCCCAGCTCTCGTTTCGGTTCTGCGCCTGGAGGACGACCGCGTCCGTGACGGTCAGCGCGTCGGTGAAGTCCCGCACCGTCTCGTTCCACTCGGCGGCGTAGAGGACGCGGTTGTCGAACCGCTCGAGCGCGGTGAGTTCGGTCACCTGTCCGCTCTCCTCGACGCGCCGCTCGAACGCCTCCAGGTCGCCGTTCTTCGCCCAGAAGAGCGGCAGTGAGCCGCTCCCCAGCGGAACGATCCGTTCGAACTCGACGGCGAGATCCGGCGCGTCGTTCAGAATCGAACCCAGCGGAAAGTAGGACGGTGAGAGGGAGATTTCGGCGATGACGGCCATTGCGGCGAACCATCATTCGCCGCCAGGATCTGTCTCTGCCTTGTTCCAACAAGGTATATTTACGATTGGACGGGGTCACTCGACCGATGCACTCGAAGCGCCCAGCAGGACGTGTTCGAGGATCGCCTTGTTACCCCGGCGGATGCGCTGGGAGAGCGCCTGCTGGGAGATGCCGAGTTCGTCCGCGAGCGAGGTGAGCGTCACCTCGCTCGGGGTGTCGAAGTACCCCTCTTCGAGCGCCAGCAAGAGGGCCTCCCGCTGTTCGTCGGTCAGGGAGACGCCGCCGCCCTCGGTTCCAGTATTGGACAGAGTGTAGACGCGACCGAGCGTGTACGACAGACCGATCTCGAGGCAGTGGTTGTGAAACTCCGAGAGCGTCTCGTGGGAGTGAAACACCAGGCGGAAGTGCCAGCTCTCGTCGTCGTGACCGTGCGCGCGCAGGATGAGCGCATCGGTGACCGCGAGCCCGTCGATGAACCCCTTCGCCTCGCCGCACCACGTGACCGAGTACAGGGTGCGTCCGTCGGTCCGGACGAGACGCGTCAGCTCGCCCACGTCGTCACTGGTTCGAAGCCGCCGTTCGAACGCCTCCATGTCGCTCCCCCACGCCCAGAGGATCGGCATGGCGTCACCATCGGTCGGGATGATCCGTTCGAACTCGACGTGTACGTCCGAATCGGCAGTGAGGAGCGTACCCAGGGGAAAGCCGTCCGGCGGAAGGGCGACTTCGGCAATGACTGCCATGCGCTACGTAGGTAGCCGAGCAGCAGCGGCGTAAAGGTTACCCCGGCGATCGAATTCGACGAGGCCGCACCCGCCGAGTTCGCCCCGCGAGACGACCGTAGCCGGTCGATACATCGATCCGACTTCAGATAGTTCAGAGATCTAAGCTGGTTAAGACCTCATTAATAGTTAAGCGAACGATTACGTTATAGAGCGTTAAGATAGTCTGTGACGCCTCCCGCGCTCCGGTCGGCAACGAAGCCTTATTCCCGACGCTCGACGTACCCGAGACGATGAACGATCACGGGACAGCGGGGGGTTCACCGTGACGCTCGACGAGTTGTGGTTCCTCGCGGACGAGGCGTCCCGGCGCGCCGAGCGGGCGTACCACCGACTGTGCGAGCACTCGGACGGCACCCTCGAGTTCACGCGAGAGCGCGCCGTCTCGCGCCGGCGGTTCGAGACGCTCGCGGAGCGCATCCGGGCGACGGGGGCGCCCTACGGCGCTCACTCGGTCGTCCACCGCGAGTCGGGCGAACTCCTCCTCGTCCGCCACGAGGGGGTCGACATGTGGGTTCTCCCGGGCGGCGGCGTCGACGGCGACGAGTCGTTCCGCGAGACGGCCCGGCGCGAACTCGCGGAGGAGGCGGGCGTCGAGGTGACCTACGAGGGGCTGGCGATGCTCACCCGCGTCGAACTCCGTCACGGGAACTACGAGACGTGGGGCGTCCTCCCGGTCTTCGCCGCGCGGGCGGAGACGGTCGAGCCGACCGTGACGGATCCCGACGGGGAGATCAGCGAGGCGCGCTGGTTCGCCGACCTCCCGGCCGACACGCGCGACCGCGAGGAACTGCTCGCCTGGCGGGCGGAGGCGCTGTGACCGCGCGACGCACGTGACGGGTCCGCCGGGTCGCCCCCGACGACTCCCGCACGCGGTCACCTCGCCGCGCCGACGTCGGCGCACGCGTCCAGCAGGTGCGCCCGCAGGGCGTCGTGGGCGACGGCGGCGGTCACGTGCCCCTTCTCCACCGTCCGGAGGTCCATCCCGTCGTAGCACCCGCGCTGCTCGTCGTACTCGACGAGTCGGTCGTAGCGCGCGAGCAGCGGCGCGACGCCCCCGGACTCGGCGTCGTCGTACGCCGCCTCGAAGTTCAGAACCTCGCGCAGCACCCCCGGGCGCGACCGGGCCTCCGGGGCGGTGAGGTGGCGGTACGCCGAGGCGGTGAACAGCAGATCCGGTGCCGCGCCCGCGAGCATCGGGACGTACGCGTCCGCCGTGTCGAACGCCGCCCGGTGGAAGTTCGTCACGAACCCGCCGAGGCTGATACCGGACACGGCCGCGGGACCGTCGAGTCCTTCGACGACCGCCTGCGCGAGCGCCGCGGACGCGGCGACCATCGCGGCGAAGTTGTCGAGCGACTCCATCGCCGCGAGGTACGCCATCGACGGGACGTCGTGAAAGGCCGCCCTGATCGCGATGCAGTTCGCGCCGAGCGGTCCGTCCGCGGGACGGACGACGTCGCGAAACGAGTTCGTCGCGGCGTCGTCCGCGTCCGGCCGCTCGCCGCTCCCGTGGTGGTAGAGGAGCGTCGGCGCGTCGGGGCCGTGCCACTCCGCGACGACCAGCCCGAGCGGCAGTCGCCCGACGAGCGTCCGCGCCACCAGTTCGTGCGTCCCCGGCGTCAGCGGCGGGCGGTCGAGGCGCACCGCGTCGAGGTGCTCCGCGAGCGGCGGGCTCTCGAGTCGCCGGGAGAAGATCCGCGGACCGACGAGCGCGGCGGTGGCGCGGACGGTGAGCGCGTCGAGCGCGCCGTGTCGGTTCACGTCAGACCAGCTCGAAGGCGTGAATCGGCCAGTCGCTCTCGTAGGAGAGCGCCGCCGACCGCTCCGCGTCGGTGGGCTCCCGGACGACGAGTTCGACCCGCGCGCCGATCTCGACCGCGTCGTACGGCGCGTCCACCCGGCCGGTGAGGCGAGCGCCGGAGTCGAGTTCGACGATCGCGACGGTGTACGGCGCGAGGTCGGCGAACGCCGGCGGCGGCGTCCGGACCTCGGTGTGGGAGACGACCGTTCCCGAACGCGGCTGTTCCTCGACGTCCACCGCCCGATTCCCGCAGGCGTAGCAGGCTGGGCGTGGGGGGACGAGCGCCGCCCCGCAGTCCCCGCAGGTCGCGCCGAGGAGCCGTCCCTCGGAGAGCGCCGCGAAGAACCCCGGCAGGGTGAACGGGCTGTCGGCGTCGAGGTCGTCTGGCGCGAGCGGTCCGGTCATGTCGCGGTCACCACGTGCGAGACGGTCACGGCGTCGGCGACGCCGCCCTCGTTGACCAGGAGCGCCGTCCGGGCGTCCTCGACCTGTCGCTCGCCGGCCCGGCCGGTGAGCTGTTCGTACGCCTCGACGGCCTGGGCGATCCCCGTCGCGCCGATGGGGTGGCCGCGCGCCTTCAGCCCGCCGCTCGTGCTGAGGCGCACGTCGGTCCAGCCGTCGGAGCGCTCGGCCGGGTCGAGCGCGCTCTCGTAGCCCAGCCCGCGCGGGGCGAACCCGACCGCCTCCGAGAGGAGCGCCTCGCAGACGGTGAACGCGTCGTGGACCTCCGCGAGGTCGACGTCCTCGGGTCCGACGCCCGCCTCCCCGTAGGCCCGCTCGGCGGCGACGTTCGCCCCCTCGACGAACGTCAGGTCCCGCGCTGCGACGCCGATGTTGTTCGCGGCCGCGCCGACGCCCGCCACCCGTACTTGCTCGTCGCGCTGGACGAGGTCGTCCGCGAGTTCCGGCGTGGTCACGAGCGCGACGGCCGCCCCGTCGGAGACGGGCGCGCAGTCGAACAGCTTCAGCGGCGGCGCGATGTAGTTCGACTCGAGGACGGCGTCGAGGTCGATCTCGCGGCGGAACTGCGCGCGCGGGTTCCGAGCCGCGTTCCGGTGGTTCTTCACGGCGATGCGCGCGAGGTCCGCCTCGGTCGCGTCATGCTCGTGGAGGTACCGCTGTGCGAGCAGCGCGTACTGGCTGGGCGCGGTGATCCCCGAGCGCTGTTCGAGCGCGCGGTCGAACGCCGCGGAGAGGGCGTCGGTCGCGCCGGCCGTCCCGCCCGCGGTCATCTTCTCGACGCCGCAGGCGAGGACGGCCTCGTGGGTCCCCCGACGCACGTCCTCGACCGCGTGGCGGAGCGCGAGCGCCCCGGCGGCGGCACAGCCCTCGACGCGCTCGGCGGGGACGTTCCGCAGCCCCGCCCACTCCGCGAGGAGCGTCCCGTACATGATCTGGTGCTCGTACGCCTCCGACTGGTTGCCGACGTAGAGGGCCTCCACCACCTCCGCGGGGTCGGGGAGCCCCTCGAACGCCTCCGCCAGCGCGACCGAGAAGAGGTCCCGGCCGGGCAGGTCGGTGCGACCGATCGGCGAACAGCCGACCGCGACGATCCGTGGGTCTGGCATGCGTGCACACTGCACGAGCACCGCTAAATCGTTTCGCCCTCGCCGCACCGGTTCGTCCGGTTCGCGTGACCGTCTCCCGCCCCGACCGGGTAAATCGTCCCCTACTCGGGACGGATCGGCCGCTACTCCGGACCGAACGTCTCTCCCGGGCGCGCGTCGGCGTCCATCCGCCGGAGGGCGGCGCGGGCGTTCGCGGCGTCGTAGCCGAACAGCACGTCCTTCGAGTAGGCGTCCGCCACCTCGCTCGCCTTGATGAGGCGATCGACGTCGACGTTGACGGCGTACAGCTCGATCGAGAACGGCGTCACCAGCTCGTCGACGAAGCCCGAGGCGATCACCTCGAGCCAGTAGGTCGTCGAGTAGGCCATGTCGTAGATCGGGACGACGAACTCGTCCACGTAGTCGTCCAGCGCGGCGGGGTCGAGCCCCGCGCGCTCCCGGAGGTGCCCGGGGTACGGGTCGGGGTAGAGCGTGAGGTGGAGGCGACCGGGCACGCGCTCGCGCGCCTCGGCGACGAACTCCTCGATGACGTGCGCGCGCCACTCGAAGCGATCCTCGAAGTCGCTCTCCTCGAACCGCCGCCGACACCGATCGCAGTAGCAGTACTCCGGGCGGGGAAAGCCCACGTCGTCGAGGCGAACGTCCGGCGAGACCGCCGCGCAGTCCTCGATCGTTTCCAACAACCCCTCGCGGTACGTATCGTGCGTGGGACAGACGTAGGACCAGTCGAAGAACTGGCGCTCGCGCGTGGCGGGCTGTCCCTCGTCGTTCACCGGCAGGAGGTCGGGTTCGGCCCGCGTCGCGGCGTTGTCCGCGAAGCAGGAGACCATGTTCACCGCCCCGGGGACGGGGTCGGAGGCGCGCCCGGAGACGTCCTTGGCCTCGTAGAACCGCCGGTCGAACTCCTCCCACTCCAGTTCGGGCGGGTTGCGCGTGACGACGCCGTACATGCCCTCCGCTTGCGCGGGGGCACGCCTAAGTGGTTCGTTCGGCGGGGACCGCGCCCCGGGGAGGGACGTGTCCGAAGGATTCGGTCCGGTCGTCTGTTCGGGTCGTTCGGCTATCGCTTCACGTAGAACGCGACGGCGATAGTGACCAGTGCGACGAGTGCGAGTACTTTCTTGGACATCGACCGATCGATCGCCGCGACGGATCATAATCTTTCCCCCTCGTCGACTGAACGGTTCAGATGTGGTCGGCGATGTCCCGTCGGATGATCGTGTCGCAGTAGGCACACCGAACGCCGGCGTCGAGGACTTCGAAGGCGGACGCTACCGGCTCGTCTCCCGTCGTGATGCAGTTGGGGTTCGGGCAGGCGAGCACGCCCTCCACGCGGTCGGGACGGACGACGCGGTTCTTCTCGACCACCTCGTAGTCGCGGACGATGTTGATCGAGGCGGCGGGCGCGATGAGCGAGATGACGTCCACCTCCGCCTGGCTGAGTTCGCGGCCCTCGACCTTCACGATGTCCTTCCGGCCGAGCTTGTCGCTCGGGACGTTCATCCCGACGCTGACCGTCTCGCCGGCGGAACCGTCGATGCCGAGGATGGCGAGCACCTTGAGTGCCTGCCCGCCGGGGACGTGGTCGATGACGGTGCCGTCGCGGATCTTGGAGACGCGGAGCGTGTCGTCGCTCATCGGTCCTCACCCCCGATCATCGCGTCGAGCAGCGCCATGCGGACGGGGACGCCGTTGTGCGCCTGCTCGAAGTACTTCGCGCGAGTCGTGTCGTCGACGTCGGCCGAGATCTCGTCCACGCGCGGAAGCGGGTGCATCACGACGAGGTCCTCGCGGGCGGCCGCGAGCGTCCCCTCGTCGATCCGGTACTGCCCCGCGACGGCGCGGTACTCGTTCTCGTCGGGGAAGCGCTCGCGCTGGATGCGCGTCACGTAGAGCACGTCCAGTTCCGAGAGCACCTCCTCCAGGTCGGTGTGTTCGCGGACCTGCGCGCCCGCCTCGTGGAGGTCGTAGCGCACCGACCGCGGCAACCGGAGGCTCTCGGGGCTGACGAAGTGCTGGCGGGCGTCGAAGTTCGTGAGGGCCGACGCGAGCGAGTGGACCGTCCGGCCGTACTTCAGGTCGCCCATGATCCCGATGGTGAGGTCGTCCAGCCCCGCGTTCTCGCGGATCGTATAGAGGTCGAGCAGCGTCTGGGAGGGGTGCTGTCCGGCCCCGTCGCCCGCGTTGATGAGCGGGACGTCGACGAACTCGCTCGCCATCTTCGCCGCCCCCTCGCTCGGGT